>JBEEPE010000328.1:0-2890 GCA_041191265.1 Verrucomicrobiota bacterium | reverse complement strand
TCCTCCTGAGCGTAGATTGCGACGGTTCGAAGACCTAGTTCAGTGGCCGCGCGCATGATGCGAATGGCGATTTCTGAGCGGTTTGCCACCAGAAGTTTGCGCGGCGCGAGGACGGGCGCGGTTGTCGGTTTCTCGGTACGTTTGGAAGAGGGCTTCGGACGGGAGGGCATATGCGAACCGTCTAGGTAATCCGATGCCGCTCTGCTCTGCCAGAATGATTGTGCTGAGGGAGAACGGGCAAACTCTGCGCGCGAACTTTGGCGCTGGTTGGTCGATGGGCGTGCGTTGTTGAAGGGGCGGTGTTTTCGGGTGGGGGGCGTCCGAAGGGCTTGCTGCGGCAAACACCGAACGCAACGCAAGGGGGCACGCTTGGGTGGGAGGATGCCGAGGGGGAGGAGGTCTCAAGGGGCGGTTCGTTGGTGAAACGAATCGGTCGCTCGAGCCATTAGCCTCCCGTTCACCGCGTTTGGGGGCGTGACGGCGCAGTGCAGGTGGCGACAAATGCAGGTGCGACGCGGGTGGTGAGCGGTTTTTCCGCAACTTTTCGGCACTATTTGTGTTTACGGAGAGCTGAACGCAAAACGTTATGGACCCACTTCAACACCTTCCCTCGGCATTGGATTACTGTGCGACGCGACGCGAGTTTTTGAACCGCTTCGGCATGGGTTTTGGAGCAATGAGCCTAGCGAGTTTGTTGGGAAGTGCGGGCACGGCAGAGGCCGCTGCTCTTTCTCCGCTGACGCCTAAGCCCTCCCATTTCCCAGGGACAGCGAAACGGGTGATTCATATTTTCGCGCCGGGCGGTCCTTCACACATTGACACATGGGATCCTAAACCCGAACTGGCGAAGCACATGGGCAAGGACGTTTCGGAGATTGGCGGGTTGCCGTTGCCTCCCCAGTTTAAGTTCACGAAACGGGGGCAGAGTGGGGTGGAGGTGAGCGAACTTTTCCCGAAAATTGGGGAGAGCATTGACGAAATCGCGGTGATTCGGTCGATGAAGACCGACATTCCGGCGCACGAGTTTGCGACGGTGATGATGAACACGGGATCTGGGCGACTTGTGAAGCCTTCGGTGGGATCTTGGGCGCTCTACGGGCTCGGCTCGGAAAACCAGAATTTGCCGGGATTTGTTGCGTTGGGTGGAGGACTAGGTGGGGCGACGAACTGGCGTTCGGCGTTTCTTCCGGGGGCGTACCAAGGGACGTTGGTGGGGAACGTCAGCCTGCCGCCTGAGAGGATCATCGCGAATATCCAGAGCAAACTGGCTTCGCCTTCGGAGCAGCGGCGGCAACTGGATTTGTTGAAGACTTTCAATGAGCGACACGCGGAGGCATTGAACCGTGAATCCGCGCTGGAGGCGCGTATCCAGTCCTTCGAACTCGCGTTCAAGATGCAGTCCGAAGCGACAGATGTCTTTGATGTGAACCAAGAACCGCAATCGGTTCGCGACTTGTACGGGGACTCTGAGATTGGGCGGCGGATGCTGATTGCGAGACGGTTGGTCGAGAATGGGGTGCGATTCGTGCAGGTTTGGGCGGGGTCGTGGGACCATCACACGGACGTGAAGGGTAACCTTCAAAAGAACGCTGACCTCATCGATCAGCCGATTGGTGCGCTTTTGAAAGATTTGAAACAGCGCGGGATGTTGAAAGACACGTTGGTTGTTTGGGGGGGCGAGTTTGGGCGGACGCCGCGCCACGACCGCGGTGCGCGGGGTGAACCTGGGCGGGATCACCATCACCGTGCATTCTGCAGTTGGATGGCGGGTGGCGGGGTGAAAGGCGGGCAGGCTTACGGGCGGTCGGATGATTTCGGATTCGATGTGGCGCAGGACAAGGTCCATGTGCACGACCTTCATGCGACGATGTTGCACCTTCTCGGATTTGATCACGAGAAGCTGACCTACCGGTACAATGGTCGTGATTTCCGTCTGACGGATGTGTACGGAGAGGTGGTTAAGGGATTACTCGCCTAGGCTTTATGGAAGTGCCTTTCTCCAGAGTGTTTCGGCTAGTGGGCGGTCTCTCCGCGCTGCTTCAAGTTGTCGGTACGGCTACAGCAGCCAGCGATGGCAAGGAGTTGGCGAAGACGGATTTTTTCGAAAAGCACATTCGCCCCGTTCTGGTGGAGAGCTGTTACGAGTGCCACAGCGCGCGGAGTGAGAAGCTCCGAGGCGGGTTGATGTTGGACACGCGCGACGGGGTGTTGAAGGGGGGGGACAGCGGACCTGCGGTTGTAGTGGGCAATCCGGAGAAAAGTTTGCTGCTCCAATCGATGCGGCATGAGACCAAGGATGCAGACCTTCATATGCCGCCGAAGAAGGACAAGTTGTCTGACGCGGTTTTGTCTGACTTTGAGAACTGGATTCGCATGGGGGCGCCGGATCCGCGCACGGAGAAGGCGGTTGCGAAGACGGTTTGGGACGCTGAAAAAGCAGCGTCTCATTGGGCGTTCAAAACGCCTGCCAAGGTTGAGGTTCCGAAAGTATCTGCGCGGAAGGATTTTCCTTTGGCGAATGAGATTGATCGCTTTGTTCTCGCCAAGCTGAAGGAACAAAAATTGTCGCCGACACCGAGGGCGGATCGGGCCACGTTGATTCGGCGTTTGAGCTTTGATTTGACGGGATTGCCTCCGTCGGCGGACGACGTGAGAGCATTTACGTCGGATGATGCGCCCGATGCGTTTGAGCGGTTGGTGGATCGTTTGTTGGCGTCGCCGGCTTATGGGGAGCGCTGGGCGCGGCATTGGTTAGATATTGCGCGGTATGCGGACACGAGCGGGGATCGCGCGAACCAGCGCAAATCAACGCCGGTGTTTTCGAATGGTTGGACGTATCGCGATTACGTGATTGATGCGTTCAATCAGGACACGCCTTACGACCGGTTCA
>JBEEPE010000327.1:0-17496 GCA_041191265.1 Verrucomicrobiota bacterium | reverse complement strand
CGGACGGACCACGCATTCAAACATGGATCAATGGAGTGCAGGCCTCCGACTACACAGAACCCGAAAAAGACATCGCTTCCGATGGCGTCATCGGCGTTCAAGTTCACAGCGGTGGAAACGCGATCGTCCAAATCAAGGACATCGTCATCGCCGACCTCCCCTCGACGCCGAACGCCCCGACATGGGAATCCCTCGGGGGCATTGAAGGCCAGCGCGCGAAACTGAATCTCCCTGCGCACACGCCCCGCAAACCAGCCGCGTCAGGCGCGCCCACACTAAAGCCGAACACAATCTCCATCCCACCCAAGAACCCCGCAGGAAAAGTCCTCAACCTCGGATTTGAAACAGGCACACTCGACGACTGGATCGCTGAGGGTGACGCATGGAAAGGCCAACCCGTCAAAGGTGATTCCGTCCAGAAACGAAAGCCTTCGGAACGGAGCAACCATGCCGGCGACTACTGGATTGGCGGCTACGAAACCAATGGCGACGCACCCACCGGCACCCTCACCTCCGTCCCGTTCGAAGTGACGCAACCTTGGGCAAGTTTCCTTGTGGGAGGAGGAAGCGACTCCTCAAAAACGCGCGTTGAAATCATTGAACACAGCACTGGCAAGCTCATCCGAAGCGCTGTCGGCTTAACTCGCGAAGACATGCGCCGGGAGGTCCTCGACCTCCGTCCACACGCAGGAAAACAAATCCACATCCGCATTGTTGACGCGTTTTCCGGAGGCTGGGGTCACGTGAACTTTGACGACTTCGTCTTCCACGATCGCGAGCCCGAACTGACCCCAGGACAGCCTTCCGTGAACGCAATGCCGACGGCGCAAGGCGCGGCTGCAAATGCAGATCGAGCTACACGTCAGAAGGAAAGTCCTGTTCTCAAGCATCTTGCGCCCAACCCCGCCAAACCTTCCTCCATCAAAAACGAGGACGCGCAAACAGTAGTAGCCAGCATGATGCTCACACCAGGCTTCCAAGCTGAACTGATTGCAGCCGAACCTGAGGTGAAACAACCCATCGCCTTCGCAATGGATGAACGTGGCCGCCTGTGGATTGCTGAGGCTTACAGCTACCCCAACAAACGAAAGGACGGACAAAACGAGGACCGCATCCTCATTCTCGAGGACACCAACGGTGACGGAACGTTCGACAAACGCTCCGTGTTCATGGACGGACTCAATCTCGTCAGCGGCATCGAGGTCGGCTTCGGTGGCGTTTGGGTTGGCGCGGCCCCCGAGCTTTTGTTTATCCCGAAAGACGCCAATGACCAACCGGGTAAACCCCAGGTTCTTCTCGATGGCTGGGGCTACCAAGATACCCACGAAACCTTGAACAGTTTCTCGTGGGGCCCAGATGGTTGGCTCTACGGAAACCAGGGCGTGTTCACCCGCTCGCAAGTTGGCAAGCCTGGCGCTCCCGACGACCAGCGAATCGACTTCCGATCAGGGGTCTGGCGCTACCATCCGGTGCGGCATGAGTTCGAGATTTTCGCGCACGGCGGGAGCAATCAGTGGGGGCTCGACTTCAACAGCAGCGGCCATCTTTTCATGACCCACTGCCGCAGCTTCTGGGGCGGCGGCGGAACAACCTACGTCATCCGAAACGGTCACTTTTGGAACCAAGCAAACAACAACTACGCTCCCTTCCTCTCCAATGCAGGTCCCGACTTCGCACCGCACCTCAAAAACTTCCTCCCTGCCGCTGCCCAATACGACAGCGGAGCAGGTGGCGCGGGAAAACCCGGAAGCGATGCCATTTACGGCGGACACAGCCATGTCGGCACGCTGATCTATCTCGGCGACAACTGGCCAGATACGTACCGAAACCATCTCTTCACGAACAACCTGTTCGGGCACCAGATGAATCACCAGGTCAACGAGCGGCGTGGATCCGCCTATGAGGCGCTTCACGCCGGACACGATCTGATGATGGCACCAAACCCGCGCTACATGGCCGTCGATTTGCAAACAGGCCCTGACGGCGCGGTGTACCTGATTGACTGGTGCGACCTCCAGCATTGCCACACGCCGTCGGACGAAAAATGGGACCGCACAAACGGACGCGTCTACCGCGTTTCGTGGGCGCAAACCTACAAGCCAACGAACGTCAATCTTGCGGCAAATTCAGATGTCGAGCTTGCTAAACTGCATACCCACAAAAACGACTGGTTCTCCCGTCACGCAAGGAACCTTCTTCAACACCGCAGCAGCAAAAAACCGATAGCTCCCGAAGCAGTCGCTTTCCTCCAATCACTCTCGTCCAGCGGCGACCGTGACCAAGCGCTTCGCGCCATTTGGACGCTACACGCCACGCAAAATCTCGACGCAACGCGTCTCGCAGAACTCGCAGCACATTCGGACGAAACGATCCGTGCGTGGGCTATCCAACTGGCCACGGAACATACCGGAACCACCAACCTTCCACTCACGACGCTCACCCGCCTTGCTAAAGAGGACTCCTCGCCACTCGTGCGGCTCGCGCTTGCGTCTGCTATGCCGCAACTCGATTCAGAAACTGCCTGGGAAATCGGAGCCACGTTGGCAGCACATGGCGAAGATGCGGCGGACCGGTTTTTGCCGAAGATGATTTGGTGCGGAATCGGTCGCCTCGCGCCCGCGAATCTTGCCAGAGCATTGAAGCTTGCGAACACAACGCCGCTCGTTTCGCTCGCAGACTCCATCCGATGGTTTGCCTCACGCAGCCCGCAAGGACGCGAACTCCTGCTCGAATCGCTGAAAAAACAGGACTCGGCGACGGTTTCAAAGGCGCTCCGGATCATGGCATTCGCTTTAAAAGACGACGCCGCTTGCCCCCCACCCAAAGGCTGGATTGAGGCGCGCGACCGCATCGCTTCAATCCCGGACACCGCACTCACGGATGTGGCAGACAGCCTTTCCGCGCTGTTCGGAGACCAAGCCGTGCTCACGAAACTGCGGACGATTCTTGCCGATAAATCCCAAGCGCCCGAACGGCGTCAGTTCGCCTTCGATCAACTCAGACGCGCGAATGATCCCGCGTCGCTTCCGGTCTTCGCAGGCTTGCTCGATAATGAACTTCTGCGGAGCGCGGTCATTCCCATGCTCGCACGTTCCAATGATCCGAATGTCGCCGAATCGCTCATCGCAACCTTTGCCTCACTCAAACCGGAAGACCAAAGCGCTGCCCTGAACACACTGACAAGTCGACCTGAGCTCGCAACGCCCCTTCTGAATGCAATGAAATCAGGGCGATTCAGTCGAAACCACGTTTCCTCCCTCCACGTCAGACAGATGCGCAACCTGAAAACCGATGCGATTAACCGTCTCCTCGACGAAGCGTGGGGAAAAGTGAACGAGTCATCTGCTGCGGCAAAAGACACCATCGCCCGCCTCAAAAAAGGATTCTCGGCCGCACCACTCTGGGCCTACGACGCGAAAGCCGGCGCCGAGACGTTCAAACAACTCTGCGGCATTTGCCACGCCATCAACGGACAGGGCGGCAACCTTGGCCCTGACCTCGGTGGTTCCTGGCGCCACGGGGTAGACTATTTCTTGGAAAATATCGTCGATCCCAACGCGGTGATTGGTGAGAACTTCCAACTCCAAATCATCACGCGAAAAGATGGTGCCGTGGTGTCCGGACTTCTCGACCAAGAGTCTGCCACCGCCGTAACCCTTCGCACCACCGGCCAGCCCGTGGTCGTGCCTAAGTCAGAAATTGCGAGGCACGAACGCTCGTCGCAGTCCTTGATGCCTGCGGGCCTCCTGGAAGCCCTCCCCGAAAAAAAGGCCTTCGAACTCCTCAAATATCTCACCAGCCGCCCGTAGCGTCTAGGAGCGCCAGCGATGGCACCCCGCCCCCACTCAAATCCAAGCCATCGCCTCCGTCGCGCGCTTGGGTGGCTCCGTCGCCCAAATCCGACTTCGGAACGCCGTTGGACTTTCCCCCGTCAGCTTCCGAAATGACCGATTGAAGTGAGTGATGGATTGAAACCCCACTTCAAACGCAACCTCTGAAATCCGAACATGCGGGTTCTGAAGAAGGTTGCGCGCCTTCGCAACCCGAACCTGGGCGAGGTACTCCGTAAAGGTAAGCCCCGTGGCTTTTCGGAACACCTTGCAAAAGTAAAAAACACTGATGTTCAACATTTTGGCAACATCGCCCACACTCAAATCTTCCTGCTGCCTCGATTCAATCAAATCCTTCGCACGCTGAATCACCGGAGAATCACCGGGAATCATCTTCGCCTCCGCAACCGCCACCGACTGGTCCAACACAAGGCTCAGGTGACGGGCAAACACCTTGAGCAACTGCACAAACGCCTCGTATTGCTGCGGCTTCAGTACCCGTGAGTGAAACCATGCCTCCTCCATTCGCGACAAATCCGTCACTTCTCCCCATTCCATCAACTGGTTCGCAACCTTCGTAAACTGGCCCTTCTTCAACGGCGATAAAGCCACCTGACCCGTCCGCAAATACCCAGCCACTTCCCCTCCCACCACCACCGGAACGGCAGTGTCCGCCAACCCCGCAATACAGATTTCCGTGCGAGCCTCCTCACTCGCTCCACAGCGTAACCGCTCACGCACATCCAAACACATCCGACACCCCGCATCCGTTTTGGACAACAACGCGCAAAAGGGATTTACCCCCGTTCCCGAATCCACGCGGGAGGCCTCGTCACTCCCGCGCACGACCGGTTCAAACTGCAACGGCAAACCAGAAGCCGCCGCAAACGCCGCTTCGTAGTCAGCCAGCATCTTCGAACGCGAAATCCTGAGGGCAGCAGAAAAGCGCCTGTCCATGACTTCGCATTATCCACCGTCTCCGCGCAGGGCTGCAAGGACGCTCGTTCCGCGAAAAACAATCCGTGAGCAGCGAATGACAAGGGACGGAGAGCATGGTGAGGCCGCGCCGATTCACAATAGGAACGCACTCAGAGGAGATCACAGAACCCATGTCAGCCCTCGCCATCACTATCTTTGTGAGCCTCACGTTGGCGGTCTTTTTTGTCGCGCTGTTCCTCATTCAGACCCGCGAGGGCGCGGGAAACCCAGCAGACGCGCTCCTCCCCCTTCGGGACGATTCTCTCCCCCCAGCCGATACGGCAACCCGGAAAACCATTCATCATGAACAGCGGTAGCAGCCCCTTCGAAGCCACTCCCTCCCCAAACAAAGTCAGAATCCACTACAACGACAAAGTCGTGCGCCAGTTCTGCGTCGCGACCCTGTTTTGGGGCATTATCGGCATGGCAGTCGGAGTGCTCGCCGCAACCCAACTCGCTTTCTGGCAGGCAAACGCAAACACCGCTTGGCTCACCTTCGGCCGGTTGCGCCCCCTTCACACCAACGCCGTTATCTTCGCCTTCGTTGGCAACATGATGTTCGCCGGCGTTTACTACTCGCTCCAACGCCTCGTCAAAGCACGCCTCGCCAGTGATTTCCTCAGCAGCCTCAACTTTTGGGGATGGCAGCTCATCATTGTCGCCGCCGCCATCACCCTCCCCTTGGGCCTCACCCGCGGCAAGGAATACGCAGAGCTCATCTGGCCCATCAACATTGCCGTCGCCATCGTCTGGATTCTTTTCGGACTGAACTTCTTCTGGACCCTCAGAAACCGGCGCGAACGCACCCTCTACGTCGCCATCTGGTTCTACATCGCAACCATCATCACCGTCGCCATCCTCTACATCGTCAACCATCTGCAGATCCCAACCAGTTGGACTCACGCCTACCCCGTTTTCGGAGGTATTCAAGATGCCCTTGTCCAATGGTGGTACGGACACAACGCCGTCGCGTTCTTCCTCACCACCCCGATGCTCGGAATCATGTACTACTTCGTCCCAAAAGCAGCGGGACGTCCGGTCTACTCGTACCGCCTCTCAATCATCCACTTTTGGTCAATCGTCTTCCTTTACATCTGGGCCGGTCCGCATCACTTGCTCAACACGGCCCTGCCCTCCTGGCTGCAATCCCTCGGGATGGTCTTCTCCCTCATGCTCTGGGCTCCCTCCTGGGGCGGCATGCTCAACGGTCTCCTCACCCTTCGAGGCGTCTGGAACCGCGTCCGAACCGAGCCGGTTCTCCAGTTTTTCGCCGCCGCCGTAACCTTCTACGGGATGTCCACATTTGAAGGCCCGCTCCTCTCCATCAAGTCCGTAAACGCATTGTCCCACTACACCGACTGGACGGTTGGACATGTCCACTCCGGCGCACTCGGCTGGAACGGTTTCCTCACAGCAGGAATGCTCTACTGGCTGGTGCCCCGCCTGTGGAACCGCCAACTCCACTCCACCGCGTGGGCGCAAATGCATTTCTGGCTCGGAATGGTCGGCATCCTCCTTTACGTCGCCGCGATGTGGGTCTCGGGAATCACTCAAGGCCTCATGCTCTCCGCAACCAAGGAGGCTGGATCCATCCTTGCCTACCCAAACTTTCTCGATGCCGTTACCTCCACCCGCTGGCTCATGCACCTCCGAGCCATCGGAGGAACCCTGTACCTCGCGGGCTTTATCATCCTGGGAGTCAATCTCTGGAAGACCATCCGCGGAGCGTCCCCCGTCGAATCCTACTCCGACGTCAACCCAGAACCGGAAGACGACCGAACCTCGCTTCCATTGCGCCGCGGCCTCTTCGATCCGCCCGTTCTGTATTCGCTCGGCCTGATTCTTTTCGCGGTCGGATGGGGAACCCTCGATGGACTCGCCGGTGGCATCTGCCTCTGGGGCACGCTCGCCATGCTCATGATGGCCGTCCTTCACAAGGAGATCACCGGCGACCGCTGGTCCGACTGGTATGACCGTCTCCTCGCCAACGCATTACCCTTTTCCATCCTCACCACCGTCGCCGTCCTCATCGGCGGAATCGCTCAGATTTTACCAACCGTGATGATGTCGAAATCACAGTACACCGCAGAAGGATCGCTCCCCGATCCCTACTCGCCACTCCAGCTCTATGGCCGCGATCTCTACGTGATGGAGGGCTGCTACAACTGCCACTCACAGATGATTCGTACCCTCGTGGGAGACGTCCTTCGCTACGGCCCTTACTCGCGTATCAACGACAGCGTCTACGATCACCCCTTCCAGTGGGGCTCCAAGCGAACGGGGCCAGATCTCGCCCGCGTCGGGGGAAAATATTCCCACGATTGGCACTACCAACACATGCTGGACCCACGCCAAATCTCCGCTGGATCCACCATGCCAGCCTACCCGTGGCTGTTTAAACAACGGTCGGAGTTTGAGGTGCTTCCCGCTCGGATAAACGCCCAACGAAAACTCGGGGTTCCCTACCCAGCAATGTCGTCAGACTCCGTCATCGCCGCAGCGCGAACGGAAGCAACCACCATCGCTCGCGAGCTTGCCTCAAAAGGTGCTCCGATTGAGCCCGATAAAAAAATCGTCGCCCTGATTGCGTACCTCCAACGCCTCGGAAAACCCTCCGACCCCTCGCAAGCCGCACCACCACCGAGCGCAAGCTCCGCCCTCAACCCAAACTCAAAAACCACCCATGTTCCGTAGAATCCTTCTCGAGGACTGGCAACGAACCCTTTCCCTCGTCGGATGGTTCCTCTTCGTCCTCGTGTTCATTAGCAGCGCCATCCGCGCGTTTCGCCTCTCGCGCCCCACCCTCGATCGCCTCGCGAACCTCCCCCTCGATCCGGAAAACCATGAGTGAAAACACTCCCGCCACACCCAACGCCACTGCCGAAACAGAACCCCTTCGACTGCATCAGTTCGATGGAATCCAGGAGTTTGACAACCCCATGCCCAACTGGTGGCTCTTCCTCCTCTACACCAGCATCGTCTTCGCAATCGTCTACTGGGCCTACTTTCACCGCTACGGGCCCAAGGTGAATGATGGACAATCCGTCACCAGAGCTATCGAAAAGGCGCAGCAGGAGGCCGCCCGCCTCGCCGGTAAAATTGACGACCCCATCCTTTGGGCGATGAGCCGCGAGCCGAACGCCGTCAAAGCCGGAAAAGAAACCTACACCGGCCTGTGCGCAGCCTGCCATCATCCCGAGCTCACAGGGGCCATCGGCCCCAACCTCCGCGACAACATCTGGATTCATGGCAGCCAGCCCATGAACCTAGTGAAAGTCATCACCGAAGGCGTTCAGGCCAAGGGCATGCCGACTTGGGGTCCGAACCTCGGACAAAAGAAAATCAGCGAAGTTGTCGCCTTCATCCTTTCCCACCACACCCCACCCAGCTCCTAGCGCCATCATGTGCGACTCTCACAACGTTCCGAAAGAGGCAACTCCCTGCGCATCCGGTGAGCGCTGTTGCGGCGCGTGCAAAGGCAAAAGTGTTCCCACCCAAACCACAACGCACGAAGAGACAGTGGCCGCCCACTCGACCGACCCACGGCCTGACTCCGTGGTCCCTCCCACCCATTTGGAGGCGAACTGGACGGGGACGCCAAACCTCGACACCGTCACCACCTTCGGCGCAGGCGGGCGCCGCGTCATGCCCCAGCCCACCCTCGCGAGCGGCCCGTTCTACCGCGCGCGCTCGCTGGTCGGAATCCTCCTTATCGCGCTCTATCTCGCACTGCCGTGGCTTCCCGTCGGACACGCCCCCGCCATTTTTCTGGATCTTGCCACACGCCGATTCCACCTGTTCGGACTCACCTTCCTCACCCAAGACCTCTGGTTGGCTTTCTTCGTCGTCTCAGGCCTAGGCTTCGGACTTTTCGCTCTCACGGCCCTCTGGGGCCGCATCTGGTGCGGATGGGCGTGCCCCCTCACCGTCTTCCTCGACATCGTCCGGCGTATTGAACGGTGGATTGAAGGGGATGGACCTGAGCGGAAACGCCGCGCCGCAGAACCGGCAACCCCTCAGACACTCCTGCGCAACCTGTTTAAGCACTCTGTTCTCGCATTGTTTGCAACCCTCGTCGCGCACGGTCTGCTCGCATATTTCGTCTCCGTTCCGGAACTGCTGCGCATGATGGCAAAGGGGCCCTCCGCAGCCCCGCGCGCGTTTGCACTCGTAGCCGTCACCACAGGCGTCCTGTGGTTCTGTTTCGCATGGTTTCGCGAACAGTTTTGCATCGTGCTCTGCCCCTATGGTCGCCTTCAAAGCGTCCTCACCGATGAACATACACTCGTCATCGGCTACGACTCCCAACGAGGCGAACCACGCGGAAAAGCCTCGAAAGCAGCCAGTCCAATCGGCGATTGCGTGGACTGCCAGAAATGTGTCCACGCCTGTCCGACGGGAATCGATATTCGTCACGGACTTCAACTCGAATGCATCGGATGCGCTGCCTGTATCGACGCCTGCAATGGTGTCATGGAGAAACTCCACCGTCCAAAAAACCTGATTCGCTACGACTCCCTCACCGGACTCAAAGGTCAGCCACGCCGTCTCTGGCGCCCCAGACTCACTCTTTATGTCCTGCTTCTCCTGCTCGGGGCAACCGCAGCATCCATCGCCGTGTCCACGCTTCGATCCGCAAACGTAAGCTTCACGCGAATGACTGGGTCGCCGTACTTCGTTGAACAAGGCAACCTTAGAAACCAATTCCTCCTCCGCATCCTCAACAAACGCCCGGACCCATCCGTTTTCACGCTCTCGGTCGAGGGCGACGTTCCTCCGGGCTTCGCCCTGCAAGGGGTGTCCCACGAGGAAGTACAAGGCTGGGGCGAAATTCAACACACTCTCATCTCCACCGTTCCCCTGAGCGCTTGGGAACATGAACGCCGACTCACCCTTGTCGTGACTTCCTCCAAAGGCGAAATCGTTGCGCGAAAACCACTCACCATTCTTGGCCCTAACCTATCTGCCCTTAACTCACTCGAAGAGAACGCGATCGAAACAAAATGAAAATTCCGCCTTGGACCCTAATCGTCGGCGCATGGGTGGTGTTAATCGCCGCAACCGTCGTCACGGTAAAGATCTGCAATCAACATTCACCCGCCGTAATTCCCGTCAATCCACCCCCCGATGCACGTTGAAACCGCATCAGCGGCGTTGCTTGCCGGAGTCGGCACCGGAGTTCATTGCGCACTGATGTGCGGACCCCTCGCGTGCGCAGTTCACGCACGCCCCGTGGTTTATCATTCCACCCGCATCGTGTCGTACACGTTGGCGGGAGTTCTCTGTGGTACCGTCGGTCTCGGCTTCCGCCACGTGCTCGAAACCGGTCCGGCCCGCCTCGCCCCCTGGTTTTTTCTGCTGACTCTCCTCACGATGGCAACGGGTCTCGACCGGCGCATCCCGCTCAAATCAAGACTTCTATCGCTCCTCGGTAGCCGACACCTTTCAGGTTCGCTGGGATGGCTGAGTGTCTTCCTTCCGTGCGGTCCGCTCTGGCTGATGCTCGGCGCTGCCGCCGCCACAGGCTCTCCGCTTTCTGGCGGGCTCTTGCTCTTCGCCTTTAGTGCGGGCTCAACCCTTCTTTACGTCCCCGCACAAACCGGGTTCCTCCGTCTCGGAACATTCCTCTCCCCGCCAACCCTCGCACGAACCCAAACAGCTCTCCTGTGGTGCGCCTCCGCACTCCTCGCGTGGCGCATCTGGAACGGAGGAACCCATGGTTGCTGCGAACTCTGAACCTCCAAAAAAGAAGGGCGAGCAGCCCAGCGCCTTGCTCTGTGGCCATTGCGAAAGCCCGTGCGACGCAACGCATCCCATTCTTTCCAAAACACAAACCTTCTGTTGCCATGGCTGCCGCTACGTTCACGACCTCATTCACGCAGGCGGACTCGAACGATTCTACGAACTTCGCGATCAACCCGTACCACCCGTTCAACAAACCGTCTTTCACACCCGTGACCACGCGTGGTTCGTCGAGGCCTGTCTGGCGTCCAAAGGAAGGCTATGGATCGAAATCCAAGGCCTCTCTTGCATCGGATGCATCTGGCTTATCGAACAGGTGTTCCAATCCACAACGGGAGCAAGGAATATCCAAATCAATCCCCTGTCCGGTGTCGCCGAACTTTCAATTCATCCTGCCGAGTTCCCAGCCACCCAGTTTTCTCAAAAACTTCAACACCTCGGCTACCTCACCGGCCCTACGTCCGAACACTCGACGCAGAAACCAGATCCTCTGATTCGCCGAATCGGACTCTGTGGCGCACTGGCGATGAACGCCATGCTCTTCACCGTCCCCTCCTATTGCGGGATCCCCATTGACGACCATTTTGCGTCGTGGTTCGAGAAAGGCGCGTTCGTCTGCGCCTCCCTCTCGATGGTTATCGGCGGATCTCACTTTTTCACCAAAACCTTCCGCGCGCTCCGATGCGGCCTTCTCCACATCGATCTGCCCATTTCCCTCGGCCTGATCGCCGCTTACGCAGGGTCTCTCTTCGAATGGGTCCATGGAGTCCGATCGGGCCTGTATTTCGATTTCGTCGCGGTCTTCACTTTTCTCATGTTGGTGGGCCGCTGGGGCCATCAACGCGCTGTTGAACTCAATCGCAAACGACTCTTGAGCAAAGGCCTACAGCCACCAGAACCGGTGTCAGGTGAGTCTTACGAAATCCCTCAGGGCCGCCCAGTTCCCGTCCGCTCGCGCCTGCTTTCATCGTCGGCGGACATCAGTCTCGAGTGGATCAATGGCGAAAGTGCACCCCGCACCTTGTACTCCGGCGCGTCCGTACCCTCAGGGGCAGTGAATCTCTCGCAACATCCGCTGCGTCTCGTGGCCAAGGAGAACTGGAACGATTCACTGCTCCACCGACTCATGCACTCAGAACGAGCCACCCCGAATGCAAATCGGCTCATCCACCGCTTCATTGTCGGCTACGTTGGCACGGTCATTCTGCTGGCAATCGCGGGACTCCTCCACGCGCTGAACTCGGGCGCGCCGGTGGAAAGTGCGTTGCAAATCGCGATTTCCGTGCTTGTGGTGTCCTGCCCATGCGCGACCGGAGTCGCCCTTCCACTCATCCACGAAATAGCCGCACAACGGCTGCGGACTCAGGGCGTGTTCATTCGGGATTCCTCCCTCTGGCGACGCCTGCTCCGAGTCCGTCGAATCGCTTTTGACAAAACCGGCACCCTCACCAGCGAAACACTCCGACTGGCCTCGGCCACGACCCTCACGAACCTGCACCCAACTGCGCTACAGGCGCTTAAGATATTAGTCGCCGAATCACTGCATCCTGTGGCTACCGCGATACGTTCTGCCATAGGTGACCCGATTGCGCCGCAACGCGACTGCGAACGCGCCTCCGAACTCATTGGCCTTGGCCTAGAATGGCACGACTCCACCGGGACAGTCTGGCGGCTAGGAAAGCCTGTGTGGGCGGTTCGACAGTCATCCTCAACGGAGTCGCGGAACGAACAAGGAACCGTCCTGAGCCGTAACTTTCTCCCTGTCGCCGCTTTTCATTGTGACGAAACCCTTCGTTCGGATGCAGTGGAGGAAATCCGCCACTTAAGCGCGGCTGGCATTCAGTGCTACATCCTGAGCGGGGACGAACCCCCTCGTGTTGAACGCATTGCCAAGATGCTTTCCCTCCCTCCAGAGGCTGCACAGGGGAACCTGTCTCCGGATTCAAAAGCCCAATGGCTTCGCAACGCACGGGCTCGCGAGGACACCCTGATGCTGGGTGACGGCGCCAACGATGCGCTCGCGTTCAACGAAAGCCTCTGTTGCGGAACGCCGGCCGTGGACCGTGGACTGCTCGAACAGCGCTGCGACTTCTATCTGCTAGGACGGGGTTTGCAAGGTGTTCGCGCTCTGCTCGAAATGGCTCGCAAACAAGAGATCATCACCCAGCGCGTTCTCGTTTTTGCAGGACTCTATAATCTTGCGGTTATCGGGCTATCCCTGACAGGGCGGATGCATCCACTGCTCGCATCCCTCCTCATGCCCGCCTCCTCAATCGCCACCCTCGGGATTGTGCTCGTTGCGTTTGGACATGCAAAATCTTCAAAGATGTCTGGCGGATCAGCGAAAATGCCCCGAGAAACGCGCACCCAGGCTTGAGGTGAAGCGTCGGCACCCTTCGCCACCTCCCCTCACTTGGCTGTGGGAGGCGATGGGCAGCGAGTGACCGCTGGAGCATGTTTTTTGCAAATGCCATGCGCCCGGCAGAGAGCAACTCATCACATGCTCGCGAGTTTTGAAGGGTCCCTCGAACGCGGGAATCCGGCGAAGTTTGATGAGGCACTTACGCGACACAAACAGTCGGGATTGCCTGTTGAAAGGCAGGTTGAATCAAATGAAAGGATGTCTTCGTCGTTTCGAGGACGATGTCAGCGGTTGATGAGAAGTGACGCCTCGTCGGTTTCTTCCAGAAACAGTCACTGCGAGGATGGTTCGACGAGATATGGATGTGTGCACCCGTTTTTTCGCTAGCCCTCGTTTTCTTTTGCCTCTTGCCGTGCGCCCAGCATCGGCTTGAGAGGCCGAACAAAAAGCACTTCTTGTCGGTCGAAGTCCCCTCCACTCCTTCAACTCCGCAACTCGCAGAATCCCTTCGGAACAGTGTCCTCAGCGCGACAAAACCTTCGACTCTTTTAAAAATCTCCGCTGAAGGTTTCTGCATTACAACGTCCAGAGTGGTTATCCCGGCTGAGGCACACCCTCTAGTCCCAGAACCCTTGAACCCATGAATCCCACCCTCGCCCTCCTAACCGCCCTCCTGCTCGCGCTGTCGGTTGCTTCAACTGCGGCTGAACCCACCCGCCCGAATATTCTGTTTGTGGTCTTCGACGATCTCAATAACCGCCTCGGGTGTTACGACGATCCGATTGCAAAGTCGCCTAACCTCGACCGACTCGCCACTCGCGGCACCGTCTTCAAGCGAAACTTCTGCCAGCAACCCATCTGCGGACCGTCCCGCGCTTCTTTCATGAGCGGGCGCAGGCCCGACTCGCTTGGAATCTGGAGCATGACCAAGCATCTTTATGACCTGCATCCGGACGCGATAACGATGCCGCAGTGGTTCATGCAGCACGGCTACACAGCCATGAGCATTGGCAAAGTACTAGGCGGCTATGGAAAAGAAGCGGACTTCAAGAAACTGAGCGTTCCAGACCGACGCACCGGGGGGAAAACGAAAGACGAGTTTACGATGCCGGGAGGATCTGTTCTGCCGCCGAATCTTGCGAAAGACATCCTGTGTGAAAGCCGCGACGTACCGGACGATGCATGCTTCGACCATACATCAGTCAGCCTCGCCATCACCGAACTGCGAGCCCTATCGAAGAAGCGGGAACCGTTCTTCCTCGCGCTCGGCTTATTCAAGCCGCACGCGCCCTACAAGATTCCGAAGCGGTACTGGGACATGTATCAGAGCAAGGACATCCCTGACATCAAGCCTGCCGCGCGACCGAGAAATGCTCCAAACACCGCCTTTCACGCCAACCACGAAATCCTCGGCGAACCGAGCGCGCAACGGACGCTCAGTGACGAAGCGCGCCGTGAACTCCGCCACGGTTACTACGCAGCGATGAGCTTCGCAGACGCTCAGTTTGGCAGAGTTCTCAATGCGCTCGATGAACTGAAACTCGCGGACAACACCATCGTCGTAGTCATCGGTGACAACGGCTTTCAACTCGGCGAGCACGATTGCTGGGGCAAGATGACCTTGTTCGGCTGGGATGCGCGCGTACCGCTCATCATCAGCGCACCGGGCCACGGCAAACTCGGATCGAAGGCCACAACAATCAGCGAACTCATCGACATCTTCCCAACGCTCAACGAGCTCTGCGGTTTACCCAACCCACCAAAGCTCGACGGCACCAGCCTCGTACCCTCGCTCAAAAACCCAGCCACCGCGGTCAAAACCGCTGCGCTTACTCAGCATCCCCGGCCGGCGTTGTATTGGGGCCGTGGCCCGCATGCGATACCCGAGGTGATGGGCTACGCACTCAAGACGGACCGCTGGAGCTACCACGAATGGCGCGATTTCAAGACCGGCCGAGTCGTGGAGCAGGAGCTCTACGACGAACAATCCGACCCTCTCGAGACAGCGAATCTCGCCGGCACAGCGGCAGCTGCAGCAGTCACCCCCGCGCTGGCGAAGCAACTCCAAGCGATGACAAAAGCGAACAATCCATGAGGGCCTTTCGAGCGTGGATACGCATCGCGCTTGGATTGATGACTTAACGAAACAGTCACGCGCTCATCACAACGAACGAATCAGTTCGCCACGCTGACGCTGCCAGCGAGGACATCGTCATCGTCCTGATGGCAAACCTCCGCATGCAACACAACAACACGAGAGAGACCCGAAGGAGGTCTCCATGGCGAAAGTACTCCTCGTCGGTGAGATGACAGAGAAGAACCAAAAACTCTCGTTCGCAGATAGTTTCAGCGCAGATGTCTTGGCGCGATTTGATTCGGATGGCGAGGCAGATGCGGGACTCTGCAAGTTCGGTCATTTAAAAAGGGCAAAAACGTCAAGCCCTCTGGCTTCACTACTTACGCAACTCAAACCTCAGGAGCGTTTTAGCAACTGGGGTGAACTTCATTTAACCCTCTGGATTTTTGAAAATCGACGACACGCCCGTCTCGTCAGATGCAGCATGCACTTTGGGAATGTGCAGAGGCAAACTGGGGGCTCCCAACACATTGAACATCTCAAGGGCACCCTTGCCTTTCACCTCCAACAGCCCACGAGACTCAACCTCAAACTCGTCGCCAAGGAGTGCCCGAGTGCTAGCAGAGATGTTAATGTGCATTGGTTCAGCACGACTTTCCATGCGACTCGCGGTGTTCACTCCATCGCCGAAAATATCATAGATGTATTTCAAACGGCCAATCACTCCAGCCGTTACCGCACCTGAGTGGATGCCGATGCGGCAGGACCATACTCTTCGCGAAGACTGGTTGCGGCGCTCAACAAAAGCCCGCATGGCAAGAGCAGCCTGCACAATCGCTTTGGCGTGGTCAGGCTTACTATCTGGCATGCCGCACACCGCAAGGTACGCATCGCCGATAGTCTTGATGCGCTCGCAGTCAAGGCGGGTGATAATCTCATCGAACGCAGAAAAAATTTCGTTGAGCTCGCTGAAAAGCTCGTCCGGTGTCAGAGCCTGAGCAATCGCAGTAAAACCAACAAAATCAAGGAACAGCACGCTGACATGGTCGAACCGCTCAGGCACTGTGCGACCAAACTGGCGCAACTCTTCAATCGACTTGCGAGGCAGGATGTTGAGCAAAAGCTTTTCCACGCGAGTCTTCTCAACCTCAATCTCACGCTTCTGCTTCTCGATGAGAAGACTGTAAGAGGCAACCATCGCCTCAGCCTCTTCTAGAGCAGCGCCGCTTCGCCCCTCAACCAGAAGCTCGCCACCAGAAAGATATCGGAAGAAATACTGCGCCGTAAAAGATGGCTCAGTCTGAGTGCGTTGCTCATGGCGCGCCTCTTTCCCTCGAGATAACTTCGACAAGATCCTCGAGAAATCAGCCGAGGGCATCAAATCGGTCAGAAGCTTCCCCTCCACGGATCCAAGCCACATCCCAGCACAACGATTTGCCGCGCGAATCTTCCATTCATCAGGACACACAACGAGGATTGGCACCTCGAGCGCATCCATTAACTCACTAGTCATCACGGATTTACTACGGTTTGCCGTGCCCCCGCGACAATCGCCATGACCGAGCTCACATCCGCAGCTTCCATCCCCGCATCCTCCAAGGTTTCCTGTAAAATCTCCGCCACCTCGTCAAAGGCGGTGCCGGTGACTCTGAGCGATTGATGCGCTGCTCCTAGTTCCCGGCCCGAATACTCAGCCGGGCCACCGAGCACATGCGCAATGAACTTCGTCTGGTGGTCAATGATGCGCTCCATGTTCGCGTGCTCAAAATACGGTTTGAGCGTAGGGCTCTGGAGCACACCTCTGTAGAACTCTCTCACAATCTTGCTGACGGTTGCGAAGCCACCGTACTTGTCGAACAAAGTGGTCATAGCCGCAGACTGCCCGAGCACTTGATGATGTCAATCGGGCGCATTGAACGTTCAGTGGCTGGCGCAACACGGCAGCGTAGTATGACTGGAGAGAGATGGATGTTGTATTTACACTGTGAAATGAGTTTCGGACTCGGCGAAAGATTGCAGACGCTGTCGTGATCGGGACGAATGTCCGCGCGAGGCAGGACGCCCCACACATCCGAGAGCCCGCCACCTCTCAAGAGCCAACGGCGCCCCTTTTGCCAGACTGGGGCATCGACCCAGTGTACCCACACCCCTCTTTCCCAATCTCTGCAGGCGCGTAACAACGTATCTCGCCCCACATGGCTCAGAGGGGTTTTTCTCGTTGGGCCGCTTTTTCAGCACGCCAAAGCTAAGGGTTAAATTCTTAAATGGTATACCGTTTAACCAACCTCTCACACGCAAACCGATCCCTCATGCTGCGTCCTCTGTTCACTCTCTCGCTCTGCCTCCCAGCCCGAGCAGGCGTTGCAGCGGACCCGCCGGCAGCTCTTTCCGAAGATTACGCGATCAGGGTCCATCCTTTCCTCGTCAAGAGCTGCGGCAACTGTCACGGCGATTCACCGAAAGACAACGACCTCAACCTCAAAGGCATCGCGAACGCCAGCGCCATG
>JBEEPE010000326.1:0-5031 GCA_041191265.1 Verrucomicrobiota bacterium | reverse complement strand
GGGCGGGTCTACACTTCGGGTCATTTGAGCGGACGCGAAGTGGTTCAGTGTATCGATGTGGGGACAGGCAAGTCGGTATGGCAGTTTGGGTTCGATCAGCAGCTGGATCCGAACTTGTTTGAGGGTGGGGCGCGGGCGACTCCGACGTTGAGCGGCGACCGGTTACTGGTGCAGGGGCATGAGGGGGACTTGATTTGTTTATCAGCGGCGGAAGGAAAAGAGTTGTGGCGCAGGCATTTGGTTCGTGAGTTTAAGGGGGTTCGTCCGGAGTGGGGGTACTCTGGGGCGCCGTTGGTGATGGACGGAGTGGTGTATCAGGATTGCGGGGGGCGCGGTGCGTCAACGGTGGCGGTGAGTTTGGCGGATGGGCGGACGGTGTGGAATGCTGGGGAGGATCGGGCGGGCTACGGTACGCCGGTTGTGATGGGGATTGATGGGCGGAGGTGCTTGGTGATGTTCAAGGCGGAGGCGTTGGTGGGATTGGATTTGGCGACGGGGGGTGAGCTATGGCGTTTCCCTTGGAAGACGGCGTATGACGTGAATGCCGCGACGCCTTTGTTGGTCGGCAAAAACCGGATTCTGATTAGTTCCGGTTACAATGCAGGGGCGGCAGTGGTGGAGATTAACGCGGGAAAAGCTTCGTTGGTATGGACTTCGAAAGTTTTGCGTGCGCACATCAACTCGCCGGTGGTTTTGGGGGATTTTGTGTATGGGATTGATGGCAATACGGGTGGTGGAAACTTGGTGTGTTTTGATGCGCGGACAGGGCAGAAGGTGTGGGAGGAGAAGAGCGTGAAAGGTGGCGCGCTGGTGTTGCGGGGAGAGGACTTGGTGGTTGTGAGCGAGAAGGGAGAGCTGGTCTTTGCTGCGGCATCGCCGAGCGGATTTAAGGCGAGACAGCGGTTTGATGTGTTGTCGAAGCGGGTGTGGGCGCAGCCTGCAGTGATTGACGGACGGATTTTTGTTCGGGACAACGCGGGGACGATGGCGTGCTTGGAGGTAGGAACAGGGTTTGGGCGGTAGAGATTTTTTGTGCACCTCTGTAAATCGCTTTGGTGACGCCTTTTTTACAAAAGGCAGTTTGTTTTTCTGCGATTTTGTGAGAGATATTGCGTACGCAGTCGGAACGTAAAGTGTTCGCACTTGATGTTCTGTTGTTGTTTCCCCCCTCGCAACGAGCACTCCGTGCCGAGCTGGCGCTAGGTTGACCTAGCGGTTGAGCAGTCGGCGCAGAGCGGGGGGATCGATGCGGGACGAACGCAGCGTTTGGTTCAGCGTTTAGTTTGGGGTTCGGCTAAGTGGGGCGTCGGTTCGAATAAGCAGTTTAACCTTCAGTTATCGAAATTGTTATGAGTCGCGCAAAAGAAAGCATTCGTTGGGTTGTGATTGGAATAGCTCTTCTGGCATTAGTGCCTGCGGGGTTGGTATTTCTGGCGAATCAGCATGGCGAAGATTCTCCAGCCAAGTCGGTGGTTGAGAAAAAGGTTCGCCTGAAGGACCGAACTGACATTTTAAGTCGGTAGGGCGGTTACGGTTCGAGAGGGGTTCGTTCGTTGGACGAAATCTCTTTCTGTGGTTGGTTGAACGACATCGGTTGCGGAGGGTGTCCGGCGCGGTGCCGGATTAGGTGTCGCGATGGGTGGGTGTCGGTCGGCCTGGGCGGAAGTGTTCGAGGTGGGTGACGGAGGCTTTAACAGCTTGGAATCCGGGTGTTTGAGTGAGTGCGGCTAGGGTTTCGCGAACACAGGATGCGATGTCTTCGGGGCTGAGTTCGGCTCGGCAGTTTACGATAACTTGCGCGGAGCGGATGTCGGTGCCGATGGTTTGTGAGAGTTCTGGAACGAAATCGTTGCGGACGAGGTTGATGATGGCGAGGTCACCGGACAGCGCGTGATCAGGGCTGAGGGTCATCTTGAGGTGGGCGATTTCGGCGCCGAGGTTCGCGATTCGGTTGCGCGTTCCTTCGGCGAGGGCTTTGAGAAAATCGTCGGGTTGGAAGTTTGCGGACGACTGGAGGTCGAGGGTGGCGTTTAGCCATCCGAGAAGGGCTTCGCCTTCTGCATAGGTGTCGTAGTCGATTTCCATGACGGCCGCTGCGGTTTGCTCTGCGGAGAGGATTTGTTCGATCCAAGCCTGAGTGCCTTCGCCGGTTCGTGCGGAGAGGGTGTGGACGGGTTTTCCGGGGAAGCGTTCTTCGAGGGCGCGACGGGTAGCGGTGAGGGTGTCAGAGTCGAGTGTGTCGCACTTGTTAATGACAAGGATGTCCGCTTCCTCCAACTGTTTGAGAAAGATGTAGGCGACTTTTGGAGAGAAGGATGCTCCGGGATCGAGGCCCAAGATTCGGCGGAGTCGGGTGGGGTCGCAGAGGACGCTGAGGGGGGCTATGTGGAAGCGGTCGCCGTAGATTCGCCGGAGCGGGTAGGTGACGGTGGCGACGAGGTCGGTGCAACTGCCGACGGGTTCGGCGATGAAGATGTCGGGGCGCGAGGTTTCCGTGAGTTTGGTGGCTGCGTCGACGAGGGAGTTGAATCGGCAGCAGAAGCAGCCTCCGGGAATTTCTTCGGTGGCGAATCCGCGGTTTCGGAGCATTTGTGTGTCGACGAGTTCGCGGCCTTGGTCGTTGGTGATGAGGCCGACTCGCAGGTTTTGGTCGGTGAGGTGTTGAGCGAGCCGAGCGACGGTGGTGGTTTTTCCTGCGCCGAGGAAACCACCGATCATGATGTATTTAGCGGTCATTGGTTTTGAGGGGTGAGGTTGTGAAAAAGGCCGGCTTGGGGGCCGGCCTTGTTTCGGTGGAATGAGGGGTATGATTACCGAGTGCCGGCTTAGGGGAGCGGGAAGCGGCAGGTGAGGTTGCGCACCTTTTCCTTTACGCGACTGAAGACAGCGGGGTTTTGGATGTCTGAGAGAACCTCATTGATGAGGTCGGCGATTTGGGTCATTTCGCCCTCTTTCATTCCGCGAGTTGTGACGGCAGGGGTGCCGATGCGGATACCACCTCCGAGCGTGATTTTCTCGGTATCGAAAGGAATCCCGTTTTTGTTGACGGTGATGCCGGCGTGATCGAGGGCTTCTTGGGCTTGTTTGCCGTTGAGACCTTTTGGTCGGAGGTCGACGAGCATGAGGTGGTTGTCCGTTCCGCCAGAAACGATTCGGAAACCGTGTTCTGCGAGGCGCGCCGCGAGGGTGACTGCGTTTGACACAATCTGCTTCGCGTACGTCTGGAAGGAGGGTTTGAGGGCTTCGAGGAAGCACACGGCTTTGGCTGCGATGACGTGTTCAAGCGGTCCTCCTTGGCCGCCTGGGAAAACTTGGGAATCAACGCTTTTTGCGTATTTTTCTTTGCAGAGGATGAGGCCGCCACGGGGGCCGCGAAGGCTTTTGTGTGTGGTGGTTGTGACAAAGTCTGCGAGCGGCGCGGGGGTCGGGTGCACGCCTGCGGCGACGAGTCCTGCGATGTGGGCCATGTCGACGAATAGGTACGCGCCGACGGAATCGGCGATGGCGCGCATGCGTTCGAAGTCGATGACGCGGGGATAGGCGCTGGCTCCAGCGGTGATCATGCGCGGTTTGGTTTCGAGCGCCATTTTCGCGAGGTTGTCGTAATCGATGCGCTCGTTTTCTGCGGACACCCCGTAATGAACGATGTCGAACAGTCTACCGGAGAAGTTGGCTTTGTTTCCGTGGGTGAGGTGACCGCCGTGTGCGAGATCCATGGTAAGGATGCGGTCGCCGGTTTGTAGCACCGAGAAGTAAACAGCCATGTTGGCTTGGGAGCCGGAGTGTGGCTGGACGTTGGCGTGTTCGGCGCCGAACAGCTTTTTGGCGCGGTCGATGGCGAGTTGTTCAACGACGTCGACGTTCTCACATCCGCCGTACCAGCGTTTTCCGGGGTAGCCTTCAGCGTACTTGTTGGTGAGGCATGAGCCTTGGGCCTCCATGACGGCCTTTGAAGTGAAGTTTTCTGAGGCGATGAGTTCGATGTTTTCGAACTGGCGCAGGGCCTCGGCTTGGATGGCAGTTGCGATTTCTGGATCGGTGCAAGCCAGAGCGCTGGAGGTGGTTTCCGAAAGGTGCGAGAGCTTTTCCACGCGACGTTCATGCCGACCGCCCTCGAAGGCGGTGGAAACAAATGCATCAATGATGGCGCCGACGGATTCCGGACGGACGTGGTTTGAGCCGATGCAGAGAACGTTGGCGTTGTTGTGTTGCCGGGTGGTTCGGGCGTCGTCGACGGAGGCGATGAGCGAAGCGCGGATGTCTGCGAAGCGGTTGGCGGCGATGCTCATGCCGATTCCACTTTTGCAGACGAGAATTCCGAAGTCAGATTCACCGGCGGCCACGCTTTTGCAGACGGCTTGTGCGAAGTCGGGGTAATCCACGCTTTCGGCGTTGTAGGCGCCGAAGTCAGAGACGAGGAGGCCGCTGAGGTTGAGGTGGGAGAGGACGGCCTGTTTGAGATCGAATCCACCGTGATCGGCGCCGATGGCGATGCGGAGCGGGTGTCCGGGAACGGGTTGAACGGGGGTGGCGGTGTGGTTCTCGTTACTCATGGTTGTGTCAGAGGCGTGGATCGTTTCGCTTTTATTTTTGCGCCGTGAAGCGGCGTTTTTGGGAGGGAAAGGAGACTCGCGGAGCAGGTCGACGTAGTCGCGTAGGGCGGGGATGGCCTGTTGGATTTGCTCACACGTCCTGCGGTAGGCGGCGAGGTTTTGTCCGAAGGGGTCGCTGACGTCTTTGGGATGCGCGTTGGATTCGCTGGCTCCTGGGAGGAACTCGCCCACGAGGAAGGTTTTTTCGATGGAGTCTGGGGCGAGGTTCCTGACGGCAGCGCGGTGACTTTCGGTCATGCAGAGAAGGAGTGTGGACTCCTTGATCATGCGTTTACTGAGTTGTCGGGAGCGATGTCCTTGGAGGGAGAGTCCGAGTTCACGAACTGCCGCGATGGCGTTCGGGCTTGCTGGGCCATCTTCGTAAGCGGCCACGCCTGCCGAGCTGACTTCGACTTCTGGATGGTCGCGGAAGGCCTCC
>JBEEPE010000325.1:0-7837 GCA_041191265.1 Verrucomicrobiota bacterium | reverse complement strand
GCGACCCATGCTCTTCAATGTGATCCACCGCTTCCCGCACGCTCCCCACCGCTTTGATCGCAACGACCAAATCCAAAAACTCCGTCCGAAAATCCTGCTCCACCGCTCGTACAACCCGTTCTCCAGAACCAAAAACTGACACCGCCACCGTATAACACTCCTCATCGCACCTCAACTCGACGCCGCGCGCGACCAACGCGCGCCCAACCAGTTCCATGAACAATGGCAAAATGTCTCGATGCACCACCACCGTCTCGACGGCGTTGCACACGCCGGGGCGCTGGCATTTCGCATTCACAACGATCGATTCCGCCATCGCAAGATCCGCCGCAGAATCAACATACAACGCACAAATCCCATCGTAATGCTTGATCACCGGCATCCGCGCATGCGTCACCACCGTCTCAATCAACCCACGCCCCCCACGCGGCACAATCACGTCCAAATACCGGTCCATCTCACACAAATGACGCACCGCTTCCCGGTCCGTCACCGGAATCAGTAACACCGAATCCGCAGGCAACCCCGCCCCTACCCCGCCCCGCTCCAGCGCATCCGCAATCGCGATATTCGACGCAATCGACTCCGAACCACCCCGCAAAATCGTCGCATTGCCCGTCTTCGTACAAAGCACCGCCGCGTCACTCGTCACGTTCGGACGCGACTCATAAATAATCCCCACCACGCCAATCGGGACTCGTACCTTCCGAATCTGTAACCCGTTCGGACGCACCCATTCCCGAATCACCTCCCCAACGGGGTCCGGTAACGCCGCCACCTGTCGAATCCCATCCGCCATCCCCGCCAACCGCTGCGGATTCAACGTCAACCGGTCAATCATCGCCGCACTCAACCCATTCGCCTTCGCCCGCTCCACATCCCGAGCGTTTGCACTCAAAATCGAGTCCGCCGCCCGAATCAATCCGTCCGCCATCCCCATCAAGCCCGCATTCTTCACCGCCGTCGGACACTTCGCCAACGCACGCGCCGCCGAACGCGCACGCTTGCCAAACTCAACAATCCGCTCGCTCAACGATACTTGCTCATCCATAAAAATCCCTTCGTTCACTTGGACGAAACCCCGCACCCCGGAAAACGCGTCCCCACCGCACGACCCAACGCAATCGCGGGAATCTGCCCCTTCCGCCGTCCACTCGCAATCCACGTCGTAATGCCCGCATCCACCGCCAGCTTGACCGCCTGAAGCTTCGAAACCATCCCGCCCACCGACAACCTACCCTTTTCCTGCCGCGCAAACTTCGTGACCGCATCCACGTCCAAAACCTCTGGAATCCGTTGCCCCTTCGGATCCAATAACCCCTCCACACTCGTCAGCAAAACCAAGGCGTCCGCCCCCGCCAACACCGCCACCTCCGCAGACAGCCGGTCATTATCCCCAAACCGCAACTCTTCCGTCGCCACCGAGTCGTTCTCGTTAATGATCGGTACCACACTCCGACACTCCAAAAGTCGAGTCAGTGTCGCACGCACGTTCGCATGCCGCGAACGGCTGTCCAAATCCCCATGCGTAAGAAGCAACTGCCCCACCGTGAGCCCGTGCTTCGCAAACTCCGACGCGTAAAGCGCCATGAGTTTGGACTGCCCAACAGCCGCGCACGCCTGCCGCGCCGAAAGATCCTCCGGACGTTCACGAAGCCCCAGAGACTTCAATCCGGCAGCTACCGCCCCGCTGGACACCAAAATGCACTCGTGCCCCGCAGCGACCAACCCCGCCACCTCCGCGCTCAGACGCGAAAACTGCCCCTCATCCAACGTCGATCCGGAACGCGACGCCAAAATCCCAGACCCGAACTTGAGTACGATACGCATGCGAAAAGTTTCAATCTGACCGAAAACAAATCCCCCCGCAAACCCTCAAGCCGTCGCAATCGTCTGACGCCGCAACTGCCCGCATGCCGCGTCAATGTCATGGCCCTTCTCGCGCCGCAGCGTCGCCGTGACCCCCGCAAACTTCAGAATACTCGTGAACGCCTCGCATCGAGCCTCGGAAGGTCGAACCCACTCCAATCCCTCCACCGTGTTGTAAGGAATACAATTCACCTTGGCCTTCAACGCTTTCGCCAGATTCGCCAGCTCGCGAGCGTCCTCATCCCGGTCGTTCACCCCCTCAATCAGGATGTACTCAAACGTGATAAACTGCGTCCGCCGCGACGCAAAATACGCGCACGCGTCCATTAACTCCGCCACCGGATACCGCCGATTCACCGGCATAATCTGGCCGCGCACCTCGTCCGTCGCACCATGCAACGAAACCGCCAACCGAATCTGCATGGGAAAATCCGCCAACTCCCGAATCTGAGGCGCAAGCCCGCTCGTCGAAACCGTCATGTGCCGCGCTCCAATCCCCACCCCCCATGGCGCATTCAAAATCTCCAACGCCGCCTTCAGATTGGGCCAGTTCGCCAGCGGTTCGCCCATCCCCATGAACACCAGATTGCTCACGCGCTCGCCCGCCTCCGCCTCCGCCCGCATCACCTGCTCCACAATCTCGCCCGCCTCCAGATTCCGCGAAAATCCATCCAACCCACTCGCACAAAAACGGCACCCATACGCACAACCCACCTGCGACGAAACACACAACGTCAAACGATCCGACGCCTCGCCATACAACGCCGGATTCGCGGGAATCAACACCGTCTCAATCAGCGCGCCATCCGGTAGCCGAAACAAAAACTTCCGCGTCGTGTCCTTGGCCCCAAGGCAACGAACCGTTTCCAAACCGCCAAAGTGGTACCGCTCCTCCAACGCCGCCCTCAACCCCGCCGGCAAATTCTTCATTTCCGCAAAACTCCGCACCCGCTTCTTGAAAACCCAGTCCAACAGCTGCTCCAAACGAAACGCCGGTTGCCCAAACTCCTTCATGAAAACCTCCAGCGCCCCACGGGTCTGCCCCGTCATCAACAACCGCCCACCCGCTTCTTCTTTGTGTTCCATCGCGACATCCTAGCCAACCCGCACCCCGCGAAGCGAGGAACTTGACCCAACCCTCACACACGCGCACAACTCGCTCACACCCACACACCCACCCCCCATGTCGCACCTCTCCCACTGGGCCCTCGCCCTCGCCGCATCCCTCCTCGTCACCCAGGCCACCGCGCACGACGACCCCGCAAAACCCTCCACCCAACCCCTCGCAGACCACGGCGCCATCCTCGGACACGGCCCAGCCCGTTACCGAGTCAACGCTTCATGGTGCAAAGCCGACCCCGCAATCGCCCCCGTCATCAACAGCCACGCCATGGTCGAGGGAAAAGATGGCCTCCTCTACCTCGTCACCGATCACCCAAAAAACGCCTTCCTCGTCTTCAAAAAAGACGGCTCCTTCGTCAGAAACTTTGGCGAAGGCCTCGTCGGAGGACACGGGGTCGACATCTTCACCAAAGACGGAACGGAGTACCTCGTTCACGTCGACTGTGGGTGGCACTTCGGCGCCGAGGGTTGGACTCCCAAGGCCGAGGAAGGCTGCGTCACCATCCTCAAAACGGACGGAACCATTGTTCGACGCTTTCCAACCCCCAAAGAGGCAGGGCTCACCGCGACGTCAGGAAAGTTCATGCCCTGCGACGCTGCCATCACTCCCGAAGGAAACATCCTCGTCGTGGATGGTTACGCTTCAGACCTCGTCTTCGAATACACCTTTGAGGGAAAAATTGTGCGCCATTGGGGCGGTAAAAACGCCGGAACCCCCAGCGAACTCTCCAACGCGCACGGCATCTCCGTCGATGCCTCAGAACCCAACCGCCCCTTGGTCTGGGTAAGCTCCCGGAACCAAAACAAAATCAAAGCCTTCACCCTCGAAGGAATGTTCGTGGAAGAAATCGACCTCCCCGGCGCATTCGCTGGCCAACTTTTCATCCGAGATGACCGCATGTACACCGCCGTTTGCTGGTCAAAAGACCCCACCTCAGGCAAACGCCTGAGCCAAAGCGGATTTGTCGCAATCCTCGACCGCAAAACCCGAAAAGTCATCAGCGCCCCCGGAGGCAGCCAGCCCGATTACTCCGACGGAAAACTGACCCCGCTCCATCAAACCGCCAAAACCTTCCTGCACGGACACGACCTCTACGTCGACTCCGACCACAACATCTACGTTGGCGAATGGAATGCGAACCGACGCTACCCCGTAAAACTGGAATCAATCCCCCAACCGTAGTGCGGACTCCTACCGAAACAGAATCGGTTCAAACGGGACGTCAATAATGTCGACTGCCACAGTTGACTTTCTGAGGTTGTGTAAACGATAGTCTCCACAGTTTCCGATATGACTCTCACGAAAAAAGGCGAGTACGCATTGCGCGCGATGATTCAACTGGGCATCGCGCACTCCCTCGGACGTCCCCTCGTGTCCGTCACTGAACTGGCAGGAAGCAACCGCCTGCCGCTCAAGTTTGTGGAACGCATCCTCTTGGAGTTGCGTGGGGCAGGATACATCGAAACCCAACGCGGCAAACACGGTGGCTACTCCCTCGCAAAGCCGATGGAACAAATCCGCATGGGAGAACTTGTTCGCCTCATCGACGGTCGACTCGCCCCCATCGCCTGCGCCAGTGAAACCGAATACTCCCGCTGCTCGTGCCCCGACGAAAGCCACTGCGGTCTCCGCATGCTCATGATCGACGTTCGGAACGCCATTTCCAATATCCTCGATCGGCACACCCTCGATGAAGTCGTCACTGTCACCTTGCAGAAGATGAAGCGCGATAACGCCCCCTTGCCCTTCCAACCCGAACCCTGCGCCTCCGGAAAGTCCGGGCGCCGAGTCGCGGACCCCGCCCAAGGGTTTCTGTCACAAATCGGAATCCTTCCCGCAGACCCCCAGTGATCCCCTTTTTTTGCCCTAAAACCCGACCCAATTTATCAAGTTTCATACAGTGGCGACCACCTTTGATCATAAAACCAGTCCAAATGAGGTTGCGCTATCCCCCAAGCCGCGGACCAGACCTCGCATCCTGCCCGGCTTTGGAATCAGCCTCGGGTTCACCGTCTCCTACCTCGGACTCATCATCCTGATTCCGCTCTCCCTCGTCTTCGTGAAGTCGGCCGCCCTCGGCTTCTCCGGCCTCTTCCAGACCCTCTCGTCCCCGCGTATCTGGTCCGCCGTCAAACTAACCTTCGGCGCATCCGCCCTCGCCGCGCTCATCAACTCCGTGCTCGGCTCACTCGTCGCTTGGGTTCTGGTGCGATACCGATTTCCGTTCCGACGCTTTTTCGACGCATCCGTCGACCTGCCCTTCGCGATGCCCACCGCCGTCGCAGGCATCGCCCTGACCGCCCTGTGGGTCCCCACCGGCTGGCTCGGACAATACGCCGAACGCTTGGGAATCAAGGTAGCCTTCACTCCGCTCGGCGTTCTCCTCGCGCTCACCTTTATCGGCCTCCCCTTCGTCGTGCGCACGCTGCAACCCGTCCTAGAGGAACTTGACCCCGCCCAAGAGGAGGCTGCTGCGAGCCTCGGTGCGTCCCGATTGAAAATCTTTCTCCGCGTCACCCTCCCCCAAATCTTCCCGCCCCTCATCACCGGGACCACCCTCGCCTTCGCACGCGCCCTAGGCGAATACGGATCCGTCGTCTTCATCTCCGGCAATCTGCCAGGAAAAACGGAAATATTGCCCCTGCTCATCATGACCAAGTTGGAGCAGTACGAATACGCCGCCGCCAACGCTATCGCCGCCCTCACCCTTGTTCTCTCGTTCATCCTCTTACTCATCATCAACCTGCTTCAACGCTGGTCCTCCAAAGGAAGGAGATCCGCATGACCAACCTCCGATCCGCCTCACGCGACCCGCTCTGGGTCAGAATTATCCTCATCTCCATCGCAGTTCTGTTTCTGCTCCTCTTCCTTTTTGTCCCGCTTGCCGTGGTTTTCTTGGAGGCCCTCGCGAAAGGATGGCGCGTCTACCTCGATGCGTTTACCGACGAAAACGCCCAGTCCGCCATCCTTCTGACACTCAAAACAGTCGCCGTATCCGTCCCGCTGAACGCCCTCTTCGGCGTCGCCGCAGCGTGGGCCGTAACCCGATTCGAGTTTCGTGGGAAAAGCATCCTCATCTCACTCATTGATCTGCCCTTCGCCGTCCCACCCGTGGTTTCCGGACTAGCGCTCATCCTCATGTTCGGAGCCAAAGGCCTCATCGGCACCTGGCTCGTGGATAAAGGCTTCCAAGTCATCTTCTCCACACCGGGAATCATCCTTGCAACCCTCTTCGTCACCTTCCCCTTTGTTGCCCGTGAACTGATTCCCCTCATGCAATCTCAGGGAATTGACCAAGAATACGCGGCACTCAGCCTCGGTGCCTCCCCATGGCAACTGTTCCGCCGCGTCACCCTCCCAAACATCCGTTGGGCCCTTCTCTACGGCATCATTCTTTGTAATGCCCGAGCCATGGGCGAGTTCGGCGCGGTTTCCGTCGTTTCAGGACACATCCGAGGCGAAACCAACACCCTGCCACTTCATGTTGAAGTCCTTTACAACGAGTACAATAGCGCCGCTGCTTTCGCTTGCGCTTCCCTCCTGAGCCTTCTCGGTCTCGCCACCCTCGCCGCAAAACTTTTCATCGAATGGCGCGCCACCCGTCGCGACATCAACCCCTGAGCCTTCTCCCGCCATGTCCATCGTCGTCAGAAACCTCCACCGAACCTTCGGTCGATTCAAAGCCCTCAACGGCATCAACCTCGAAATCGGTGATAACCAACTTGTCGCCCTCCTCGGACCCTCCGGTTCCGGAAAAACAACCCTTCTCCGCATCCTCGGCGGACTCGACTTCCCCGATCCTGAAGAAAGCGGCGAAATCATTCTCCACGGCGAAAATGTCACCCAGTTACCCGCCGCTGCCCGACGAGCGGGATTTGTCTTTCAACACTACGCTCTGTTTGACCACCTCACCGTTCTCCGCAACATCACGTTCGGCCTTGAGGTGAAACCCAAACACCTTCGCCCCTCACCGGAAGCAATCAGGAGCAAGGCGCGCGAACTCCTCAAAATGGTGCAACTGGACGGCCTTGAGGCGCGATTCCCTTCCGAACTCAGCGGTGGACAACGCCAGCGCGTTGCCCTCGCACGCGCTCTCGCCATCGAGCCCCGCGTCCTGCTCCTTGATGAACCCTTTGGCGCCCTCGACGCGAAAGTTCGCAAAGATCTCCGCAAGTGGCTGCGCCAGTTCCATAACGAAATCGGCGTCACCACCGTATTTGTCACGCATGACCAAGAGGAGGCCCTCGAACTGGCCGATGTCGTGGTCGTCATGAACGCAGGTGCCATCGAGCAAATCGGTTCCCCACAGGAAATCTTTGATCATCCAGCAACGCCCTTTGTTTACGAATTCCTCGGCGACGTGAACCGCATCCCCGGCGATGGCCCCGCCCGCCCGCGCTACGTACGTCCCCACGAAATCGAAATCCTTTTCGCCGGTGACGACCGCTCGGAATCCAGCGCCAAAGTAGAACACCTTTTCGCGGCAGGGCCGCGAGCACGTCTCACCCTGCGCCTCGAACGATCCGGCACCACTGTCGACGCCGAAATCACCCGCACCCAACTCGACGAAATGGGCCTCGCCGAAGGCGATGAAATCGGACTCCGCTTCCCCTCAGCCCCCGGAACCACAAGATCCCCCCTCCCCGCACCCAGCGAGGACAGCACCACTCTTTAGACAGCCGAGTGCTCGCCCCATAGGTCCCATAGGTCCCATAGGTCTCATGGGGCCCATAGGCCCCACAGGCCCCACAGGTCCCACAGGTCCCACAGGTCCCACAGGTCCCACAGGTCCCACAGGTCCCACAGGTCCCACAGGTCCCACAGGTCCCACAGGTCCCACAGGTC
>JBEEPE010000324.1:0-4326 GCA_041191265.1 Verrucomicrobiota bacterium | reverse complement strand
GGAACTGGAACTGCGTGCTGCGTGGGCCGATTTTTCGCAGGGGCTGGAGGCCGACTGGACGGCTGGCAAGTATGCCGATTTGAATGGAGCACTCATTGCCGCTCGTGAATCCATCAAGGCTCCGCAGGTCGGATGATTGTCTGCACCGACACTTGCGTTCTTTTACAGGCTGCGAGAGCGGGTCACCCCTATCACATTATTTTCGACGCATGGTTTCAGCGTCGCTTTCGCTGGGCCATGTTGGTTTCTTGTTGGGGTGTCTCTAAACACATCTAACTCGAACTCCTCACATAATCCCTGAGAATCCCAGAGTCCCTATAATCTATAAGTTTCCCGTTGACAGGGAACCTACAAGGCCCTTTTGTCGGTGCCCGACTTGTTTGCCAAATAATATGGGATTCTTCGATTTTCTGTTTGGATCTGCGGAAAGCAAAAGCGAGCGCGCTTATGCGAAGGCGTTGCGGGCGGCGGAGGTTGAGCGGGCACGCCAGGAAAAACGGTTCAGGGAGCAGGCGCGAATTGAAAAGGTTTCAATTACCAGAGACACCTCTATCGAGATGTGTTATGTGCCTCCAGGTCAGTTCAAGATGGGAAAATGGGTGGGTGAGTGGCAACATTTTGTTAAACAAGGGGTAGAAGGGGTGAATGTCGAGCTCTCTGCTGGGTTTTGGCTTGGTCGAGTTCCAATCACCCAAGCGGTTTGGAAAGCGGTGACTGCTCAGAGTCCCAGCGAGTTCGAGGGCAACCCCGATTTGCCCGTCGATACAGTTAGCTGGGATGATTGTGCGAGCTTCATCGGTTCGCTGAAGAAAAATGTCACACTCGACGGAAGAAAATACCGTTTTGATTTCCCGACTGAAGCCCAGTGGGAATATGCCTGTCGCGCAGGAACCTTGGGCGATTATGCCGTTAACGAATTTTGGCACAAGCGGGATCACCCGATGCCCGTAGGTCAGCTGCCGGGAAATGCCTTAGGTCTTCAGGACATGCACGGTAATGTATTCGAGTGGTGTCTGGACTTTTATCAGGAGCTGCTTCCCGGTGGTGTTGATCCTTGTGTACTACCGCCCCCTCCTCCAACCCCGCCGGCCATTCGCCCTCGGGATTGGACCCCTCCAGAACCTCCAAGCGTCCAACGCGTGAGGCGCGGCGGCTCTTGGTACACCATGGCCGAATACTGTGCATCGCCGAATCGGTGCTGGAGCAGCCCCGACGCATGCGGTAGCGAATTCGGCTTCCGCCTCGCCCTTGTTCCATCCGAGTGAGTCAGGCGGAGCCTGGGGCGAGCGGAGCGATGAGCTGCAGCGAGGGGTGATGGGCGTCTGCGAGCCTCTGTTTGATCGGTGGTCGATTTCGGACAGTTACGCATGTCGGCGTGGTCGTCTCGCAGCGCTTGAGAGGGCTACCGATTTTTCCTCGCGGATTAAGTGGTTTTTTAGAGGAGATATTCGAAAGTATTTTCCGTCGATTCAGCATCCTCGGCTTAAGTGGTGCTGGTAGCGTGATGGATTTCGCGCGAACGCTCTGAGGGGGTTGTCGCAATGGCATTGACCATGCTCTTTTGTGAGATGTGTCGCGTCTTCAATTTACTAGCCAAACGTGGATGAGGCGTCGAGGGAGACCAACCGTCGTGTGCAGGTTTTTCGGCGAGAGTGAATGCAGCGGTTGATGAAGCCCTATTTTGCGGCAAATCCAATTCTATGAAATATCGTCCTTTGTTGTTATCCATGGCTCTTGCGTGTGGTGTTTTGTCTGCGCCGTTATCTGCGGCGGTGCGGCCGAAGGAAGTGGCGGCGGATGCGCTTCCCGGCGTTTGGGCTCAAGTGCCGGTTCAAGAGCGGTTGAAGGCGTTGCGGGCGGCGGAGGTTGATGGGACTCGGCTGTTGCTGGAGCGGATTATGGGATTGCACGTTGGGTCGGAGACCACGGTTCGCGATTTGGTTTTGGCGAATGACTCGGTGCGCGGGCAGTTAGAGGCGTCCATCAAAGGAGTGACAACTTCGGAGGCCCCATCGTACTTGCCCGACGGACGGTTGGAGGTGGTGCGTGCGGTGAAGGTTCGGCAGTTGATTGAGGTGGTGAGTAAGGTTTCCACCCAGCAGTTGGGGGCGAAGGGGGCAGTTAGTTCGCTGACGACTTCGTCGAATAAGACGGCCGACGCTCGCACGGAGACATTCGATGTGGTCGGGAGCAGCGCAGTTGCGGGTTCCGAGGGGCATCGCAAGATTTTGGCGAAGCGGGCTGCTGAAGCGGACGCTTACCGAAAACTGGGGGAGCGGCTGCTCGGGGTGAAAGTTTCGTCGGACACGACGGTGAAGGACCTTGCGATCCAGAGTGATGAAGTGGTGAAGACCATGGCGGGGTTGGTGAAGGGGGCGGAGGCGACGGAGGTCCAGTTTCAATCGGATGGGGCGTGTGCCGTTACGATGCAAATCAACTTGGGGGATGTGGTGCGGACGATTACGCGGACGGTGAAGGGGAAGACGACGGTGGAAGATTCGATTAAGCAAGATCTGGTTTCTGAGACGGGTGTCGGCGTGCCGCCGCAAGTCGGCCAAGTCGCTCCGGGAGCCACTGCTGCGGTGGAGGAGGTGCGCGTTGAGGAAACGTTGAGGCGGGTGTTGGAAGAAAAACCTGTGACGCGCTGATTTATGAAACAACTTCTGATTTTGGGTTCTGCTGTTGTGCTCTTTGTGGGGTGCTCGACGCACCGAGAGTCGGGGTGCTGCGATTCTGCGTCCGTGGGAGGAGCATCGGCAGCACTTTCTCAGCCTGCCTCCGGTGGCGGGCGCACTCGGGAATCGAATGCTCTGAGTGGGTCTCCTCGGAAGAAAGGCGAGACGGTCACGGACTCGACGCAGGAGAGCCGCGTTTTGGGGGTTGAAGCCGTTGTGGGGGGTGATGCGGAACTCCGTCGCTGAGTGGGGGATTGCGCTGGGGGTGCTTCTCTTGGCGCAGGGGCAGGTGTTTGCGCAGACGACGTCGGGAAAGTCGTCGCAGAAAGGGTCTTCGGGTGGAGGGGCGAGTGGGGCGAAGACTTCTGGTGTTGTGTCTGGTGGTCCGGCAGGCGCGGTTGGGAAGAGTCAGGATCCGTTCGATGTGTTGGCGTCGAAACTGGCGGAGTTGGCAGAGGGGAAGGAGTGGCGTGTCGGGGTTGGGAACTTTGTGTTTGAGAATACGGAGTTGATGTCCCCGTTTTCGGCGATGCTGCGGGATGAGTTAGAGGTGAGTTTAAACCGGCCTGGGCGGTTTAAGGTGGTGACGCGGGACCGGTTAGCGGACCTGCAGAATGAGGGGAAGTTTCAGTCGAGGGATTTGTTAGAACCGGGAACGGGCGTGGAGAAGGTGTCGGTGGAGGGCATTGAGGGGATTATTCGGGGTCGGTTTTATGTGTCGGCGTCGGGGGTGACGGTGTTTACGGAGTTGGTGTGGCTGGAGGGTGGGAATGTGCGGAAGGCCAAGGTGGAGTTGCCGTCGGGGAGTATCCGTGCGCGGTTGTTTCCGGATCGTCCCGATGGAGGCAAGGCGTTGGAGGTGGCGACGAAGCCCCAAAACTTGGAATCGAGTTTGGCGAATTTGGAGTCGGTGGTGAACGGGCGATTGAAGGATGTTCCGAGAGAGTTTGGGTTGGAGGTGTTTACTCCGGATACGCGTCGCGTTTTCAAAGAAGGCGAGGTCGTTTCGTTTCGGGTGCGGAGCGAAGTGGATTGTCACGTCGCGGTGTACTGTCATCAGACCGATGGGTCGTCAGTGCTGTTGTTTCCCAATCATTGGCAACGGGATACGTTTGTTCCCGCTGGGAAAGCAATCGACATCCCTGGGACGCATAAGCATGGGTTTGAGATTAAGATTACGCCCCCGTTTGGGTCGGATGTCGTGCAGGTGTTGGCCTGTACGGATGGAGCGTCGATGCGTGCGCGGGTTGGTAGGCAGTTGGATGCGTTGAGCGGTGCACAGCCGTTGGCGGTGATGACGCGAGGGATGGCTGCGGTTGGTATTCAGAGGCCGACGGCGGAGGTCGGTTTGGTGGGAAGTGGCGTGGCGAAGTGGTCGCAGGCGCATGTGGTGGTGAGCACGATTCCCTGATGGGTCAGCTGGTTTGGATTTGAAGGAAGAAAGCCATGAAATCAAGAATCGTCCGTAGTTTCGCGCTTGCGTTGCTGTTGCTTGGATTGAGTGCGATGGGGGTGGAGGTGGAAGTGGAGGGAAAGGCGGCTGGGGATTTGCCGCATGCGCGCGAAGAGGCGTTAGCGGATGCGTTGCGAGAAGCGGTTCGAGTGGGGGCGGGAGTGGATGTTTTGAGCACGACGGCGGTGAAGGATTTTC
>JBEEPE010000323.1:0-9171 GCA_041191265.1 Verrucomicrobiota bacterium | reverse complement strand
TGAGGAAGATGCGGAGCAGGGTTCGACGGGCAACGGCCATCACCACGAGTGCGGCGAGGACGAGTCGTCCGGCGAGTCCGCCCATTTCCTGCCAGAGCTGGGCTTGGTTACCGCGAGCCTTGACGGCCTTGTCGAGCGGTTCCTGTTTTTCGCGGTTGTCACCGAGTTGTTTGAGCAGTTTTTCGCGGTCGGCGATGAGGGTTTTGGTTGCTGGGTTTGCTGCGGTGAGCTTTTCGAGTTCTTCGCCGAGCGCTTTGAACTCTGCGTTGATGGCGTCGGCCTTTGCCTTGTCGCCGGCCTTCATTGCCGCGCGGAACGCGATGCGATTTTTGGCGCGTTTTGCGGCGAGGGTCTGCAAGGCGGGGTTGGCGGCGTACTCTGCTTTGAGCGACGGGTCGAGTTTGAGCAGATCGACGTTGATTTGTTTCGCCTCATCTTGGAGCGGTTTCAAATCCTTGCGCTGTTCGGCGAGTTCCGGCGTGCCGGGGATGACGCGGAGCGGGGTGAGTTGGAGTGCGCCGAAGGCTGCGCCGTACGCGCAAGCGGACAGCGCGGCGGTGACGAGCGTGGTGCGGCGCAGTTCGGGTGAGAAGAGGCCGCCAAGGCTTGGGCGCGAGAGCGAACCCGACGCGCGGCGTTCGAGCCACACGCGGGATTCCGGCACGAGCGGGAGCAGCAGGGCAATCGGGAGCGCGGGCAGGAGTCCCGTCATGAGGGTGTACCGCCAGGAGGCGTGCGCATTGAGGAAATCGGGAAGCGGGAGCGTGGGCAAGTCGTTGGCGTGCGTGACGATCCATCCGTTCACTGCGGTGACGAGGATTCCGCCCAAGGAGGCGAACGCCTGCGTGAAGCCGAGCGCGAACTCGCGTTGCTTTCGGTCGGGGAACAACTCTGCAAGCCAGGTGATGGCGGCGATGAACTCGATGCAAACACCCACGAAGGTGAGGCTTCGGAAGAAAACGAAAACGGGGAGTGATGACGAGAAGCCTGCGGCGCAGGGGGAAAAGGAGTAGAGGAAAATGCTCAGCGCCATGATCCGTTTCCGGCCGAACTGGTCGATGAGCCACCCGCCCATGAGGCCGAAAATTCCGCCGCAGAGCGCAGAAATCCAGAGCATGCGCCCTGTCCAATCGGTGACGATGGGGTTGTTCGGGGGGAGTTGCAGGAGTTCGGCGATGGCGGGGACGCCGACCAAAGGCGTCATGAGCAGTTCGTACGTGTCGAACAAGAAGCCGATGCTGGCGATGGTCAGAACGATGAAGCGCGTGCGTGCGCTAATGCCGGAGTCGGTGGAAGTGCTCATGGGATGGGGAGTGGGAAAGGAAGACCGCCACCCGTTCGGATGGCGGCCAGAGAATCCGAGTGGCGTCAGGGTTTCACCTGCACCTCGACGGGGCGCACGCCTTCGCCCACCACGAACAAGTGGGTTTGGGAAGCGACGTACATCAACCCGTTGGCAACGATGGGCGTACTGAAGATGGGCGCGCCCACGTTGACTTCATCGATGACTTTTTTCTCTTTCGACGATTCGAGAATCACGAAGTCGCCATCTTCGTCACCGACGTACACTTTTCCATCCGCCACAAATGTGGAACCCCACATATGAGCCTGCATGTCGTGGACCCAGTTCACTTTACCGGTCTCTGCGTCGAGGCAGTGCACAAAGCCCGAGAAGTCAGCGATGTAGAGCAGCCCCTTATCCGGATCAATCGAGACTGTGGAGATGGAACGCTTGATTGCTTTGTAGTCCCAAATGAGACCTGACTTGGTGATGTCACCTTCCTTCGTGGCGTCGATGCACACGAGGCGGCCCACGCCTTCACCGTGTTCGGGGTCTTGTCCGATCGCGACGTACACGCGGTTTTTGTAGAAGACAGGTGTCGCGTTGATTTCGCTCGGACCTTCTGCGGCGGGGTACTTGATGGCTTTGCCGCTCTTATCCTTTTTGTATTCCTCGGGCACGCAGTCGAACCACCAGGCTTTCTTGATGAAGTTGGTGTCGCCGTCCTTCGTGGGTTTTGCGTCCAACGCGTAGAGCACGCCATCGCCGCCGCCGAAGTAGACGTGGGTTTTGCCGTTCACCTTGCCGAGGGAGGGAGAGGTCCACTGGCCGTGGTAAATCCGCGGTCCGATGGCGGCGTCATCTTCACCGACGAGTTCGCCCGTTTTTTTATCGAGCGCGATGAAGGAGGGCGATTGAGGGGACGGGATATTGACGTGGGTCCAGTCCTGACCGTTGGAGGTACAAACGAAAACGGTGTCACCGTCGATGATGACGGAGCAGTTGGAGGCGTTGTGTGGGAACACGCCTAACTCGTCCATCATGTCGTACTTCCAGAGGATATCGGCGTCGGTGGCGAGCACTTCGGCGGCGGGTTTACCGGGGCCGACCATGTATTCGCCTTCTTTTTCGAACGGGCCTTGGTTGCCGTTGGTCTGGCCTTTCATGTCGAGGCAGAGGACTTCGCAACGACTGGTGACGATGTAGCAGCGGTCGCCTTCGACGTAGGGAGAAGCGAGGAGGCCGAGATATTCCCAGTCGTTCACTTTTCCGGATGCGAGTTTGGGCACGGTTAACTGCCAGAGGAGCGAGCCGTCGCTTTCTTTCAGGGCGTACAGGATGGATTTATCGTCTTTGAAGCGGGAATCGCGTGGCGTGGCGTTGTTGGTTCCGACGAGGACGACGCCTTGGGAGACGACGGGATTTCCGTAGGATTGGGAGCCGAGTTTGGCGATCCACTTCACGTTTTTCGTGGTGGTGATATCGATTTCCTCGCTGTTCTTTTTGAACTTTCCGGGGACGAACTTTGAGGGGAGCCCTTTGGCGGGGGAGAACATGTTTCGACCGGGGTCGTTGCCGCCCCACTGCGGCCAGTCCTGCGCTGAGGCGCTGATTAATGGGAGGACGGAAGCGGCGAGTGCCGCGATGCCGATGGATTGTGGAATCTTCATGGTGTTGAGGGGTTTATTGATTGCGAGTGATTCAGTTTTTCGTGATTTCGATATTGTCGATCCAGGCGCGTTGTTCTTGCGGAGTGAATGAGAACACGCCGGGCGTGCCGTTGCGGTGCGCGGTTTTGTGTTCGAACTCGATGGTCCATGCGGCGGGTTCGGCGTCGCCTTTTTTCCAAACTTTTCCGCGGACGGTTCCGGTGCCATCGGCGGCGATATCGACGCGCGACTTCATCCGGTACCATTGATTGGGAACCCATGCGAAGGGCACGGCATGTTTTACGCGCTCTTGGTTGGAGCTGATTTCGACCTGCTGCGAGTTGCCTTTGAGGATGATGAGGTAGCGTTGGTTCACGAGGCCGACCTCGCTCATCTTGCGTTTGTTGCCCTCGGTCATGACGTCTGCTTCAACGGTGTAACCTGCTGACTCGGGGTGACCGAAGAAGACTTGTCCGCGCTGGAACAGTTTGTTGTCGATGGTTTTGCAGAGTGCCTTTGTGCTTCCCTCGCCGGGGGCGTTGCGCACTTCGAACCGGAAACGTGCACCGTTCCACGCGAGCGGCGGGTAGGCGAATGGGGTCGATGGCTCGAGCGTGTTTGGGACGGCTGGGGCCGGTGGCGCGTCCGTCTTGAGTGCGATTTCGGTTTGTTCGAAGTCGATTTTGACGGGGATATCGGGAAGCACTTTGGCGCGCATCACGCCCTTGGCCTCGCCGTAAACGGCTTGGTAAGCACCGGCGCTGGGGATTTTTGCTGCGTCAGCGACGAGTTGTCCTTTCTCGTTAAAAGCACCTTTCATGGTGGCTTTTACGAGGGCTGTCGGCGGGATGTAAGACTCAAACTTCACCTTGGTGAGGTCGACGTTTTCTTCGACGGTGAAGCCGTTGGCGTCGAGGGCGCGAACACGAACCTGGCGGGCTTCGCCGGGTTTCAGGAGCATTTCACTTGGGATGATTTGGAGTTTTGCCACGGGCCCTGGTTTGACGGATTTCCAGCCTTCGTCTTTGAAGACGACGTCGGATGCGGCGTCGTTATCGGTGGCTTTTCCGAAGCAGTACAACTTCTTGTCAGTCTGGATGTAGAGGCGTCCGTTGTAGCCGATGGGTGAGCCGTAGCAGCGGCCTTCGAGGACGGTTCGGCTAACGATTTCGGCGTCGCGCTCTCCGGGTTTGAGGATGATGAGTTCGCCATTGCCGCCGGTGTCGCCTTCTGCGCCTGCGGTGGCTTGGACGCTGTTTGCGTCGGCGGTGTACATGGCGACGTAGAGGAGTCCGTTGGCGTAGAACGGGGAGCTTTGGCGTTGCTCGGCGGCGAGTTTCTTTTTCCAAAGGATTTCGCCGTTATCGGCGTTGGTGGCGGTGACTTCACCCGTGCCGGTGACGATGTAGAGGGTGTTTCCGACGAGGCAGGGCGAGCTGGCGAGGTTGCCGAGCGGGTTGCGCCAGTTTTCAAGGTCTTTGGATTCATAGACCTGAGGTTTGCCGGGTTCTGGGGCTTTGGAGCCGAGGGGGATGCGGTAGGAGGCGGCGCGTCCGACTTCGCTGGAGTCGAGATTTTCGGACTCGTGGATCACGAGGAGCGAGCCTTTGTGGATGATGGGCGAGGCGTTGATTCCGCCTTTCGCGCCGGCTTTCGCTGCGGCGTAGCGGAAGACGGGTTCACCGTTGCGCGCGTTGAGGCAGACGATGGTGGAGTCGCCTCCGGCGGAGATGAGGACGCGTTGTCCGTCGAGCCAGGTGAGGACGGGGTGCGAGAAGGTGTTGTCTTGCGGCCGTTCGCCGGGGGAACTGGTCCACACGAGTTCGCCCGTGCGTTTGTCGAAGGCGTAGAAGCGGTCTCCGGCGGCACCATTTGCGCCCCAGTTGGAGGTCACGCCGCGGGTGATGAGGAGGTCTTGATCGATGCGCGGGGTTGCGGTGCGCGAGTTCGGGAAGGTGAGGCGTCCGAACTGTTCCATCAGGGAGTGGCGCCAGAGAAGCTTTCCGTCGTTGGTGTAGCAGGACAGGACGCCGTTAGTGTTTTGGACGTACACGTTTCCTGTTTCCGCATCGATGGCGGGGGCGGAAGTGGCGTAACGCAGGTAAATCGTGTCGCTGAGGAAGTCGTTTAATCGGTTCTCCCAGATGAGCTTGCCGGTGGTGGCGTCGAAGCAGGAGATGATTTCTTGGAGATCGGGGCCTTCGCCGAGGTAGCCGTTGATGAAGAGGCGTCCGTTGTGGATGACGGGGGTGGACTGGCCGGGGAATGGGGCGGTCCAGAGGGCGGATTTGGCGTCGATTTTGTTGGGGAGACCGGTTTCGGGGGAGGTGCCGTTTTGGTTGGGTCCGCGCCAATCGATCCAGCCTTTCACGCCTTGGGAGAGGTTGGTGGCGGAGGCGACGGCGGCGGAGGCGCCTACGAGGGTTGCGCCGACGGCGTTGACGCCGGGTTTGACGGGTTCGGAGGTTGCGGCTGTGGGTTTGGCGGGGTTTTTAACGCCTTCGGCGGATTTGGCGTTTTTCTTGGGTTTCTCGGGCGCGGCGGTTGTTGGGGCTGCGGCGAGGAGGGGGAGGAGGGCGAGGAAGGAGGGGAGATAACGCATGGCGGGAGGGGGTCTAGGGTTTTTAGGAGGGACCGAATCCGGGCGCTGGCCGCGGGTGGGAAATAGTACGCATACGGACTAAATCCGCAAGGGGGGGGTTTCTTTGGGGGGAAGAGGGGAGGGGGGGAGGGGGCACACGAAGACACGAAGGCACGAAGGGGGGAGGGGAGGGGGCACACGAAGACACGAAGGCGCGAAGGGCGGAGGGGAAAAGAAAAGAGAAGAAAAAAAGGGGGGGGCGGAGGGGTGGGGGGAGGGGGGCTGAAAGGGGGGGGCTGGATTGTGTGATTCTTCCTTCGTGGCTTTGTGTCTTCGTGTGCGTTTATCTTCTTACATGTTCCCTGCGGGTATTTTGTGGTAAGTTCCTCTGATGCAATCGGGTTTATCCAGAAGGCGGTGGTTGAGGAGTTCGTGGGTTATCGGAGCGGGTCTTGTGGCAAGCGTTGCTGATTGCTTCGCGGAGGCTTGCTCGGCTTGTCGTGGGTCGGGGAATGGCGCGTTTGCGTGCGGAGTTTGCAAAGGCACGGGGAAGCGTGGCGCATTCAAGTGCACGGCTTGCGACGGAAGGCGGTTCAGCCGGTGTGGGCGGTGTGGAGGAAGCGGTCAGGTGGGCGGCAAAGACAGTGCGGGTGTGGGAAAAACCGAAGGAACAGCGACGAAGCGCGGGGTGAGCGGGCGAACTGCGGCTGGGACTGGTTCGAGTGGAGAAACGTCATCCATTCCCTGTGGGCTGTGCGGCGGTTCCGGAAAACGTGGGGTTTTCAAATGTTCAGCCTGCAACGGGGTTGGGTTCCCGTCGCGTGGGGGCGGCGCTTCAACAAATGGCGTGTGTTCGACGTGTCGCGGATCTGGCACTGGTTCGCTTTCCTGTTCGCTCTGTCAGGGGACCGGAATGCGGGGCGCGTTTAAGTGCTCAGCTTGCGATGGAAGAAGATTTTCGCGTTGCGGGTCCTGTCAAGGAACGGGGCGGACGGGGAAGTGACGCATGCAAAGGCGATTGATGGTATGCTGACACGCTGAGGGGGAGAAACTGGCGGTTTGCTTTCGGTTCGCATTGGCCTTGCAGGCGCGATGCGATGCGCGTAAGGTCGCGCCTCCATTTAGGAACGGGTAGGTACCGAAGTGGCCAAACGGGGCGGACTGTAAATCCGCTGGCTCTGCCTTCAGTGGTTCGAATCCACTCCTGCCCACCACCTTCCAACGGAAGGTGAGCGGAACTCGATACACGAGACTCAAGGAACGTCAGACTCGGGGAACCAAGCGGGCGCACCGAGGGCCAAATTTCACTTTAACTGCTTCGGCTCACGGTAATGGGACCGAGTCTGGGTCTACGCCAAAGTTTTTGGGGGGTGGGTTGCCGGTTGATTGTTCAGTCAAACCGTCGTTCAACTCCACTTACAGAGGGCGTCGACGGCGGCGGCGGAACCGTCGCGGAGCCAGCCGTCGAGCTGCGCGGGTTCCTTTAACTGTTGTCCGCGAACGCGCGGCACCACGATGTAGCCGCATTCAAGGTCGGGCAATGCAGTCAGGTCACTCCACAGCTTCTCGAACTGCGCCACGGGGAATATGTCTTCCTGACCGTGTCCCCACCGCTTCTTCACCTCCTTGATCGTGATATACGTCGGCAGGCGTGAAGCAACCCGACGCACCGCGGTGGCCATGGCTTCCTCATCACCGGCAATGACCATTGCGCGGTCGAGTCCGAAGAGGGTTAACAAGCGATCCACGTCCACCCACGTGCTCATCGTGTTGTAATAGCGCAGCGCGAACTCGTCCGATTCGCGCGGCATGGCCAGTCCTTCAACCATTCTTGGGCGGCCGTTCACCCGCGCAAGACCACCCCCGCGATCGTCCAGACGCCGCGAAATCACCTCAAAGCTCAGCGCGTGGCCGAGTCGGCGGTGCAGCGCGAGCAGCGTGGGATCCAGGTTCACTCCGCACGTGTCAATGTTGTGCAGGAGCAGGGTCCGCAGGTTGGGGTTCGCTTTCAGCAAGCGGGCCAAAACGCCGTTGCGGAACAGGTTGGGTAGTTCGAAGAAGTGGCCGACCGGGTGCAGGCACTGCATCGGTAGGTTGTCGGTGTAATCCGATGCTTCGCCTTGTCCGCGCGCCCAGTTGGAGAGCGCGGTTCGGAGACTTTCGCGAACCTTTTGCTGCTGCTCGTCGAGCGTCTGTTGCGGCATCTCCTCCCACAAGAATCGTAAATCCCTGAGTGTTGGAATCATCCGGAGGCCAACGCTTCGTCCTGGGGAAAGCAAAACCTGTCCGGCGTAGCCGTAGTTCGCAGACTTTTCCAAGAAAGCGGAGACAGGGCCTTGAGTCAGGTAACTCGTGGTAAACACGTGCGGCACGGGTGTTCCAGAGCGCTGCGCGGTCTGACTCGACTTCGCAAGGTGCAGTTCGATGAAGGTTCGGTGGCGTCCGTCGAACCGGCAGAAAGGGTGTAGCGCTTTGCACACGCCGGCCCCTTGAGTCCAGCGAGAGCCGGCTCCTGCGGCGAGCGTCACAACGCCAACTTCGCCCCGCGCGAGGATGGCGAGACCTTCGCTTTCGAGCGTTGCGTCACGCAGACCGACGGCGTCAGTGACGTCGCAATCGAGCACGTCCGTGATTTGTGTGTCCGCTCGCAAGCGGTTCTGCGCAAGTCCAATGCGGCCTTCGCGAAGATCGGAGCGGATGCGCTCGTGTTGTGCGCGGTCAAAGCCGTTGGCCTGCAGCAAATCGTCGAGAGACTCGCCTGAACCGCCACGCGCGGCGTCCTTCGGCAACAGGGCATCGAACAGCGATTGAACCGTTCCGCCGTACGCAGCCTGCGTGCGGGCAGCCGCGCCAAGACGATCGAGTTCTGCGCGTCGCGCCACAGGTAACGCATGGCGCTCTCGCCGAACGAGCGCGGGGACGGTTAACGCGTAGTAGCCGGGAGGCATGAGGGCGTCGGTGCCGGTGAGGAGTCCTGCATGCGTTCCGTTTTCGTTGATGGCGTAGTCAAACACGACGGGGTCCATTGCGAACGGAAGCGCGTTTTGCAGGCGGCGCTTCGTTTCGAGCATGATTTTTTGGAGAATGGTTTGCGCCTCAGATTTGCGTTCGGGAGCGACAATGAAGCCCATGCCGCCACCGGACATTCCCCCGAGCATCCAGAAGCCCCAGAAGTCCTTGCCCAGCGCTTCTCCCGCCGCACGAATGAGTTCCTCTGTGTAGAAGTTGGTGGCCCACGGAATAATGGCCTGAAGCGGGCCGCGGAAGTTTCGTGTGGTGACTTCGCCCAGCTTTCGGATGTCACCGTCGTGCAGGGCTTCGAGGATTCCGTCCAAAATCCCGAGCGCATCATGACGCCCCTGCCACTCGGCTTCAGATCGGAGCAGATATTTTTCGGTCACCATTTCCAAGATGGGGCCGACGTTTTGCGCCATCCCGCCGTGCACCAGAACGAGGGAGTCCTGAAGTTTGCGGCGTGTTTCTGCGCTGACCGCATGATGATCCAAGATGGTGTGCTGCGGCATGAGGCGTCCGCGACTGACTCCAAACTCTGGATCATCCTGCGCGGCGACGACCCCTTCGATCAGCTTCATCCCGGGCCACACGCCACCGGAGTCCTGCCAACCGCCGCCGGACCCGCCCAGCCATTCGCCGAGGAG
>JBEEPE010000322.1:0-17217 GCA_041191265.1 Verrucomicrobiota bacterium | reverse complement strand
CGTTGACACGATCCGCCACGTCCGCGCGCGCCGTGTTCGCAAGCGTCAGCGTCGCCACGTTCACATCCACCAACGACGTCCCCGTCAGCGCCGCCGCATCCTGCAAAATCGTCGTCCCCCCAGTAAAATAGGAGCCTCCGGTGTACGTCTGCGGCCCGTACAACGTTGTCGTGTTCTGCCCGCCTCGCACAAAACTCAACGGCCCTGCAATCGAGCCAGACCACGTTCGCGCGGCGTTGTCCTGATTCGCGAAAAGAACCCCGGGCCCGTTGGTGGAGGTAATCGTACCCCCGCCTGCTTCAACCGCCGCGTCCGTGAATAACCCAAACACCCACTGCGAGTTCCCATTTAAATCCAAAGTAGCACCCGGACCGACATTCAAATAGTTGTTCGGTGCCAACGTGTTCGTCCCCCCAGCCAGTCGCAAGGTCCCCTGCGTCACCACCGTCTGCCCCGTCAGTGTAGTCGCCGCCATCCCCACAACCGGACTCACCGGTGCCTGAAGCGTCAACACTCCAGGCCCGCCTTTCACAAAGGAAACTTGTGGGGCGGAAACCCCACTTCCCCCCGTCAACAGACTCGAAATCGTCAAATCACCCACCGCATGAATCGTTAGCGGACGGTTCGCTGCTGGCGCCGAAATCATCCCGCCCGAAATCCCCGCATTGCCCGCCAACGCCAAAATCCCCCCGCTCGAAAGCGACAAGCTCTGCAACGCCCCAATCGTAGCCCCGCCCCCTGCCGCCAGCGTCAGCGAGTTCATCGTTCCCGAGGCCGCCAACGTCTGCGCCCCCACCAAACGCACATTCGCATTCGCTGTCGCAAAATCCGCCACCGTCTCCGTCGACACCGTCAGCGGCCTCAAAATCGCCGTCGCAGAATCCGCCGTCGCAAACGAAATCCCCAACCCCGAGTCCGTCGTATCCACAATCGCCCACGGCAAAATACCCTTGTTCGTCTGTCCCGTCGTGCCCGTCTGCCCCGCAAAGTTCCAAGCCGTGCTCGTGATCGTTGCCACATTCGCCCCCGCCACAGTCCCCAGCGAAGTCCCCCGAAACAGAGCCGTCGTCCCAGCAGGGTTCCCGCTCTGAATCGGCGTCGGATCCGCCACCGCCCCCAACACCAAACCCGCCCCACCAGCCCCCGCCGTCACTGTGACCAAGTTGAAACCCCGCGACATCGTCACGGCTCCAAAGGTCTCCGTGCTCGCCGTCCCACCGCCAAGGTAGGTCAGCCTAGAGCCCCGCAGCGTAATCGCGCGGTTCGATGCCATCCGGTTATTCACCGAAGTCCCACTCGAGTTATCCACCGTCAATCCGCCGCCGCCGTCCAAGGTTATCGCACCCGTGCCCCCCGTCTGCCCAACCCCACCAGACCCCACCACAAACGTCCCTCCGCCAGACACCGCTAACGTGCCCACAAACGTCCCGCTCGCCACCCCAAGCGTCGCCGTTCCAGACCCCAACTTCGTCAACCCCGAGACCGCTCCCAACGCCGTCGTCGTCAGGTTAATGTTCCCCGCGCCAGCCAGCGTCAGCCCGAAGGCACCCGTAATCCCCCCCGTCACATTCAACGTCGCCCCTGCATCCGCCCCAATCGTCGCCGCACTCGCCAAACTAATCGCCCCGCTCTGCGTCACCGCAGCCCCCGCCAGCGCCTGCAACGCCCCCCCCGTATTGATCCCCGAGTTGTTCAACGTCAGCGGCTCCGCAGAACTCACCCCTCCCGCCAACTGCAACGCCGCACCAACGTTGTTCGCCACCGTCGTCGCCGCCGTCGTCCCTAACGCCGCCCCGTCCGTCACCCGCACCACCCCCGCATTCACCGCCAACGTCCCCGACCACCCCGAGTTGTTCCCACCCAACGTCAGCATCCCATTATCCGCCTTCGCCAAATTGAACGCCCCCGACAACGCCCCAGACACTGTCAGCTCCGGAGTCCCCGCCGCTCCCGACAACCCCGCCACCGACCACGTCTGGTTCGCCGATAACGCAATCGACAGATTCGCGTCCCCTACCGTCACCAAGTTCGACGACCCATTCACCACGATTCCGCTCGCACCCAACGTCAGCGTCTGCGCCGACGCCGCCGTCAGAGAATACCCCGCGTTGAAAATCAATCCCGTCGCCGTCACCGGTCCCCCAATCGTGATCACATTCCCCGCACCCGTTCCGCCGAAGGAGGCCACATCCGCCGCGCTAAACGTGCTATTCGCAGAACCCGTCCACCAGTTCGTCGCCCCAGTCGTCCACGTCCCATCCCCCTGCTGCACCCCGACCGTCCCCGTGTCAAAATCCCAAACCAGCGTCGCACCCCGACCAACCAGCCCGCTGAAAGCAAAAAAGGAGCATAAAACGACGCGTAAAAACACCGCCATCCCGAAGGCCCATCGCCTCGGATTCGCGGGAACGAATTCCCGGCGTGTTAAACCGCGCATCTGACCCCTCGAAAAACCATCACGCCCGACCGCGCAAAGGAATCTCGACAAGGTGTCGAACTTGCTGTGTTTCGTCATGTTCTGGAGAATCTAAACAACGCCTTAGCCCGCTTCAGAGTTACCCCTGTTAAACGTGACGTTGGCGACCTTTCATTCAGTGCATTAAACATGCCTTTTTTACGCACCTAAGAATGCTCGGCAACCGGCTCGGTTGATTCGCGAATCTTCGTTAGGCGTCCCTCGGCCCCAAACCGCTGGACGGAACACCTGCGGCACCGTCAAAAATCCAGACACTTTCCCATGAAAAACAATCTCGGTCCGCGCATCGACCGCGCCGCGGTCCCCAGTCTCGTCCTCGCCCTGCTCACCTTCGTCGGCGTCCTTATCGCCCTCGCCGAGACCAACCAGCGCGCCCGCCAACACCATCGGCGCCTCATCCTCCTCGCCGACGCCGAGCGCCTCCTCTCCGAAATGGAACTCCATTTCTCCCAAATGGAACACCCCCTCGTCGCCAACCTGCTCAACCCCGGCTCCTCCCGCGACACCTCCCGCGAACGCCAACTCGAGTTCGAAACCCGCGCCGCCGACCTCTCCGAACGCCTCGCCGCAGAACCCCACCTCCGCGAACACGTCTCCACCCTCGCCGCCCTCGGAGAAAACCGCCGCAAATCCGTCGCACGCTCCCTCGATTCCCTCAGAAGCCCGACGGCTAACACCGCCCGCGACAATCTCCTGCTCGAATGGCGCAGCCACGAGCAGGAAAGCTCCTTCGCCACCGCCGCCTTCACCGACTTCCGCGAAACCCTCCGCCACCAGCGCGACGCCGAAAGCCGCCTGTCCGCCACCGCCAACCACCGCTCCCGCATCGCCCTCCTCCTCGGAATGTCCGTCGAAGCCGCCATCCTCCTCCTTCTCTGGCGCCTCACCTCCCAATCCATCAAGGCACGGCGCGAAGTCGAGTGGCTCCAAAACCGCATCCTCGAAAACAGCGGCGAATGCGTCGTCTCCCTCCACCAAAACGACACCGTCGACTCCATCTCCGAAGCAGGCTCCCGCCGCTTGGAACTCACCCAACCCTCCACCTTTCATAACCGCTCCTTCGACCAACTCTGGCTCGAAAACGACCGCCCCGCCGCCCTCCTCGCCCTCTCCCAAGCCCGTAACAAAATCCCCGCGCGGTTCATCGGAAAAACCCCCGCCTCAACCCTCCCTCACCGCACTTGGGACGTTCTCGTCTCCCCCGTGCTCGATAACTCCAACCGCGTCGAACGCGTCATCGCCGTCCTCCGCGATATCACCGACGTCGCCCGCACCCAAGACGCCCTTCGCGAATCCGAAGCCCGTTTCACCGCCTTCATGGAAAACAACCCGGCCGCCGCCTCCATCAAAGATCACCTCGGCCGCTACGTGTTCATCAACCCCGCATTCCGCGAACTCCTCGACACCCCCGACTCCTCCCCCGCCGCCTGCCTCGGTAAAACCGACGCCGACCTCCTCCCAGACGACCTCGCCGCCTCCATCAACGCCGAAGAACAAGCCGTCATTCACCAACACAGCCCTCGCATCTCCACCGAAGAACGCGTCCGCCAAAACGGCTCCACCGAACAATGGCAAATGCTCCGCTTCCCCGTCCCCCTCGCCGGTAACCAACCCGGCGTCGGTACCATCGGACTCGACGTCACCCGACAACTCGAAACCGAATCCGCCCTCGAACTCGCCCGCGACGAAGCCCTCCAATCCGCAAAACTCAAATCCGAGTTCCTCGCGACCATGAGCCACGAAATTCGAACCCCCATGAACGGCATCATCGGCATGACCGGCCTCTTGCTCGACACTCCCCTCGATATCCGCCAGTCCGACTTCGCCCGCACCATCGCCTCCAGCGCCGAAGCGCTCCTCACCATCATCAATGACATCCTCGACTTCTCAAAGTTCGAAGCCGGCATGATGACCTTCGAATCCATCCCCCTCGACCTCGAAAGCGTCATCGAAGACGCCGCCGCCCTCCTCGCCGAACGCGCCTCATCAAAAAAACTCGAGCTCGTCACCCACATCGACCCGCTCCCACCCGGCCTCCTAGGCGACTCCGGCCGCATCCGCCAAGTCCTCGTCAACCTCGTCGGCAACGCCGTCAAATTCACCCAAAAAGGCGAAATCTCCATCTCCGCCCGCGTGGTTTCTCGCACCGAATCCACCACCCTCCTGCGCGTCGAAGTCGCCGATACCGGCATCGGCATCAACCCACGCCTCCGCTCCCGTCTCTTCCAAGCCTTTGTTCAAGCCGATGGCTCAACCACCCGCCGTTACGGCGGCTCAGGACTCGGCCTCGCCATCTCCAAACAACTCGTCGAAGGCATGGGCGGATCCCTCGATGTCCTCAGCGAACCCGACACCGGCTCCACCTTTCATTTCACCCTGCCACTCGCCACACAACCCGAACATCCTCCCGAACCAGACGGCCTCCTCAACGGCCGAGAAATCCTCCTCATCGAACCGCACGCACGCACCCGCGAAACCCTTTCCGCCTACCTCACTCGCTCCGGCGCCACCGTCCAAACGCACGAAAATCCCAGCCCCATCCTCGAAAACTCCTCCACCCTTCGAAACGATCTCGACCAGTACCACGCCGTCATCATCAACGCCTCCAACGCCCTTCAAATCCTGCCACCCGACGCAACCACCCCCCTCCACCTCCCCACCAAACTCATCATCACCGCCAGCGCCTCGCGACTTCCCCTAGCCAACGCTCTCCGTAACCACAGCCCCGTCGCCGTCCTCCTCAAACCCGTCCGCCACCGCCAACTCCTTTCCGCCCTCACCCAACCCCTACCCCCAGAACCCCTCACCCCAGAACCCCTCATCCCTCCCACTCCCTCCCACGCCTCCCTCCCCATCGCCTCCACCCTCGCCGTCCTCGTGGCAGAAGACCACCCCGTCAACCAACGCGTCATCGCCCATCAACTCGCCAAACGCGGCATCCATCCCACCATCGTCGAAACAGGCGCCGCTGCCGTTTCCGCCGCCGAAACCACCCCGTTCGACGCCATTCTCATGGATTGCCAAATGCCCGAGATGGACGGCTACGAGGCCACGCGCCGCATCCGAGCACTTCCGAGCATCACCGCAAAAGCACGCATCATCGCCATGACCGCCAACACCATGGAAGGGGACCGCCAACGCTGCCTCGAAGCCGGCATGGACGATTACCTCAGCAAACCCGTCTCAGACCGCGAACTCGACAACGCACTTCAACGCATCACCAAAGCACCCCTCACCACCCCACCTCGCGAGGAGCCATCTTCCTCAGCCGACGACCCCCTGCACCGCTCCCTCTCCGGTCTCCTCGAACTCGGCGGCGATTCCTTCCTCCGCGACCTCCTCCAAACCTTCATCGCCACGTCGTCACGACTCCTCGCCAACGCGCAAAACGCACTCAACCACAACGACCTCACCGAACTATCACACCACATCCACAGCCTCAAAGGAAGCGCTGGAAACTTCGGTGCTTCCGCGTTTTACGAACGCTGCATCGCCCTTGAACAAATCCTCCGAACAGAACCCCAAAACACTCGCCCCCAACAAACTATCTTCGCCCTCCTCAAAGCCGATCTCCATTCCATGCACGCCGCCATCCAATCGTTCCTCCATGAAAATCCTCATCGCTGAAGACGATCCCGTCTCCCTCAAGGTGCTCCAACTCAGCCTCGAAAACGCTGGCCACTCCGTCCTGACCGCCACCGACGGCGAAACCGCGTGGGCCGCATTCCAAAACGACCCCGTTCGCATCGTCATCAGCGACTGGATGATGCCCAACTGCGACGGCATCCAACTCTGCAAACGCATCCGCCAATCCGGTAAACCCGATTACACCTACTTCATCCTCCTCACCGCCATCCATACCGGACGCGACAACCTGCGCACCGCGATGGACGCCGAAGTGGACGACTTCCTCCCTAAACCATTGGACCGCGAAATGATTCTCATGCGGCTCCGTGTCGCCGAGCGCATTCTCGACTTCACCACCCAACTCCGTCGCCTCAAAGAGCTGATTCCCATCTGCATGTACTGTAAACGGGTCCGCGACGATTCCGACTACTGGCAACAGGTCGAGAGCTACATCCACGCACACACCGGCAGCAACTTCTCGCACGGAATCTGCCCAGAATGTTACACCCGCGAGTTCGGGAACCTTTCCCGACCCCATCGCAGCACCCTTTCCCAAGATTCTCAACCCCCCGAAACCCTCTAACCCATGCTCCTCTGGCGCGCCAAACTTCCCGAAACTTGGATCCAAAACGTGCGGCACCAACTGCACGGCGTCCTCGTCGATCACGCACACCTCGAACGCAAAGCCGCAACCTCCGCAATCAACCTTCAAAAGTACGTCGAACTCCGTCACGCCACCCGCGAACTCAACGCCATCGCCATCGAAGAACTTCAACACTTCAACCAAGTCCTCGATCTCCTCGACGAACGCAGCATCCCCTTCACCACCCCCGTCAAAAGTCCGTGGATCAGCACCATGATGAGCCAAATCCGAAAAGGTCGGCGGCATCAGGTCATCGATCATCTCGTCGCCTGCGCCCTCATCGAAGGACGAAGCTGTGAAAAGTTCCAAATCCTCGCGCGCGAAATCGCTGACCGCGACCCGGGCCTCGCCGCGTTCTACGCTTCCCTCGTCGAGAGCGAAGGCAACCACTACGCCACCTACCTGATTCTCGCTCGCCACATCGACGAAGCCGAAACCGCGCGACGACTCGACTTCTTTCTCGAGTTGGATGCACAACTCATCGCAACCCCTCACCAGCTCCCTCTGCTGCACTGATGCCTCCGGCACCCAAGCCCCCCACCAGCCCGCATCGCTGCGCCGCCCCTCACGTCGCCATCCGAGCGCTCCTCGCACTCCTCTGCCTGCCGTCCTCCCTAAAGGCCGCGGATGCGGAAACCCTCTGGAAAGAAATCGCGGCGCTCGATGCCGGTCCAGGGCAACCCCCGACGGACACCGCAGCCGCTCGGCAACACTTCTTTCAGCACGTCCTCAAACAAGAAGAATCCTGCCGCAAATTCCTCGTCGCACTGGGCGAACCGTCCAAGGATCCACGCCTCTTCGAAGCCCGCCTTCGACTCGCACGCGCACTCGCCCTCCATGGCGAACTCGGCGAAGGCTCCGACTCAACCAACGCCCTCGCCGCCGCTGAACGACTGTTTGATTTCCTCCTCGCCAATGGAAATCAAGACCAGCGCGCCGAAGTCAACTTCAGCCGCATCACCCAATGGATGCGGCGAAACCGACTGCCCGACCGCTCCCAACGAGCCCCTTTTCTCGAGGCCCTAAAAGAGTTCGCTCGTGAGTTTCCAACCGACCGTCGCATCCCCACGCTCTTCGTCGAGGCCGCCTCCGTCTTCGACCGCGATCCCGACGCAAAAAAGTTCCTCCTCAACGAGGCCCTCCGCCTCAACAAAGATCCGCGCCTCGAAGCCCGTATCGCCGACGACCAAAAACGCCTGTCGCTCCTCGGCAAACCCCTTCAACTCAAGTTCTCCACGTTCACTGGCGATCCCTTCGACATCCAATCCCTCAAAGGCCGCCCCGTCATCATCCTCTTCTTCGCCCCACAGTCCCCAGCCTCACGCCTCGCCGTCAAAAAAGTGGCCGACGCAATGAAAGCTTTTCCCACCCTCGCCCGCATCGGCGTCTGTATGGAACCCGACCGCGGCGTCGCAGAACGGTTCCGCTCCACCCAATGGAGCCAAGACCCCCTCTGGTGGGACGGGCGCGGCTGGGAAACCAACCTAATGCGCCGCCTCGGCATCAACGCCATCCCCACCGCGTGGCTCGTCGACCCCTCCGGCACCCTGATTTCCCTCGACGCCCTCGAGGACACCAACGCACAAATTAAAGCCTCTCTTCACTGAAAAACCCTCCACCCCACATGCACATCTTCGTCACCGGCGGCGCCGGCTACATCGGCAGTATCTGCGTCGAGCAACTCCTCAACGCAGGCCACACCGTCACCGTTTTCGACAACCTATCCGAAGGACATCAAGCCGCCGTCGACCCGCGCGCCACCCTCATCGTCGGCGATCTCCTCGCCCCAGAGCAAATCGGTCAGGCCCTCCTCTCCTCACGCCCAGACGCCGTCATGCACTTCGCCGCCAACGCGCTCGTCGGCGAATCCATGACCAACCCCACCAAGTACTTCCGAAACAATGTCACCGGCGGCGTTAACCTCCTCGAAGCCATGGTCGCCGCCGGTGTCCTCAAAATGGTCTTCTCCTCCACCTGCGCAACCTTCGGCGTCCCAGAAGCCGTGCCCATCACCGAAACCACCCCGCAAGCCCCCATCAACCCGTACGGCGAATCCAAACTCCAGTTCGAAAAAATCCTCCGTTGGTACGACGAAATCCACGGACTCCGCTGCGTCGCCCTTCGCTACTTCAACGCCGCAGGCGCCTCCGATCGCTTCGGCGAAGATCACCGCATCGAAACCCATCTCATCCCAAACGTGCTCAAAGTCGCGCTCGGACAAAAACCGGACGTCTCCATCTTCGGAACCGACTACCCCACGCCCGACGGCACCTGTATCCGCGACTACATCCACATCCTCGACCTCGCACAGGCCCATATGCTCGCCCTCGGCAGCCCAAAATCCGCCCGCTACAACCTCGGGACCGGAGGCGGAACCAGCGTTCGCGAAATCATCAACGTCTGCGAAAAAGTCTCGGGCCGCAAAATCACCGTTCGCGAAATGCCGCGCCGCCCCGGCGATCCCGCACGCCTCATCGCCGACTCCACCCTCATCCACAAAGAACTCGGCTGGACCCCCGCATTCCAAGACGCGGAGTCCATCATCGCCTCCGCCTGGAAATGGCATCTCCAACACCCAGCAGGTTACGGCGACTAACTCACCGATCCAGTCCCGAGAGGCCACCCGGGTATGCAGCAACCCACCCCACCAACTCACCCCACACCGTGGCGATGCCCCGCGCGCATCGCCAGCGTCGTCGCTGCACTCTGCCTCTCCCTCGCCCCTTCCGCCCGCGCCACGCAAAACGACGCCTCCACGTTCTCCTCCACAATCCAACCCCTCCTCAAAACCCACTGCCTCGAATGCCACAGCCACGACGCCGGGAAAATGAAAGGGAACCTCGCCCTAGATTCCCGCGCCGCAGCCCTCCAAGGCGGTGACTCCGGACCCGCCATCGTCCCCGCAAAGCCGTCGGAAAGCCTCCTCCTCCAAGCCGTGGACGGGTCACACCCCGACCTCCAAATGCCCCCACGCAAAGGCGGGCGCGCCAGCCTGTCTGCGCCCGAAATCGACTCCCTACGGAGTTGGATCATCGCTGGAGCGCCGTGGCCCGAAAATCCCTCGCAAAAAATGGTCGCTCGTGAGCGCGACAAAATCTCCGCCAAAGATCGCCAATGGTGGGCCATCCAACCCATCTCCAACCCGACCATTCCCGCCGTAGGCGCCCAAAACGCCGTCGACGCCTTCATCGAAGCAGGCCTCCGTAAACATGGTCTCGTCGCCGCACCCGAAGCCGACCCGTACGCCCTCCTGCGCCGCGTCACATTCGACCTCACCGGCCTCCCCCCAACCCCCGAAGAAATCGAGGCCTTCGAGAACAATCCCACCCCCCAAGCCTTCGCCGACGCCGTCGACCGCCTCCTCGACTCCCCGCGACATGGCGTGAAATGGGCCCGACATTGGCTCGACCTCGTCCGATTCGCAGAGAGCGACGGCTACCGCATCGACAGCTTCCGCCCCGAAGCATTCCGCTACCGCGATTACGTCATCCGCTCCTTTCAAGAAGACAAACCCTACGACCGCTTCCTCCGCGAACAACTCGCCGGCGACGAACTCTATCCCGACGATCCCGAAGCCCTCACCGCCACCGGTTTCCTCCGCCTCGGACCTTACGAATACAACAACCGCGACGCCGTCGGACAATGGAACCTCATCCTCGACGAAATCACAGACGTCGTCGGCGATGTCTTCATGGGCGTCGGGGTCCAATGCGCCCGCTGCCACGACCACAAGTTCGATCCCATCCTCCAAAAAGATTACTTCCGCCTCCGCGCCGCATTCGCGCCTCTCCGCTGGCGCGACGATCTCGACGCTGCCACCCCCGATCAACGCGCCACCTGGCAGCGCGGCCACACCCACTGGCTCTCCCTCACCACCGAACAACGCCGCGCCCTCGCCGAAATGGAGGCAGGTCCAAAAGCCCGCGCCAAAGAAGCCGCCATCAAAAAGTTTCCGGACGATATCCAACCCATCCTCCGAAGCCATCCCTCCAAACTCTCCCCTCGCGACCTGCAAATCCACGACCTCGGATTCCGCCAAGTCCTCGAGGAATGGGACCATCTGCTTAACTACCTGCGCGGCGACGATAAAGATCGCTACATCCGCCTCCAACGCGATCTCGCCGCGTTCGATGCCCAAAAACCGAAGCCGCTCCCACGCATTCTCGCCGTCTCCGATGTCGGCCCTGTCGCTCCCGAAACGCGCATCCCCAAAAAAGACCGCTTGGGCGACATCGCACCCGGCCCGCTCTCCATTCTCGACGCCGCCCCCTTCTGGATCCCCGAAGGCACCACCTCCACCGGACGGCGCGCAGCCCTCGCCGAATGGCTCACCCACAAGTCCAACCCCCTCACCGCCCGCGTCATCGTCAATCGCGTCTGGCAACACCACTTCGGAAAACCCCTCACCACCAGCGCCTCCGATCTCGGCACCCTCGGCGGCCCTCCCTCACACCCCGAACTCCTCGACTGGCTCGCCCACCACTTCATGGAAAATGGATGGTCCATCAAATGGCTCCACCGCACCCTCCTCAATACCCATGCCTACCGACGCGAATCACGCGTCTCAAACCCCGCCAACGCCCTTCGCACCGATCCAGAAAACCGGCTCCTCTGGCGCATGAACCCCCGACGCCTCGCGTCCGACGAAGTCCGCGACTCCGCTCTTTTTCTCACCGGTGAACTCCAACTTCACCGGTCCCTCGGCGAACCGTCCGTCCCTTGGGACTCCCCCGCGCGTTCCCTATTCGTCCGCACGCTACGCAACTCGCGCGACCCTCTGCTCGAATCGCTCGACACGCCGGACGGGATCCTCAGCACCCCCGAGCGCAACGCGACCACCACCCCGCCCCAAGCGCTCACCTTCCTCCACGGCAACTGGTTGCTCAAACGCGCAGGCCAACTGGCCGCAACCCTCGCTCGCGAGTCGTCCAACCCCGCAGACATCGTTCAAAGCGCCTACCTGCGCGTGTTTAACCGCCCCCCCTCAGAGTCTGAACTTCTCCGCGCCACGACGTTTCTCACCGGCGGCGCAACAGCCATTCCCTCATTGCCGCTCGGAGAGAGCGTCTCTATTCACACCGAACGCATGCCCTTTCGCGAAGGCAAATCCCTCGTGTTCGGACGCGACTCCGGCCTCGAACGGCTCGTGTCGGACCCCACCACCAAACTCCGTCTCGGCGACCGGTTCACCATCGAAGCCCACGTGCTGCTCGACAGCATCCACCCCGACAACCAAATCCGCACCATCGTCTCGCGCTGGGAAAAAGGGAGCCCCGGATGGAGTCTCGGAATCACCGGAAAACAAAGCAGCTACAAACCGCAAACCCTCGTCCTCCTCCTCAATGGCGACGGCGCACGCATCAAAGACGGCGACCCCGTCTTCAGCACGCTCCACCTCAAAACCGGACGTCCCTACTACATCGCCGTCACCGTCCAACCCACCGAAGAGGGCTCCCAGATCACGTTCAAAGCCAAAGACCTGTCCGATGACGATCAACCCGTGCAGGAGTGCACCGTAGATTGCGCCGTTCACGCCAACTTCGGAGGCGTCGCCCCCGTGTGCATCGGCGCCCAATCTCCCGACTCCCCCCGCCACCTCTGGGAAGGGCTCATCGATGACGTCAGAATCTCCAACGATCGCCTCCCGCAGGAAGCCCTCCTTCTCCACTCCTCAGAAACACTCCGCGAAGACACCCTTTCCCTCTGGCGCTTTGAATCACGCAACGGCAACCCCGAGGCCGTCCTCGCTGACGAAGGCCCAGCGCACATGCGGCTCCGCGAATCCACCGTCGCACAGCGGCCTGCTCGCGATGCCGGCGACGCCGCAGGGCCGCTCCGCGATTTCTGCCACATTCTCCTCAACGCGAACGAGTTCATTTACCTCGATTAACGATGCGATCCCCGATGCATACCGCCGCTCTCTCCCGACGTGACGCGCTCGCGTCCGCTGGTCTCGGCTTCGGCTCGCTGGCGCTCTCCCAACTCCTCGCCGATGACGCCCCTCGCTCCACTCAAGCCGCGCCCCATTTCGCGCCCAAAGCGAAAAGCGTCATCTTCCTCTTTATGGAGGGCGGACCCTCCCATCTCGACTCGCTCGATCCAAAGCCGCTGCTCAACCGGCTCGCCGGCAAACCCCTCCCAGAAAGCTACGGCAAAGTCATCACCGCCATGGGCGAAAGCCGTAGCCCGCTCCTCGCCTCCCGCCGCCGCTGGTCGCAACACGGCCAATCCGGCCTCTGGCTGAGCGACTGGCTTCCCCACACCGCCACGTGCGCCGATCATCTCGCCGTCATCCGAAGCTGTGTCGCCGACGGAATCAACCACAGCACCGGCGTCTGCCAAATGAATACCGGCAGCATCCTCGGCGGACGTCCCTCCCTCGGTGCCTGGGTGAACTACGCCCTCGGCTCCCTCAATCGCAACCTGCCGTCCTATGTGGTGATGCAGGACAACCCCACCTCCATCGTGAACGGGCCGCGCAACTGGAGCAGCGGCTTCATGCCCTCCCTCCACCAAGGAACGCGAATCGAATCCGGCTCAGAACCCATCGCGAATCTGAACCGACCCTCAAATATCACTGAGCCGCAGGAACTCGCGAAAATCAGAATGCTCGACGCGATGAACCGCGAACACGCGGCCTCCCGCCTCAATGCAGATCTCGAAGCACGCATCCACGCCTACGAACTCGCCGCGCGCATGCAGGTGGAAGCACCCGACGCGCTCGACACCCAGTCCGAATCCAGCGCCACGAAAGCGCTGTACGGTCTCGATCGCTCAGAAACCCGCAAGTTTGGCTCGATGTGCCTCCTCGCACGCCGCCTCGTTGAGCGCGGCGTGCGCTTCGTCCAACTCTACAGCGGCGCCGGCAGCAAATGGGATGCACACGCCAAAATCGAAAGCAATCACGCCAAACTCTTTCGAGAAACCGATCTGCCTGTCGCAGGCCTGCTCAAAGACCTTCACTCCCGCGGCCTGCTCGAAGAAACCCTCGTGGTCTGGGGCGGCGAGTTCGGTCGCACCCCCATGAGCGAAAAGGGCGACGGACGAGATCACAATCCCACCGGCTTCTCGATGTGGATGGCCGGTGGCGGCGTTCAAGGTGGACAAACCATCGGTGCCACCGACGACCTCGGGCTGCACGCGGTGCAAGACCGTCTACACGTGCATGATCTGCATGCCACCATCCTGTGGCTGCTCGGCTTGGAAAACCTCAAGGTCACCTATCACCACAAAGGTCGCCCCGAAAATCCCACGCTGAACGAAGGCGCGCCCTTCACGAAAATAGCAGGATAACTGCGCCAGAAGCCCATGCACCGCATCATCTTTCATGTTGATATGGATGCCTTCTTTGCCTCCGTCGAACAGCGCGACGATCCCGCGCTCCGAGGCAAGCCCGTGGTCGTCGGTTCACCCCCCGATCAGCGCGGCGTCGTCTGCGCCGCCAGTTACGAAGCGCGCCGTTTCAAGGTGCGTTCCGCCATGCCCTCGCGCACTGCCTACCGACTCTGCCCCCACGCCATCTTTGTGCGTCCACGCATGGATGCGTACCGAAACGAATCCCATCACCTGATGGCAATGTTCGCCGAACTTTCGCCCCTCCTCGAAAAAGTCTCCGTGGACGAAGCCTACCTCGACGTAAGCCACCTCGCTCCCGAAGGAACGGATCCCGACGAGGCCCTGCGTCTCGCCCTGCCAGCCGCCATTGATTTGAAACAACGCATCCGCAGCGAGCGCCATCTCACCGCCAGCATCGGAATCGCCACCAACAAGTTCCTCGCAAAACTCGGCAGCGATTACAAAAAGCCCGACGGCCTCACGCTCATTCCAGAACAAGACAAGGTGGAGTTTCTCCGCCCCCTCTCCGTCCGCGATATTCATGGCGTCGGCCCCGTCACCGCGCAGGCCCTCGAAGAGCGCGGCCTCAAAACCATCGGCGATTTGCAAGACACCGAGCTCACCCTCGAACACGCGTTGGGATCCTTCGCCCTAAAACTGAAAGAACGCGCCTTCGGCATTGATCCGCGACCCGTCGAAGGCGACAGCGAGCGCAAGAGCATCAGCGCGGAAAACACCTTCCCCGCCGACACCGAACACCGCCCCACACTCCGAGCCGCCCTCCGCGAAATGGCCGCCGACATCGAGTCCACCCTTTTCAAACATCAGGCAGGTGCGCTAACCATCCAGGTCAAAGTGCGTTATTCCGATTTCAAAACCCTCACCCGTCAGCACCGTCTCGAAGATCCCGTCTCCTCCGCACGCGACATCTATCGCCTCGCGTGCCACTTACTCGCCACGAACGCACTCGTCGATCGGCCCCTGCGGCTATTGGGGATTGGCGCATCAACCCTCGTCCCAGCCGCTTCCCCACGCCAACTCCACCTCCCCTTCATCCCGCAATGAACCGAGCACGCCGACTCGGAACTCTCATCTGCCTGCTCCTCGCGGGAATCATCGTGCCCTTCCTCTTCTGGGGCGATTTTTTCGAACGCCTGCTCAGTATCGAGTCCACACGCGCACTCTTGGAGGCACATCGCTCAACGGCATGGTTGATTGGCATTGGATTGCTCGTCAGCGACTTAGTCTTGCCCATCCCCGGTACCGTGATCATGTCAGCACTCGGCTGGCTCTACGGTCCCCTGCTCGGCGGACTCGCCGCTTCCGCTGGATCTCTGCTTTCCGCGCACGTGGCCTACGCCCTTTCGCGCGTCGTTGGACGCCCCATGGCCGCACGGATGGCGGGTGAGGACAACCTTGCGGCAGCCGCAGATTGGTTCGCGAACAAAGGTGGCGCCGTTGTCGCCCTCTCGCGTTGCCTCCCAGTGCTGAACGAGGCTGTCGCGTGCCTCGCGGGATTAAGCGCGTTCCCGCTCCGCACTTTCTCGATTGCAGCGACGCTGGGCTCGCTTCCCGTCGGATTCGCCTTTGCCGCCATCGGCCACCTCGGAAAAGACGACACCACGGCTGCCACCCTCCTCAGCGCCCTCCTCCCCCTCGCCCTCTGGTTCCTTTACCGACACCTCACCCGCAAGCACCCCGACTCGAACAAATAATCCCCCAGACCGAACCAATCCCGAAGAGAATCTGCGCGCAGGCCGCTGCCGAGATTGCGGCATTTTGAGAATCTCCAGCGATCGCTCGTCCAACAGTTTGGCCCAGAGGAAGTCGGTTTTCAGGAGCAAAAACCGGTGTTACATTTTGTGTCACCATGAAGACGGCGAACGTTCGCGAGTTGAAACACTCAACGGCATCCGTGCTCGGTTGGGTCGAGCAGGGCGAATCCGTGCAAATCACCCGTTACAAAAAGGTCATTGGAACACTGGTTCCAAACCCCACTCCCAACGGCATCGACGCTTCACCGGACTTTTATGCGCGGCTCGAAAAACTCTTTCTCCAGAAGGCAAAGCCGATGACAGGCACCGAAGTCGTCTCGTATGCCCGCGGAGAGCGATGAGCTGCTACGCTGACACTGGGTTCCTTGTTTCTCTTCACGGGTCGGACGCAAACACCGCGGCCGCCAAATCGTGGTTACAACTTCATGGCTCACCCATGGTTTGGACGTGGCTCCACGAAATGGAGTTTCGAAATGCCGTACGGCTTCAGGTGTTCCGCAAACAGATTAACCGGCGCGATTCCAAACTTATCCTTCATAACCAAGCCTTGGGCCTAGAAACCGGTGTTTATCTCTCCTCGAACCCGGCCGGAGCGGAGGTGTGTCGAGAGGTAGAACGGCTCAGCAACTTGTACACCTCTAGCCTCGGCACGCGAACGTTGGATCTTCTGCATGTCGCTCAAGCAATCGTCCTAGGCGTCCCTCAGTTCCTTACCTTCGATGTGCGGCAGGCCTCCGCCGCGAGAGCTGCCGGTTTAGATACACCCGCATTGCTGCGGTGAATCACTCGGAGTTTTTCCCCGCCGCTCTCGCTGGACCGGCTCAGCCATTACCAGCCGACCGCGGGAACGCAGCGGTCGGCGGCACAAAGTTGGGCGAGTATTCCACAGGATGGTAACTCCGTCCCCAGAGTGGACTCGCTGAGCCCGAAAGGGGCGGAACCAACCAGCTCCAATCGCCCGACACCTCCCGCCCCGCTGCACGCTCCGCCTCCTCAAACCGCACATGCAACTCCGCGACTGAATGATGATCGATGATGCGAACGCCCGCCTCTTTAAAGGAATGCAGCACCGCGCGGTTCAGCTCCACCAAGGCGCGGTCACGCCACAAGGTCGATTCGTGGCGCACATCCAGTCCCATCGCCTCGGCCACTCGCGGCGCAAGATTGAGCCGATGGCGGTCCCCAAAGTTCCGCGAACCAATCTCGGTGCCCATGTACCACCCATTAAACGGGGCAGCCGTGTAGCGAATACCACCCATCTCCAACTCCATGTTCGACACAAACGGCACCGCGTACCATCGCTGACCCAATCCCGCAAACCATTCAAAATCCGGGTGAACCATCGGCACCTCCAATACGGC
>JBEEPE010000321.1:0-32723 GCA_041191265.1 Verrucomicrobiota bacterium | reverse complement strand
AGGTGGGGGGGCTGATCTTTAGGGGGGAGGGGAGAGGGGCACGCGAAGGCGCGAAGACACGAAGGGGGGGAGAGGAGATGAGGGGGAGGGAGTGGGAGGTGGGGGGGCTGATCTTTAGGGGGGAGGGGAGAGGGGCACGCGAAGGCGCGAAGACACGAAGGGGGGGAGAGGAGAGAGGGAGGGAGCGGGAGGTGGGAGGCTGGCCAACGGGTCGAGGCGTGGGGGGTGGTTTGGGATTGAAGCGGTCGGAGGTTTCGAGAGACAGTCACGGGCTGTCCGTGCGGCGTCCGGAGGTCCGGGTTTTCGCGGCGTGAAGAACTGAAGAACAAGATATGTTTTGGTGTGAAGAAGTAGCAGCGCGTTGTAGTGGGCCGCAGATTATCAACGATTCAAAAACACCCTCCGGTCGGGTGCACGTGGGTGCGCTTCGCGGGGTGCTCATCCATGACGCGATTTTTCGGACGCTGCGGGCCAAGGGATTGGAGGCCCGGTATTTCTTCGGGGTGGACGATTACGATCCGTTAGACGAGATACCGGCGGGCAAGGACGAGCATTTTAGCAAGTACCTCGGTCAACCGTTGTGCAATGTGCCCCCGCCGGATGGTTCGGATGCCCCTGACATGGCTGAGCACTACATGGGCGAGTTTTGGGGTGTGTTTGAGGAACTCGGGGTGGAGGTCGAGCGATATCGGATGCGCGATGTTTATCGATCCGGCCGATTCAACGTGGTGATTGATAAGATTTTGCGGAACGCGGAAACCGTTCGGCGAGTGTACAAGGAGGTGTCCAACTCTGATAGACCCGCGACTTGGTATCCGTTTCAGGCGGTATGTGAGCAGTGCGGGAGGATTGGAACCACGGAGGTGTACGATTACGACGGGTCGACGGTGGCTTATCGGTGTCGTCCGAACATGGTGAAGTGGGCCACAGGGTGTGGCCATGAGGGGCGGGTGTCGCCGTTTGACGGTCGGGGCAAGTTGCCGTGGAAGTTGGAGTGGGTGGCGAAGTGGGTGACATTTCCGGTGGGGATTGAAGGGGCAGGGAAAGATCATTCGACCAAAGGCGGTTCGCGGGACGTGGCGGCGGCGTGTGCGCGGGCGATTTTTGGTCAGGAACCGCCATTGAATGTTCCGTATGAGTTCTTTTTGGTGGGGGGAGCTAAGATGTCTTCGTCGAGAGGGATTGGTGCGAGTGCGCGCGACATGGCTGACTTGCTTCCTCCGGAGGTGCTTCGCTTTTTGATGATTCGGACGAAGCCAAATTCGCCGGTGAATTTTGAGGCGAACGAGGAGGGGATTGTGAAACTTTTCAATGAATACGACCGATGCGAGGGGCGAGTGCATCGGGAGAAGAATGCGACCCCGGATGAGGGACGGATTCTCTCGTTGTCGGAGACTTCAGGTCGTGGGGAAGTTTATCAGGCGAACTTTCAGTTGGTGACGGCGCTGGCTCAGATGCCGCACTTGAACGCGTTGGAGGAGATTGGAAAAAGGGCGGGGCGTCCGCTGACGGCGCTGGAGCGTGGAGTGTTGCAGCGACGGATTCGTTCGGCGGAGGTTTGGGTGGACCGGTACGCTGCGGATTCTGAGAAGACGCGACTTCAGGAGGTTCTTCCAGAGTCAGTGAATGCCTTGTCGGAGGCGCAGCGCGGTTTCTTGCTGCAGTTGTCCGAGGCATTGAAGACGGCTGAGTGGGAAGGGGACGCGTTGCAGACTTGCGTTTTTGAAACGGCGCGCATGACCCCTATCGAGCAACCGGTTGCGTTCAAGGCCATCTATAGGGCATTGTTGGACAAGGAGTTGGGACCGAGGGCTGGAAACCTGTTTGCGTATTTGTCGAGGGAGTTTCTGGTGGGGTTGCTTTCGACAGTGGCGGTGGATCGGCCTGAGTTTTTGCGGACGACGGCGGTGGCAGTCGATACGTTGAGGGAGTGGGTGGAGGCGCAGCGTGCCAAGGCGATGTTGATTGAGAGTCGACTGGTTCAAGCGGGCGGCGTTTTGGCTCAAGAGTTCTTGGTGGTGATGGAGGACGGCAAGCGACACGTCCGGCGGGTTTTGGTGGCAGATGAGGCGGAGGGGGGATTGCTTGCTGCCTCGGTGAAGGGCTAGTGGCGGATGGGTTCTCTTGGTGATGAAAGCGATTGCGGCCATGTCGGAAAACCGAGTGATCGGGCTCGGGGGGCGCATTCCTTGGCATTTGCCGGAGGACTTCAAGTGGTTTAAGCGTGCGACGATGGGTGGGGTGGTGGTGATGGGGCGCAAAACGTTTGAATCGTTGGGGCGACCGCTGCCTGGACGAGAGAATGTGGTGGTTTCGCGAACCCTTCCTGAGACGGAAGGCGTGCGGGTGATTCGCGAGTTGGGGGGGATTACCGACTCGGCGTTTCCAGGCAAGGAGGTGTGGGTGATTGGTGGTGCGGAGTTGTATGCGGCGTTGCTCCCTTCGTGCTTGGAGTTGTTTTTGAGCGAGGTGCGAGGCTGTTTCGAGGGAGACGTTTTTTTTCCGGAGACGGGGAATCTTTTCGCTCCGGCGGAGGTGGTTGAAACGCATCCCGAATTTCGAGTGGTGCGGCACGTTCGCCTGCCGGCGGTGGACTGATCCGCGCTGAGCGGGTGACAGAAACTAGACGAGGGTGGACACCCACCGTCCTTTCTGGCATACGAACCCACTTGATTTGGTGCAACGCTCATTCGGGAGGGCTGACGCAACGCGTCGGCGGTTCAGCGGGACAGGGGCTGTCCGGGGAACACGAGGTGGATGAGTTTTGGCTGAACCTTTTAGATTGAACAACATGCCTACCGCAAAAACCCCCAAGAAGAAGAGCGTTGCAGCGAAGCCTGCAGCGAAGTCCGCAGCCAAACCTGCGGCAAAAGCAAAACCCACCGCGAAGTCAGGAACCAAGTTTGTTTACACTTGGGGCGACGGTAAAGCGGACGGGGATGGAACGATGAAGGCCTTGCTGGGAGGCAAGGGAGCGAACTTGGCGGAGATGACGCGCATTGGGTTGCCGGTGCCTCCGGGGTTCACGGTGACAACGGAAGTTTGCACGTATTACTACGCCAACAAGCGTACGTATCCCTCTTCGTTGCGCTCGCAGATGGAAGATGGCGTTCGCAATATGGAGCGCGTGATGGGGTGCAAGTTTGGTGATGCTGACGGCAAACCGTTGCTGGTGGCGGTCCGCTCTGGTGCGCGGGATTCGATGCCGGGGATGATGGACACCATTCTGAACTTGGGCTTGAACGACCAGACGGTGCTTTCGTTGGTGAAAGCGACCAAGAATGAGCGTTTTGCGTGGGATTGCTATCGTCGGTTCATTCAGATGTACGGCGACGTTGTGTTGGGGGTTCAGAAGCGCGAGGGGGAAGATCACGAACCGTTCGAGACGGTGATTGAGGCGTTCAAGCACCAGAAGTATCACCGCGACATTGTGGACAGCGACTTGACGGCGGAAGACCAGCAGGAGTTGGTGCGTCGCTTTAAGAAGTTGGTGAAAGACCGGACGGGCAAGAGCTTCCCGAACGATCCGTGGGAGCAGTTGGAAGGTGCTGCAGGAGCTGTATTTGGTTCGTGGATGAACGATCGCGCTATTGTCTATCGCCGCAAGTACAACATTCCGACGGAGTGGGGAACTGCGGTGAATGTGCAGGCGATGGTGTTTGGAAACACGGGTCCTGAATCGGGATCTGGTGTTGCGTTCACGCGCAATCCTGCGAACGGCGCGAATGAGTTCTACGGCGAGTTTTTGGTTAACGCGCAGGGCGAGGACGTTGTGGCGGGCGTTCGCACTCCGGAGCCGGTGGCGAAGCTGAAGAATGTGATGCCAAAGGCGTACGCAGAGCTGATGAAGGTTCGCCAGATTTTGGAGAAGCACTTCAAGGACGTTCAGGACGTGGAGTTCACGATTCAGGATGGGAAGTTGTTCATGTTGCAGACCCGCAATGGGAAGCGCACGGCGGCTGCGGCGTTGAAGTTCTCGATGGACATGCACCGCGAGAAGCTCATCGATTGGGAGACTGCGGTGTTGCGCAATCCTGCGGATCAGTTGGACCAGTTGCTGGCTCCGATTTTTGATCCGGCCGAGCTCAAGAAAGCGAAGGCGTTGGCGAAGGGTTTGCCGGCTGGACCTGGCGCTGCGAGTGGCAAGATTTACTTGAATGCTGATCGTGCGGCGGCTGCTGCGGCGAAGGGCGAGCAAGTGTTGCTCGTTCGGAATGAGACCTCACCCGAAGATTTGCGCGGAATGATCGCTGCGGAAGGGATTCTGACCGCGAAGGGCGGGGTTTCATCGCATGCGGCGTTGGTGGCTCGTCAGATGGGCAAGGTGTGTATCTGCGGCGCTTCGGCTGTCCTGATCGATTACGACAAGAAGACGGTTACCATCGAAGGTGCGAAGTTCAAGGAGGGGGATTTCCTCTCGATTGATGGCACGAGCGGAACTGTTTATGGCGGCCAGTTGAAGACATCGCCGAGTGAGATCATCACTGGGGCATTGAACGGCAACAAGGCGGCGCAGAAGACCGAGAAGTTCCAGCATTTCCAAACGTTGATGGCATGGTGCGCGAAAGCGACCCGCTTGCAGGTTCGGACCAATGCGGACAATCCGGAACAGACGAAGGCGGCGCTCGCTTTTGGCGCCACGGGCATTGGGTTAACCCGTACGGAGCATATGTTCTTCGAGGGCGACCGGATTGACGCGGTGCGTGAGATGATTCTTGCGGAGAAGGTGGAGGACCGGAAGAAGGCGTTGGCCAAGATTCTCCCTTACCAGAGAGAGGATTTCATCGGAATTTTCAAGGCGTTGAATGGCTATCCAGCCACGATTCGCTTGCTTGATCCGCCGCTCCACGAGTTTGTTCCGCATGAAGCGAAAGCGCAGGCTGACCTGGCGAAGAAGCTGGGAGTGACCTCGGCAAAGGTGAAGGCGCGGGTGGACGCGTTGCATGAGTTCAATCCCATGTTGGGGCATCGTGGGTGCCGTCTCGGGATTGCGTATCCTGAGATTACCGAAACGCAGGCTCGTGCGATTTTCGAGGCTGCGGTAGCGGTTCAGAAGAAGGGCATTAAGGTAAAGCCTGAGGTCATGATTCCGTTGGTCGGGTTCAAGAAGGAGTTGGATCTTCAGGTTGAGATTGTTCACCGCGTGGCGGCCGAGGTTCAGAAGGAAACCAAGACGAAGTTCTCGTACTCCGTTGGAACCATGATTGAGGTGCCTCGCGGCGCCTTGACGGCTGATGAAATCGCGCAGACGGCAGAGTTCTTCAGTTTCGGGACGAACGATCTCACGCAGACGGCGTTGGGGGTCAGTCGTGACGATATGGGGAGCTTCTTGCAGCCCTACACCGAGAACGAAATCTTCAAGAAGAACCCGTTTGCGAGTCTGGATCAGACCGGCGTTGGCCAGTTGGTCGAGATTGCGGTGGCCAAGGGGCGTCAGTCGCGTCCGGACATCAAGCTCGGCATTTGCGGCGAGCACGGTGGGGACCCAGATTCGGTGAAGTTCTTCCATCGCGTGGGACTGAGCTATGTGAGCTGCTCGCCCTATCGAGTGCCGGTGGCTCGCCTCGCGGCGGCTCAGGCGGCGATTGAAGAGCGCCGGAAAAAGTAGTCGTTCGAGATAATCGATTGAAGGGGCCGCCTCCGAAAGGGGCGGCCCTTTTTGTTGAAGAATACCCATTGGCAAGCCTTCTGCTAAGTTGGTGGTTCATGGCATTCCCACTCAGTCAAAAGGCCCAAAAGGGCGCGATGACGGCTTTGATTTTACCGAGTGTTCTCGCGTTGTTTTTTGGGGTGGCAGGGGAGGTTGCGGAGGCTGGCGGAGGCAAGGCCGTGAGCAAGGCTCCCGCTGGAGCTCAGGCATCTGGACCGGCTCGAGTCACTCAGGGAGGGCAGGCGGGGCAAGGGGCGGGTTCTGGAGGTGCGCAAAGCGCTGGTATGCAGGGTGGAGAGCCTCGCAAAGAGTTTCGAGAAAGCGGCGAGTACCCCTACATTTTTAGACCTGTTGGTTATCTTGCGACGGTGGGTCCGGCTCCGATGAGGTTGGGACCGCCCCTACCTGTTTGTAGCGAGCGAACGCCGCCTCGGTTGATTGAGCCCAAGCGCCCGTCCGTGACATTGCAATCAACGAAGCCTCCGCAACAGCCCCCAGGGCCGACCTATTCGTCGGGTGGCGGGGCTTACCCGCCGGGAGGGGGGCCGAGTGGGTCGGGTGCGGGCGGGGTGGATTTCAATCGTCCGCCGGACGAGGTGATGGAGTTTTTCCAACCTCAGGCGTTAACCGATCAGCAGCGACGGTTGCTGTTGGATCCCTCGTTCATACCGGCTCCACCAGTTCGCGTAGCGCCGTTGATGGTGGCTCCGCAGCCGATTCAGGCGGCTCCGCCGAGTACGGCTACCTATAATCAAAACTAATGGGGCCGTGGAGTTGCGTCGTTGAGTCGCCGCTTATCCTACCCGAATAAACGCGAGAATGCTTATGAAACGGATGGGTCAAAAGCCACAGGATTGGATGAGGGCATTGATGCTGGGAGCCTTTCTCCTAGGAGGCTCTGTCTTGGCTGTTGAGGACGAGGTAGATGCGAAGAAGGTTAACCAAGCGAAGGACGAGCTGCAGAAGTCGTTGATGAAGGATGGCGGTTCTGAGGCCGTCAAGCTCGACGCTAAGGGAGAGCCAGCGGCTGGGGAGAGTCCGACGGATCCTGCGGCGGGGATGAGCGCGGCGGAGAAGCGGGAACGCTCGACGAAGTTGGGGGAGGTGCAGGGTTTTCTGGATTTGGCGAAGAAAGCCATTGAGGAGAAGAAGGAGGAGTTGGCGAGTCACTACCTTGAGTCGATTGCGAACATCAAGTTGACGGATGCGGACAAGAAAGAGGCTTTGATTTCGTTGGCAGAGGCGTATGAGGAGAAGAAAGAGCCGGTCAAGGCGATTCAGATTTACGAGAAGGTTCTCAAGCTTTTGGAGAACGACGGTGATGCTCCGGAGTGGTTGTTTAGGCTCGGCAAGCTTTATCGTGAGACGAACTCAATGACTCTCTCAGTGAACCGTTTTTACGCGGTGTTGAACTCTGTCGTGAAGGTGAGCGGGCGTGGGTTTGAGAATTACGTTGCAATCACGAGGAAGGCGCAGCGCGAGATTGCGGATACGTACTTCATCATGGGGGACTTCGCGCAGGCGCAGAAGTTTTACAACTTGATGTTGCGGTCGGATTTGTCTGAGGACGAAAAGCCGTTGATCATGTTCAAAGCGGGGCATTGCACGTTTATGCGTGATGACATGGCGGCGGCGATGGTGGCTTTGGAAAAGTTTATTCGCGAGTACCCTGGGCACGAGGCAGCGCCGGAAGCGAGGTATCTGCTTGCAGTGGCGCAGAGGGCTCAGGGGCGGACTAAGGAGGCTTACGACACTGTGCTCGATTTGCTCCGGTATCAGCGCGACAAAAAAGATTCGGACCCTGAGAAGTGGATTTTTTGGCAGAAGAAAGCAGGAAACGAGTTTGCGAACGATTACTACCAGCGAGCCGACTTTGTGAATGCGGTGACGATTTATCAGGTTCTTTCGACATTAAACGAGGCGGCTGACTGGCGGTGGCCAATTGTTTATCAGATGGGGCTTTGTTTTGAGCGCCTTCGCCTGGAACCGAGGGCTCACGAGTGTTACAAGCACATCACTGATTCGGCGAAAAAGTTTGCGGGGACTGAGATGCCGAAGAGTTTAGAGGTTCTCGTTCAAATGGCGGATTGGCGTGACGGTCAGTTAGATTGGAGTCGCAAGGCTGGGGGGACGCTAAATTCGCTTTTAGGTGCTGAAATCAAGCCGATTACAGTGAACCCTGCGCCGAGTAAAGTAACACGGTAGTTTTCGGTTTTCATGGCAATCAGAGGTCAGACATTGGATGCAATCCAGTCGCATGTTGCGCTTTGCGAGGATGTCTACGCGTTCATGCTTGAGGAGAACCGATTCTTGAAAAATACGTCACGCTCGATTCCACAGAAGATGCTGGATCGTAAGCGTTCACTGCTGTCTGCGTTGGACGATTCGTTACAGAGTATGCGGCGCGTCTCTGCCGCGGATGGTCCGGTGAAGAATGTGATGGTCCGGAAGGCGGCTGCGCGCGCGCAGCAAGTGATTCTGCGGGCGATGCTCTTGGACCGCGAGAACGAGCAGTTGCTGTTGAAGCACGCTCTCGCGTCAAGGGGAGGTAAGGTTCAGGTGGTGGACCGTCCTCGCGCGGGCGAGGTCGAGAAACGGTACAAAGCGCACATTAAGGCATGACAAATCGACGCGTCGGCTTCAGATAGACAGGTCTGATTACCCTGACTGAAGCATGGCCGTAGAAAAGATATTGGTTGTCGATGATGAGCCCTTCATCAGGAAGAACTTTGAGGAGTTGCTGAGGGGTAAGCGGTATGGTGTGAGTAGTGCCGGCACGCTGGCGGATGCAGAGAGGTTACTCAAGCGCGACCAGTTTGATTTAATGTTTTTGGATGTGCGGTTGCCTGATGGCGAGGGGACTGAGTTTCTTGAGCGGATTGCGCGACTTCCCTCGCGGCCGGTGACGGTGATGATGAGTGGGTTTGGAACGATTGAGTCTGCGGTGTCCTGCATGAGGGCGGGCGCGTACGACTATCTGCTGAAGCCTTTCTCGCTCAGTCAGGTTGACGTCCTTGTCAAAAAGGTGGAGGCCTATCGTCAGATGGTGCAAGTAAATCGGTACCTGACGGAGGAGTTGGTTGGGAACAAGGATTTGATTGGGGAGAGCGAGCAGATGGAGCGGTTGCGCGCTATGCTTTCAAAGGTTGCGCCGACGGAGGCGACGGTTTTGATACAGGGCGAGAACGGCACGGGGAAGGAGTTGGTGGCTCGCGCGATTTTCAATGGAAGCAATCGAGCTGGGATGCCGTATGTGAGGGTGAACTGCGCGGCGGTTTCTGAGACGCTGATTGAGAGCGAGTTTTTTGGGCACGAGAAGGGTGCGTTCACGGGGGCGACGGACCGGAGAGAGGGGCGGTTTGAGTTGGCGAATGGGGGGACTTTGCTCCTTGATGAAATCAGTGAGATTTCGCCACGGCTTCAGGCGAAGCTCTTGCGCGTTCTCCAAGAGCGGGAGTTTGAGCGGGTTGGTGGAACGAAGACGATCAAGGTGGATGTTCGTGTTTTTGCGACGACGAATCGGAATCTTCTGAAGGCCGTGGAGGATGGCGACTTTCGTGAAGATTTGTATTATCGGTTGAATGTGTTCCCAGTGCATGTGCCGCCCTTGCGTGAGCGGGAGGGGGATGTTCTCACGTTGAGCAGGCACTTCCTTGAGGAGTTTAGTCGTAAGCATGCGATGCGCGGGATCACGCTAAGTTCGGCAGCCGAGCGGGCATTGCTGGCGCATCGGTGGCCTGGGAATGTGCGTGAACTGCAGAACACGATGGAGCGTGCAGTGATTCTGGTGGGTCAGGGCGGCGCGGTTCAGCCGATAGACCTTGGATTGCCGGTTGAGGCGGCGCAGCGGAGTCTGACCAAACCGGTGGAGGGGGCAGCGCCCGGGCGCAAGCGTTCGGCGGGGGGGCGTGCGGTTACTGGCGGGGCCGTGGAGGATGAGCCACTGGACGAAGTCGAAAAACGTCACATTCTTGGCGTTCTGGAGCGCACGCGAGGAAATCGGACCAAGGCTGCAGAGATTTTAAGCATCAGCATTCGAACGCTTCGCAATAAGCTCCACCTTTACAAGTTGGATTGATGGTGCAGCGAACTGCGCTGCCTCTGGTATCGCGCTAGAGACCGAGTAAAGATCGGGCTATCTGAGCGACGTCTCGCTGATGACGTGGAGCCAGTTTTTCCACTTCTGGCGCTGACGTGATAAGGAGCGCGCCATCTTGAGGATTCGAAGCTGGAAGACCGTGGCTTCCTTTCACAAGGGTATCGTCTAACGAGCAGGGATTGAGGATGTAACGGAGACCAAGCTTTTTGCGAATCAGTGCTTTGACTGCCCGGAGACGTCCCCCTGAGGGATCGAAGAGCAGCTCCCGGGGGTCGTATCCGGGCTTTTTGTGGATTTCAACGGATTGTGCGAAATCGGGTTTGCGGGAGGCGTCTAGCCAATAGTCGTAGGCGAACCACGATTGCGGATCGGACAGAAGAATAATCTCGCCGCTGCGCGGATGATTGAGGCCGAGTGCAGCGTGATCGTCGGCAGTGTGTGCGGATTGAACTCCGCGTAGAGATGCCAGGCATTCGAGGGTTTGCTGGATGTCTCGCGGGTTTCTGACGTAAACGTGCGCGAGTTGGTGATCGCAAACTGCGAATGCGCGGGACGTGCCGGTGTCGATGAGTTCTCCGGCTGCATTCGAACTCACCTCGAGAAGGCCAGCCGCGCGAAGGGCACGGTTTGGGTAGCATGCTTGCTCGACTTTTGAAATTCCGTACTCACTGACAATGAGGATGTTGCAGTCCGTGTTCGCAATTCCATCCAAAATCAATCCCACGCAATGGTCGATTTCAGCGAGATTTTCGGGAAGGTGAGAGCCGATTGGCCCGAACCGTTGGAGGTCGTAGTCCAGATGAGGAAGGTAACAAAGCGCGACATCGGGACGAGTCGCCGTGAAGGCGGTTACAAAGCTTTCTGCAATCCAACGCGTGCTCGCGCTGTTTGCGGTTGGTCCCCAAAAGTTAAACAGAGGGAATGTTTTATGACGCTCAGCAATGAGTTGCTTGAGTTGAGGTGGCGCTGCGTAGAAGTCTGGGCTCTTGGTGCCGTCGTGATGGTAGACGGGGCGCGGGGTGACCGTCCAAGCGGTCGAAGTGTTCATTGCATACCACCAGAAGTGCTTCAGTACCTTGAGGTTGGTTTTCGCCCAGAACGCGGGAGATTCCACAAGCGATTCGCTTTGTCGCCAAAATAGAATTTCGTTGAGGTCTCGGAAGTACCAGCCGTTTGCGACAATGCCGTGTTGGCTGGGATCGAGTCCGGTCAGCATGGTCGTCTGGCAGGAGGTTGTAACCGCGGGAATCGTGGTCTCGAGCGGCGAGATGTACCCAGATTTGGCGATGGCAGCGAGTCTAGGGGTATCGGGCCCGATGTGACGGGGAGTCAGGCCAACGCAGTTTAGCACAATGAGGGGTTTCATGTGGGCTAACGGTAGCAGCAGGGTCCGGCAGATGGCGATAGTGCTGCAGCGGTGAGAAGCGGTGCGAGAGGGCTTGTCAACAGCTCTGATTTAAAAAATGGCGAATAAAACGACCGAAATGCCCCCTTATTTTGCAGCGACGTGAAAATCGCATTTCCGTTGAGCGCAAGGTTTGACCCTAGGGGGCCTTGGTGGCACAACGGTGGGGTCGAGTGGGGCGAATTGGGGTGATTTGGGGCAAATTGGCGGGAACTGGGCTGCATGCGTGATGCAGTCGAGGCCGTGCAAGAGCCCTGCATTACTCTGATTGTTTCGCAATCTGCTGATCTCAAGAGTTTTGTGATTTCTTGAGTGACGCGTGTGAGCGTGTGAGCCCTATCCGTTCGTGAGCCCAAACACCTGATCCACTCCCCCCGTTTTTACCCTCCGTTTTTTAAGTAGAAGCCTGAGAAAATGATTCCGCCCGTCGACCAGAGTCCCGTGTTTTCCGGTGAATACCGGCACACGCTTGATCCGAAAAAACGGATCACGATTCCTGCGTCGTGGCGTCGGAATGAGGCGGGAGGGGATGAGCTATTTTTGATGGAAGGCCAGGCTGGAAGCTTCCTGAAAGTGATGCCGCCGGAGCGCTTCGGTGAGGTTGCGAAGTTACTGTCTGAGCAACCGGCGATCCCGGCGCGCGATCGCGCGGTATTTTTGCGGCATTTCTATTCCAAGGCGGTGCGTGGGGTGGTTGATAAGGCGGGGCGCTTGGTGCTGCCGGACGTCATGGTTCGGAAGCTCGGTCTGGAGGGCGATGTGGTGCTTGTTGGGGCGCACGACACGTTTGAAGTTTGGAGTCCGCTAGCGTGGCAAAGTGCCTGCGAGCAGGAGGCTTCGACAGTTTCTCGGATTGCAGACCTGCTTGGCTTATGAGCGTTGCAACATACACCTCTGCAACGATGGAGAAGATGGTAAGGACCGAATCTGTGGCGAGTGGTTCAGGGACTCCGTTGATGGAAGGCGGCGCAAATTGCATTCGGCAATGGAAGGGAGTGACGCCAGCAGCGGCGGCGTTGTTACACGAGCAGGATTTGAAGCCGGCTGGTTCTGCGTTTCCGGTTGTTGTTCCGACGGCAGAGTTTTCGGGCGAGTTTCCGTTTCGGATGATTGCGGCTCCGGTGCGCGCTCTGAGACGAGTGGGGCGCGTTCTTGGCAGGTCTTCGCATCGGGGATTTGCCATTTCGAGCAGTCGGCGTGAGGTATCGGTAGGCAGTCAGGAGCAGATCAAAAGCGGGGTAGAGAACCATCCTGTGTGTGAGGTCAACGCGCTGGAGCGTTATGCGGTGGACTATCATAAACCGGTTTTGCCGAGGGAAGTTGGGGCAAGATTGGCGCCTACGGGTGGGCGCTGGTTTCTTGATATGACGTTGGGCGGGGCAGGGCATACTGAGATGCTTCTGGAGCAGGGAGCTTCCGTCGTTGGGATAGACCAAGACTTGGAGGCTTTGGCACATGCTAGCCGACGATTGGCTCGCTACGGGCCCCGCTTTCGGGCGATTCACGGATCGTTTGCAGCGGCGGTGGAGTTGCTGGAACTAGCTCGGCACTCCCAAGCTAACCATGATTTGCCGCTCCGATTTGATGGGGTGCTGATGGACCTTGGCGTGTCATCGCACCAGTTGGACGCGGCGGAGCGGGGTTTCTCATTTATGCGTGAGGGTCCGCTCGATATGCGGATGAACGCGAGTGCAGGGATGGATGCCGCTACGGTGATTAATACGTACGCGGAGGCTGAGTTAGTTCGGATTTTTCGCGAGTTTGGTGAGGAACCGTCGGCGAGGCGGATTGCTAGGATGATTTTGGATCGTCGGACTCATCGGCCTTTTGGAACGACAACGCAGCTTGCCGCGGCCATTGAGGAGGTGGTTCCTCGCCGAGGACGGGTTCATCCGGCGACCCGCGTTTTTCAGGCGCTGCGGATGGAGGTGAATCGGGAGTTGGAGGTACTGGAGAAAGGATTGGATGCGGCGCTCGCGCTACTCGCCCCAGGAGGCACTCTTGCTGTGATCTCTTTCCATTCATTGGAGGATCGTCTCGTGAAACGCTTTATGCGCCACGGAAGCACCCCGGAGATTGATCGTCCGGAATGGCCCGCGCCTCGTCCGAATCCGGACTACGTTTTCGTGAAAGGCGGCGGACGGCACGAGGAAGCGCAAGCGGATGAGGTGGCATGGAACCCCCGTAGTCGAAGCGCGAAGCTGCGCAGCGTTGTGAAGCTTCCGAGCAGTGGCCGTTTTACCTCTTCAGTTCTTTCTAAGCCCTAACCCAACCCACCCCGTATGTTGTCGAATCGAACGAAAGCCGCCATTTACGTTAAGCCGGCTCAGATCACTGCTTGCCTCGCATTCATGGCGGCCATCGCCGTGATGAGCGTGTACTACGTCAGCTCGAGAAATCGCGTTCACCTTGCTGGGGCGCGCATTAAAGTTCTCGAGAACAAAATCCGCGAGGTGGAGTTTCAGGATGAGGCTGTTCGGTCACGGATTGCGAGGTTGACCTCGCACGAGGCGTTGCGGCGGCGCCAGAGCGCGGGGGCTCCGGCGTTTGCGAGTCTGGTCCCGATTTCGGAGCAAGCGGTGGTTCGGATTAACGGAACTACGACGAGCGACAAAGAGACGGTCGCATCCGTTCAGTGATTTTGGATGGGCGTGGGAGCTGTGCGTAACGGATTTTACGAACGAGGGCTATGACGATACCGGGAACAAATCGCGCTTTTGTTCTGCTAGCGGCGTTCGCTATTGCGTTCTCTGCGGTCTCGTGGCGTCTGATTTACATTCAGGTCGAGCAGCATGACAAGTGGGCGGCGAAAGCTGCGGAGAAGCATGCGTACAAGCGGACGATTCCGGCTCGGAGGGGGATGATTTTGGATAGGAACGGAGTGGTTTTAGCGCAAAACGAGCCGATTAAGACGGTGGTGGTCGATGGCACATTGGTTCGGGACAACCAGCGGGAGCGTCTTGGGGAGATTCTTTCCAAGCATCTTGCGATGTCCAACGACCAGGTCATGGAAAAGCTCGGGCGTCGAGCGAAGGCTGCGGAGGGGGGGGACCGGCCTTCACCATACATCGTCATTAAGAAGGAGGTTTCTGAAAAAGATGCGGCAGCGATTCGAGAGGAAGTGATGGCTGCATCGATTCGCGGGATTTCGTTCGAACAAGACTACTTGCGCGTGTACCCGAATGGCGACATGGCGTGTCATCTCATTGGATTCGTGAACCGGCAAGGGCAGGGCATGGATGGAATTGAGCGGCAGTTTGAAGGGTTTTTGCGCGGCTTTGACGGCGTTCGGTATTCCAAGAAAGACCGTCAGGGTCGCGAGTTGTTGATGTTCCGGAATATGGAGCGTCCGCCTCGCGATGGCGCGACGGTTCGACTCACTATGGACCTGAACATTCAGGACATTGTGGAGGACGAGTTGAATGCGGCGGTGAAGCAGTATCGTCCGCGCACCGCGATTGCAGTGGTGATGCGGCCTGATACTGGGGAGGTGCTGGCATTAGCGAATCGGCCGCATTTTAACTTGAACCAGCGGGACGGGGTGGAGATGGAGAACAAGCGAAACCGTGCCATTATGGATATGGTGGAGCCTGGTTCGACGTTCAAGTTGGTGACAGCTGCGGCGGCATTGAACAAGGGATTGGTGACCCCGGAGAGCTACATCTTTTGCCATCATGGAGCGTTCCCATTTGGAGGAGCGGTGCTGCACGATCACCATGGATACGGGGACTTGACGGTGAAGGATATCATTGTGAAATCCAGCAACATCGGCACGGCGAAGCTCGGTTTAAAAGTTGGGGAGCAGGGGCTTTACGAGTATGTGCGTCGGTTTGGGTTTGGAGCACCCAGCGGAATTGCCCTTCCTGGCGAGGCGAAGGGGATTGTGCATCCGCCGGATCACTGGTCGAAAATTTCGATTACGCGCATTCCGATGGGGCACGAGGTGGGGGCAACGCCGCTTCAGGTGATTAATGCGTTGTCCACGGTGGCGAATGGGGGGCGGATGATGACGCCTCAGATTGTTAAGGATGTGACGGGTGAAGGGAGTGAAGTGCTTTCGAAGTCGGAACCGTTGGTGGTGCGGGACGTAGTTCCCAAGGCGGTTTGCGGCAAGTTGACGACGGCGTTGACGGAGGTGGTGAGTAAAATTGGGACTGCGGAAAAAGCTCACATCCCGGGTTTTCAGGTGGCGGGGAAGACGGGGACGGCTCAGCGACCGGGCAAAGGTGGTTACGAGAAGGGGAAGTACGTCGTTTCGTTTGCGGGATTTTTTCCCGCGCAGAATCCCGAGTTAGCTATCTTGGTTTTGCTGGATGATGCGAAGGTTGCATCGAACTTGAACTACGGAGGGCAGGTTGCGGCCCCGATTTTCTCGAGGATTGGGGCGCGTGTGGCGACTTATCTTGGGTTGGAGCCCCAGCCGGAATTCATGAAGGTACTTAATCCTCTCAAGCCGCTGGCCTCAGCGGGCAACCCTGCGTCTGTCGCTTCTTTGGCGGCGTCTTCAACGGAGAGGAGGAGGCCGTGAAGGTGGGTAAGTTGATGGCGATTCTTGGTGTCGATGGCTCTGATGACCGCGAGGTTTCTGGAGTAACTTGCGACTCTCGGGAGGTTTCAGCCGAGTCAGTGTTTGTCGCGTTGGGAGGAACGAAAACTCAGGGGGCATTATTTGCAGGCGATGCGGTGAAGCGGGGAGCGTTAGCGGTGATTTGCGCGCCTTCGGAGTTGGATGCCGTGAGGCAATCGGTGACGGTGCAGGGGCGAGAGGCGAGGGTGATTTGCAGTGATTCGCCGCGTCGCGCCTACGCAAGGCTGGTTCGTGAGTTTGCGGGTGATCCTTCGTCGAAGCTGGACGTGATTGGTGTGACCGGAACAAATGGTAAAACGACGACTGCGTGGGTCATCAAGCACCTTTGTGACAGTGTGTTGAAGCGTTGCGGTTTGATTGGGACGATTGGTTATGACACGGGTGCGGGTGTGCTGCCGGCGGATCGAACGACGCCTGATGCTGCGCGTGCCTTGGAGCTTTTGGTGCAAATGCGGGACAACGGTTGTCGTGCTGCGTCGATGGAGGTGAGTTCGCATGCGATTCATCAAGATCGGGTCGAGGGGATTAAGTTTACCGTCGGGGTGTTCACCAACCTGACGCAGGATCATCTCGATTATCACGGGAGTATGGGGGCGTATTTTGACGCCAAAGCGTCGTGGTTTTTGGATGAGACACGATTCAGTCGGCCTCGTGTTTCCGTGGTGAACATGGGGGATCTTTACGGACAAAAGCTGGCAGACCAGCTTCGTGCGACGGGACGGAAAGTGATCACTTACGGAGGGTCCTATGACTCAGATTATTACGCGGGGATTCCTCAGTTGCGGATGAATGGGACGCAGTTTGAGCTTTCTGCGGAGAAGAAGAAGTTTTTGGTTCGGACGCCATTTCTTGGACAGTTCAATGTTGAGAATGTGGTGGCGGCGATTGCGGCGGTTCGCGCGATTGGCGTTGGGATTCGTGAATCTTTGGATGCGTTGCAGACGGTGCCGCCGGTGCCGGGCCGTATGGAGTTGGCGGGGGCTCAAGGAGGGTTTCGTGTGATTGTGGATTACGCGCACACGCCGGATGCGTTGCGGAAGGCGCTGATTACGTTGCGCGCGCTCCAGCCGAAGCGGATTATCACGGTGTTTGGTTGCGGTGGGAATAGGGATGCCCTGAAACGGCCTCAGATGGGAGCGGTTGCGGAGGAGTACTCCGATCTTGTTGCGGTGACTTCTGATAACCCCCGCGATGAGGACCCAGCAGAGATTGCAAAGCAGGTTGTGGCGGGTATGCGCGGTGGTGCAGATCGGATTCTTGTGGAGATTGACCGTCGCAAAGCGATTGAGATGGCGCTCCGGAACGCTCGCCGAGACGACATTGTTTTGATTGCGGGTAAGGGGCATGAGAGCACGCAGGAAGTGGCTGGACGGTTCACGGATTTCAGTGATTCCGCTGTGGTTCGTACGATTTTGGCCGACCTCGGAGGTGATCTTCGTCGAGGGCCGAGAGGGGAGGGGGTGTCTCGATGAGGACCATCTCGATGTTGGAGGCGGCGGGTTGGATGGGCGCAGAACTGAGAGGCAGTGAGTCCGATTTCACCGAGGCAGTGTTTAGTGACTCGAGGCAACCCGTTGTGGGAGGCTTATTTGTTGCGCTGAAGGGAGAGCGGTTTGACGGGCATGCGTACGTCCAAGAGGTTTTGAATCACGGTGCATCGGCGGCATTGGTGTCAGCGGGGTGGGCGGCTGCTTCGGGCATGAGCGTGCCCGTTGGAAAAGCTTTGTTGGTTGTGGACGATCCGTTGGTGGGGTTGCAGCGGATGGCTGCGGCGTATCGGAGAGAGTTTGAAATCCCTGTGATTGGCATCACGGGGTCCAACGGAAAGACGAGCACAAAGGAGTTTGCGGCGGCGGCGCTTGGGGGGAGTGATGTTCTCCGGACGCAAGGTAACTTAAACAATCACATTGGGGTACCGCTGACGTTGATGAGATTGGGTGCATCGCATTCCGGTGCCGTTGTGGAGATGGGGATGAATCATGCGGGCGAGTTGGCGCCGTTGGTGGCGATGGCGCGGCCGACCTGCGGGATTGTGACCTGTGTTGGAGTCGCTCATATCGAGCACCTTGGAAGTCGCGAGGCGATTGCAGCGGAGAAGGTTGTGGTTGCTGAGGGGGTTCCGGTTGGGGGGACTGCTGTTCTCAATGCCGAAGATGATTTTTTTGGGTGGATGCGTGAGCGACTGGAGGGGATGGGGCGCAAGGTGATTGGCGTTGGCGTGGGTGGTGATGTCGAGTTTGTGGGATGTGGAGAAACCTCCTTGGGGTCGCGTTTCCGATTGAAAGCGGGGCCTCAAGTGGGGGGATGGGAGGTGGAGGTTGAGACCCAGGTGCCGGGCCGCCACATGGCTTTGAATGCTGCGCTCGGTCTGGTGAGCGCGGTTGTCTGTGGCGCTAACCCTCAGGATGCCGCTGCTCGGCTTGCAGGGGTGGAGGCTGCAAAAGGGAGATTGCGGTGTGTGAAAGTTGCGGGAATTGAGGTGCTGGACGATTCGTACAACGCGAACCCTGACTCGATGGGGGCGGCGTTACGCGTTCTTTCGGGGCGTGGTCGGGGACGAAAAATTGCAGCCCTTGGGCGGATGGGTGAGTTAGGGGCGCACGCCCAGGCTGGGCATGTTCGTGTCGGGCGCGAGGCGGCCGAGTGCGGGGTGGACTGGTTGGTAGCGGTGGGGGGTGAGGAGGCTGGTTGGATTGCCTTAGCGGCGAGGGATGCGGGGGTAGCGAGGGTTGATCATTTTCCCAACACAACCATTGCAGCGGATGCGCTGCGAGGGGAACTGCGTCCGAGCGACACGCTCTTGGTGAAGGGTAGTCGCTCGGCGCACATGGAGGCAGTGATTGAGGGTTTAGGGTCATGATGTACTTCTTGCATGAGCTATCGGAGGGGAGCGCCATGGAGTGGATGAAGGCATTCAATGTCTTCCAGTACATTTCGTTCCGTGCGGTGGCTGCAGCCTTTACGTCGTTCGTGCTTTCGCTCGTTTTGGGGCCGTGGGTGATACGAAAACTGATTTCACTGAAAATCGGGCAACCGGTTCGGACGGCTGAGGAAGTGAACAAGTTGTTTGAGTTGCACGGCAAGAAAGCGGGCACACCAACGATGGGAGGGGTCCTGATTCACGGGACGGTGATTCTTAGCTCGTTGATTTGGGCTCGACCGGACAACTCCGCCGTGTGGCTGATTATTGCGGTCATCATTGCCTGTGGCTTGCTTGGGTTTTGGGATGATTACCTGAAAGTGGCGAAGAAGAATGCGGCAGGGATTTCCGAACGCGCCAAGCTTACCGGACAGGGTTTGGTGGCGATTATGGTGACGGCTTACTTCCTTTTAAATCCGGCAACGGAAGTGCAATCGCGTGCCTTGTATGTGCCTTTTCTGAAGGAACCGCTGATTCAAAACATGGGTTGGTTTGCGGCGATTTTTTTCGCGATGGTCATTGTTGGAACGTCCAATGCCGTGAACCTCACGGACGGGTTGGATGGATTGGCTTCGGGGTGCACGGCGACAACGGCGTTTGCGTATGCGGTTTTCACCTACGCGGCGGGAAATGTAAAAATCGCGAGCTACCTTCAAATTCCGTATTTTTCGTTCGTCGGAGAGATTTCGATTATCTGCATGGCCATGGTGGGGGCCTCGGTGGGGTTCCTTTGGTTTAATGCACATCCGGCTCGGGTGTTCATGGGGGACACGGGCTCTCTTGCGATTGGGGGTTTTTTGGGGGCGGTTGCGATTTGCTGCAAGCAAGAGCTGTTATTGGTGTTGGTGGGGGGGGTGTTTGTGGTTGAGGCGACATCGGTCTTGATCCAGAGAACGTGGTTCAAGATCACCAAACGGATTCACGGTGAAGGGAGGCGCGTGTTCATGATGTCGCCGATTCATCATCATTTCGAGCTCAAGGGATGGCCTGAGAACACGGTGATTGTGCGGTTTTGGATTGTCTCATTCCTCTGTTCGCTCCTTGGCCTCGCGACGTTAAAACTACGATGAGTTTCGCAATGTCACAGGACGGGGTAGGCGATCCGTTGCCGCGGGGCGGACGAGTTTTGGTTTTGGGTGCGGGCGAGAGCGGCATGAGCGCTGCGCGACTGCTAAACCAAGAGGCGCACGATGTGACATTGGCGGACTTTCATTTTCACCCTGCGCACACGAACGATGGGCTCCGTGACCTAGCAGCGTGTGGGGTTCGGGTGGTGTTTGGGGCGGACTGCATTCGTCCGGAGGATGTGGCTAATTTCGCGTATGGTGTGGTGAGTCCGGGGGTGGATTCTACGGTTGGCCCTGTTCGAGCATTAGTTGCATCGGGGTTGAGGTTGGTGAGCGAAATTGAGTTGGCGTGGCTTCGTGCAAACCGGCCGTGCGTCGCGATCACGGGGACAAATGGAAAGACGACAACGACTCAAATCATCGAGTTGATGTTGAATGCGTGCGGTAAGCGCACGCGCGCTTCTGGAAATATTGGTCCGTCGTTTAGCCGTCAGATTTTGAGTGGTGAGCTGTTGGACATTGACACATTGGAGGTGTCGTCATTTCAGCTAGAGACCATCCATCGTTTTCATCCGAAGGGTGTGGTTTGGACAAACTTTGCTGAGGATCACCTTGACCGTTACCCGGACATGGCTGCTTACCGAAGAGCGAAGTTGCGCATTTTCGAGAATCAGACGGAGAGTGATTTTGCCGTTGTGAATCTGCGTGATGCGTTGCCCGATTTACGGTCGGACAAGATCACGTTTAGTGCGTACGTCGGAGGGGGCGACTTTGAGTTGAAAGATGGCGCCATCCGCTATCGTGGGGAAAAGCTTTTGGACGCATCGCGCATTCGGTTGAGGGGTGCGCACAACGTGGAAAACATGATGGCGGCCCTTGGGGTTGGGTTGGGGTTAGGTTTGGATTTGTTTGCCTGCGCGGAGGCGATTTCGGATTACTGTCCACAACCTCATCGATGCGAGTTGGTTGCGACGGTAAATGACATTGAGTACGTAAATGATTCCAAGGCCACAAATCTTGATTCGGTTGAGAAGGCTTTGCTTTCGGAGGTTCGTCCGGTCGTTTTGATTGCTGGGGGGAAGGATAAGGGGTTTGGGTTTGGTCCGCTCACGGGGTTGGTGGCCGCGCGTTGCCGTGCGGCGGTGTTGATTGGGGAAATGGCGGAGCGGATTCGCGCGGAGTGGGCGCCGCAAGTGGATTGTCATCTTTCCGAGTCGTTGCCTGAGGCGGTGTCGCTCGCATCGCGCCTTGCGTTGTCTGGGGACGTGGTGCTTCTGAGCCCGGGGACGTCTTCGTTCGACATGTTCAAGAATTATGCACAGCGCGGAGAGGTCTTCCGCGAGGAAGTTCTCAGGCTCGGTGAGCTTGTCGCGACCGAAAAACAAGACCGTTAACCATTCCGAAACGTATGATGAAAATGCCCAAGTTACCCAAGCTGACGAAAAGACTGCAGGTGACGGCCCGAACTTTATCTGAGACTGGGAGTCCGGATTTTGCGCCGGCTCAGCCTACTGCTAGGTTAGGGAGCGCTTTCTTTTTGGTCTTTGCCTGTCACATGTTGCTGATTGCTGGAATGTTTTCATTCCACAAGATACGGGCTGGCAGACTCCCTTCTGAGCCTGTTGCGTCCGCAAAACCGGAAAAGGCGGCAGGGGATAAGTCTTCCTCTTTGCCTCAAGGAGGAGGAGACCTTGCGAAGGCTGGTTCGCAGGGATCTCAGGGTGAGTCAGCGGCGGCGGCGGCGCGGGCTGCGCTTGCGGTGGGTGCAGGGGGGGCGGTGGCGGCAGCGGTCGTGCAAGGTTCGACACCGACAGTCACAGCGCCTCCGAAGACGGGGGTTGCCCCGAGTCAAGCGGCAGCAGTGACCGCGAAAGGTGACGCTCTGGTGAAGTCCGAACTGTCGGAAGTGAAAGCATCTTCCCGGACGTATGTGGTTAAGACGGGGGACAATCCGGTGCGGATTGCAAAGGCACTCGGGGTGAAGCTTGAGGACTTGCAGGCTCTCAATGGAATTGATGACCCCAAGAAGCTCAAGGTTGGCCAGACCCTGAAGGTACCCGAAGCGGTGAAGGTCGAGCGTCCGGCGGTATCGCAGACGCCATCGTCATCGGCCAACACGAGTAAGACTGCGAGTGCCGGCACGAAGAAGTCTTCGGGTTCGACGAAGTCGGCAAAGTCGTCGTTGGCTGCTTCGAAGAGCGGAACGAAGGGGACAAGCGCGACGAGTAAAAAGTGAGTTTTGAGTGAGGTCCGAGCATGGAACGGAGAAGTGCCATCATTTTGATTATTGCGGCGTTTGCGCTGGCGGTCTTTGGCGTGATCATGCTGGAGAGCACTGCGCAGTTTGCGCCGGAAGCGCATGGGCACGGTGAGCGGTTCATTCGCCAGCAGGTTGCGGTGTTTCTCCTTGGGATTGGGGTGGCATGGGTGGTGTCGCGCGTGCCGTATCAGTGGTGGTTGAACAACTGCCTGTGGATTGGATTTTTCGCGTGCGCGCTGTTGATTCTTTGTTTTGTGCCGGGCATCGGGGCAAAAATCAATGGGGCGCGGCGGTGGATTCACCTTGGATTTGTTACTCCGCAACCCTCCGAGTTTGGGAAGTTTGCAGCGATTTGCGGGGTCGTTTACTACCTTTCGTTAAAGGATGATTATGCGAAGGGATTTGTTTCCGGTTTCGTCAAAACGTACCTGTGTATCTCGCCGATTCTTTTGCTCATTGTTTGTGAGGTCGATATCGGGACGACGGCGCTGATTTGTGCGACAACGGCTGCGATTTTGGTTTGTGCGGGGGCGCGCTGGTTGCACGTGGCGTTCATTGGCGTGTCTGGGGTTGCCGCGATTGGCGCGATGCTCCTCTTGGTTCCGGAGCGGATGGATCGGATGCTGGCATTTTTGCAGCCGGAAAAGTTTGCGAAGGACGCGTATCAAGCTCAGCAGGGATTGATTGCCATGGGGTCGGGAGGAATCACTGGGGTCGGGCTTGGCAATGGGTTACAGAAGATGTCCTATCTCCCTTACGCGCACACAGATTTCATTTTTCCTGTTGTTGGTGAGGAGTGCGGGTTGATGGGCACGTTGGGGGTGGTTTTATTTTTCCTTATCTTGGTTTGTGCGGGTTTAGCGATATCCATCCGCGCACGGGACCGAGCGGGTTATCTGCTAGGGGTTGGGATGACCTGTTTGATTGGGATCCAGGCTTTGGTGAACCTTGGGGTAACGACTGAGCTTCTCCCGAACAAGGGAATGCCGCTTCCGTTTATCTCCTATGGAAGCAGTAACTTGCTGATGATGAGTGTGTTTATTGGAGTGCTGTTGTCCATCAACCGGCATGGGTTTACCCGTCGAGAGGAGCGGGAGGCCTGGAGCATGTATCTTCGGCGCCGCAGCATTCGTTCACCTCGCAGCTTCTCGAAATCATGAGTCGCCGCGCACCTAAAATTGTTATCGCGGCTGGGGGAACCGGGGGGCACTTGTTTCCGGGATTGGCTGTCGGTGAGGTGCTTGTCCGTGAGGGCTGGGAGGTTTTGGTGCTGACGTCTGAAAAGGCGATTGACCGTGTGGCGACGGAGGGGCGGCACGAGTTCCGGATTGAGCGGTTACCTGCGACGGGGATGCCGCGTTTGTTTTCGGTGGGAATGATTCTTTTTTGTTTCCGGTTGCTGATGGCGCTGTGGTCATGCGTTTCGCTTTATCGCAGGTTTCGTCCAGAGGTGGTTTTGGCCATGGGCGGCTTCACTTCGACTGCTCCTGTGATGGCTGCTTGGTTGTGTAGGATTCCCGCGGTAGTGCATGAGTCCAATGTGGTTCCTGGGAAAGCGAATCGTCTGAACGCGCGTTTTTGCGCACGGGTTCTTGTTGGATTTGAGGAAGCGCGCGAGCGGTTTGGTGTGGTGGTTCGGGGCAAGTTGGACGTCGTGGGGACACCTGTTCGCGGGACGCTTTCGAAGGCCGTTGAGCGTGAGCGAGCCTGTGGAGTCTTTGGTTTGAATCCGGCGTTGCCGGTAGTCTTAGTGATGGGGGGAAGTCAAGGGGCTCAGGGGCTGAATCGTGCGGTTGCTGCGGCGCTTTCGAGGATTGGGCATGGAGAGCGACGGGTGCAGTTCCTTCATCTGACGGGTCCGGATGATGAAGTTTTGATGCGCTCGCTCTATGCGACGGAGGGGGTTGCCGCGAAGGTGATTCCGTTTTGCCGCGAGATGGAAGCGGCTTATGGCGCGTGTGATGTGGTTGTGATGCGTTCGGGTGCAGCGAGTTTGACGGAGTTGGCTTGGTTTGGATTGCCATCTCTGTTGATTCCGTTGCCGAGTGCTGCGGATGATCATCAGACGGCGAACGCCCGCGTTTTTGAGCGGGCTGGCGCTGCGGTTTTGCTGCCGCAAGCTGAGTTGGAGGATGGGGTGAAGTTGGCGAAGGCGCTGGATTGTGTTTTGAGCGAAGAGAAGGTCCGCGACCAGATGGCGAAGAGGGCTGCTGCGCTGGCCGTTCGTGATTCGGCCGAGCGGGTAGCGGCGGTGGTCACTCGATTGCGGTTGGAAGGGGGGGCTTCGGCATGACGTTGGCGGCGGTACGGGAGTTTGGGGATTCTTTGTTGGGAGGGGCGTCCCGCATTCATTTGATTGGGGTGGCGGGCTCGGGCATGAGTGGGATTGCTGGGTTGTTGATTGCGTTGGGGCATCAGGTGTCGGGCTCCGACAAAGTGGAGAACATGGAGGTTCGGCGGTTGGTTGAGCTGGGGTTACGCTTTCGAAGGCCGGCAGATGGCGAGGGGGTGGAGGATGCGGCGGTGGTCATTTATTCATCGGCGATTCGGGACAATCATCCTGATGTGATGGTGGCCAAGCGGCGTGGTATTCCCATGTATCGCCGAGCGGAGGCGCTTGCGGCGCTGCTTGGGGCGCGGCGTGGGGTTGTCGTTTCTGGGATGCACGGCAAGACGACCACTTCGTCGCTGCTGAGTCATGTTTTGCGGCATGCAGGGGTTAGGCCGTCGCATTACGTTGGGGCTGAGATACCGATTTTGGGCACGAACTCTCATTGGGATAATGAGGGGGAGTATTTCGTGGCGGAGGGGGATGAGAGCGATGGCACGCTGGCCCTCTATTCGCCTGAGCACGCGATTGTATTGAATATTGAAGAGGAGCATCTTGATCATTACGCGAACCTTGCGGAGATTGAGGCGGTGTACGGCAGGCTTGTCGCGCAGACGCGCGGGAATGTGGTGTATTGCCGGGACGATGGAAATGCGGTCCGCGTGTGTGCTTCGCATCCGGGGGCCATCTCTTACGGCGAGAGTGAGGGGGCGGTTTACCGATTTGACGCTCTGCATCTTAAAGATTTTCAGAGTCATTTCCGGATTCTGAAACGGGGTGAACCAATGGGTGCGGTGGTTTTGAATATTCCTGGGCGTCACAATGTTTTGAATGCGGTGGCGGTGATTGCTGTGGCTGACATTGTGGGGGTGCCGTTTGAGCGGATTGCTGCGGCGTTGGAGAGTTTCCGTGGGGCGCGGAGGCGTTTTGAGATCCGGCACCGGTCTGATCGCGTGATGGTGGTGGATGACTATGGACACCATCCGACGGAGATACGGGCGACGCTTACGGCTGCTGCGAACACCGGACGATCCCGTGTGCTTGCGTTGTTTCAGCCGCACCGGTTTACGCGAACGGCGGCATTGGCTGAGGAGTTTGGGGAGGCGTTTTTCCCTGCCGAGAAGGTGTGGGTTTCAGAGATTTACGCTGCAAGTGAGCTTCCGATGGAGGGTGTATCTGGCGGATTGATTGCAGATGCGGCTGAGCGGGTGGGGCATGAGCATGTGCGTTATGTGGGGGATCGCTGGGAGGCGATGCGAGAGTTGGGCCGTGAAATACGCTCGGGCGATTGCGTGGTGGTGATGGGGGCGGGCAACATTTCAGAGCAGGCGACTGCCTTAGCGAGGGATGTTGCGATTTTGGAACGATTGCAGTCGGTGATGGGGGCGGGAGTCGTTCGATTGTATGAGCCGATGAGCAAGCACACGACGTTACGCGTCGGGGGACCTGCGCAGTGGTGGGTGGAGCCCGAGACCGAGGAGGGATTTGCGGAAGTGGTGAGACTTTGCAACGCGGAGGGGCTCCCTGTGACGGTCGTTGGGCGGGGCTCAAACTTGTTGATTCGTGACGGGGGGATTCGTGGGGTCGTGGTGAGTTTGACGCGTGGAGAGTTTCGGCGAGTGGAGGTTGGAGGCGGGTTTATGGTTGCTGGGGCTGGGGTAAAGCAGAAGGAGTTGGCGCATGCGGCACGGGATGCTGGTGTTGCGGGGTTTGAGTGGTTTGAGGGCATCCCGGGCAACGTGGGGGGGGCGGTACGGATGAATGCGGGCGCGATGGGCGGAGAGACGTTTCGCCAGATCGTTTCGGTCCGTTACGTCGACGGGATGGGGGAGTTCCACACGGTGACGCCTGAGCAAGTTGATGTTGGGTACCGCAGCGTGCCGTTCTTTCGGGACCGGTACGTTGTGTCGGTGACGTTTACGGCAGCGAAGGGAAACCGAGAGGAAATTCTTCGCAAGCTTGAGGAGTCAATGGCGAAGCGTCGTTCGTCCCAGCCGCGTGAGTCGAGTGCGGGGTGCTTTTTCAAAAATCCTGCGTCGATTCCAGCCGGCCGTTTGATTGACGAACTAGGCTTGAAAGGGATGGCGGTTGGGGACGCGCGCGTGTCGGATGTGCACGGGAACTTTTTGGTCAACGCCGGTCACGCTCGGGCGACGGATTTCTTGAAGTTGATTGAGGCGATTCGCGAGGTGGCGCGGCGCGAGCGGGGCGTGGAGTTGGACACGGAGGTGCAGATTCTCGGAGAACCTCTGCACGGAACTGAATGATTTGATGCGATGAACGACACGAAGGAATTACTGAGCGGAAAGCGAGTGGCGGTTTTGATGGGGGGGCCAGGGTCTGAACGCCTCGTTTCGATGGCTTCGGGCAAGGGCGTCATGGATGCTCTGATTTCTCTTGGGGCAGATGCTTATGCGGTTGATGTGAAGGATGATGGGTTTCAACTGAAAGAGGGTACGGATCTCGCGTTCAACGTGATTCATGGAACGTACGGGGAGGACGGAGGGGTTCAGGCTGAGCTTGAGCGGCGCGGCGTGCGCTATACGGGAGAGGGGGTTGAAGGGAGCCGAACCGCGATCGACAAGATTCGGTCGAAGGAGTGTTTTGTGCGGCACGGGGTGCAGACACCGGCGTTCGAGGTGATTGCTTCTGGGGATAGGCCGACCATGGGAGTGCCGATTGTGCTAAAGGCTCCGAAGGAGGGGTCGAGTGTGGGTGTGTACATCGTCAGGGAAGAGAGTGAGTTGGATGCAGCGTTGGTGGAGGTGGCGCGCTACTCAGACACTGTTTTAGTGGAAGAGTTCGTGGAAGGGCGTGAGCTCACGGTTGGCATTCTTGGCGATGACGCGTTGCCAGTGATTGAGATTCGAGCGAGGAAGGATTTTTACAACTTCGAGAACAAGTATCCGTTTCTGAATCCGAAGGCTGCTGGGGCAGATCACTTATGTCCTGCGCCGATGAGTGAAGAATGTGAGAAGTTGGTGAAAGATACCGCGTTGAAGGCGCACCGCGCGTTGGGTTTGCGTGTATATTCCCGTGTGGATTTGCTTTTAAGAAACGACGGTTCGGTCTACGTTTTAGAAATCAACACGATTCCGGGGATGACGCCTTCGAGTTTACTGCCCGAAGCCGCGGCAGAGGTGGGAATCAGCTACGCGCAGCTGTGTCGGACCGTTATTGATCTTTCCCTTTCAAGAAAACCTTAGTGATAACCACAACTCAATGAGCCTTAACACGTTCCGGAACCAGCGGGTCAAGCTGCGATTCTCTCGCGCCTACGGCAACTCTTCGCCGCTGGCAGTCCCAGTCGACCGCCATCGAGAGGGGTTCAAACTGACTCGTCGCGGCGTGTTCCTTTTCTTCAAGGTAATCTTGGTTTTGTCTGTGCTCGCGGGTCTGGGGGTGGGCGGTCACTACGTTTGCAAACACCATATTTGGGGTGGAGACCGGTTTACGGTGAAAGAGATTCGGGTGTCTACAGATGGGGAAATGACTCGTCCCGAAATTCTTGCGAAGGCGGGGTTGCAAGAGGGTGTTCGCATTTTTGACGTGAATTTGTCGGAGGCTCGGAGGGGGCTTGAGGAGGTTAGTCAGATTGAAACAGTTGAGGTGGAGCGCTTTTTGCCATCGACGCTGGTGGTCCGATTGACCGAGAGGAAGCCGGTGGCTTGGATTTTGGAGGGTGCTGAAACAGATCCAGGGGCAGCTTCCCGAGCGTATGTGGTGGATGCGAAGGGGTGGGTTATGCCGCAGCGCAAAGTGTCAATGCAGCTTCGGTATTTGCCGGTTATCAATGGAGCGCATGACCTTTTTGACAATCTGACGCCGGGGCAAAGGGCCGGCGGGTACGAGATTCAGTCGGCCATTCGCTTGCTGACGGCGAGTGAGTCGATTGCGAGGTTCCGTCCGCGGGTGATTGACCTGTCAAAAGGGTTTTGCATGGAGGTCACTGATTTGACTCGGACCAAGTACACGTTTGGGTTTGATCAGTTGGACGATCAGTTGAGCAAGATGCAGCAGGTGATGTCGCATACGGAGCATGCGGGTCGGGAGGTTTCTTCGGTGAACTTGATGTACGCGAAGCAGATTCCGGTGGTTTTTGGGGGGCCGGTGCAGGTGGCCAAGGCTGAGGAGAAAGGGGATCGTTCGGTTCGGACGGCTGGGTTAGGAGCGCAAACTGGCGGGGAATCTGCGGTGTCCGCGCCTCGTAGCGTGGGGTCGGCGAAGTCGTTGTCCATTGGGGGAGGCGCTCCGTCCACGGCATCGGGCGGTAAGTCGGCGTTGCCTTCAAATCCGGTGGCGGCGACAGGGGGGACGTGGGGCGGGGCGACAGGGGGTGCGGTTCAGAAGGCGTCGGTTGCATCTGCTGCTCAGGCGAAACCGGCGGCGGTGGCGGCTCAGACATCTGTGGCCAGTGCTGTTAAGAAAGTGTCGGCTGAACCGGTTGTTCAGCGAGCGGTTGTGAAACCGACTAGTTCGGGGGCGGGTCAGGCGGGCGTGCAACCGGCAACGGTTTCGAAGTCAACGATTCCGAAGGCGACGGCGGTGAGCGGGGCGGTGAAAAAAGCGGAAGCTAACGGGACTCATCCGGCTCCGAAAAGTGGGGCATCTTCAGGTAATGGGGTGTTGCAGACACCGGCTGAAAGCATTCGCAAACTGTTCAATAAAAATGGCTAAGGACAAAATCGTTGTCGGTCTGGAGATTGGGACGCGGAAGATTGTGGCAGTGGTAGGCGAGATTTCCGCTGAAAACGGAACGATGAATGTCATCGGGGTGGGGAGGATGGCGTCCTGCGGGGTGCGCAAGGGTGAGATTGTTGATTTTGCGAATGCGGCGCGATGTGTTCGCGATGCGCTGCTGCAGGCCGAGGATAACACTGGAGTTGGGGTGGGGAGCGTGATTCTGTCGATTTCGGGGGGACACATTGGATCGCAGGTCATCAAGGGGGTGCGGCACTTGGAGGACGGAGTAGTGAATCCAGAGGATCTGTTGTTGGTGGAGCAGGCTGCGCATGATTCAGCGAGTTTTCCTCCCGGTGAAACTCCGATTGCTCTGTTACCCAAAGCATTGCGAATTGATGGGAATACCGAGACGTTGGATCCGGTGGGTTTGATGGCAAACAGTTTGGAGGGGGAGTATCACGTCATTACGGCGAATGAGATGCGGATGGGGAACTCAAGTCGGGTTCTGGACAGCATCGAAATCATGGTGGATGCGATGACTTTCGGAGGGTTGGCTTCCATGCAGGTGGTGATGGATGACGAGCAGCGTGCGGCTGGGGGATTGGCGGTTGATATCGGAGGGGGCACGATGGATTACGTCGCATACTGCCATGGTTGGATTGGAGCGTCCGGATGTATCCCAGTGGCGGGTGATCACATTACGAACGACATTTCGATGGGGTTCAAAATTCCCATGCACACGGCGGAGCGATTGAAGCTTGAGCATGGTTCGGCCTTTGTCGGGGACGGAAAACGGGGGGAAATCATTCGCTTGAACGCGGACGAGAGCACGTTGAGTGGGAAGCCGATAGAGCGGGATATTTTGCTCGAAATCATCAATGCGCGGGTGTCTGAGATGTTCCAAGTTTTGAAGGTGAGATTGGATAAGGCTGGGGTCATTCCTTACCTCGGATCGGGCGTCGTTCTGACGGGCGGTACGAGTTTACTGCCTGGGATTGATAAGGTTTCGGAGGAGATTCTTGGGGTGTCGGTGAGGACGTGGAGTCCGCCGGGGACTCGGCCCTCGCAGAGTTTTGAGGATCCGACGCTTTCGACGGGAATTGGTTTGGTGAAATGGTCGACGATGATTCAGACGCCGACGGATGACGGGGTAGTTGAGAAGGTTTGGAAGAGGGTGAAGGGGTTGTTTGGACGCTGAAATCGGAGACGCAACGGGAGATATATGATTGAGATTAGGAGCTCAGAGGTGCGGGTTGGTGAGTGGAAGACGGCGTTGGTGGGCATTGGAGGGGCGGGATGTAACATGTTGGAGTTGCTGGTTCGTGAACCGGCCGCGAGTGCTTCGACGTTGGCCGTTCACACGGAGACGCGGCGACTGAGCGGATCTTCGTCACCGAATAAAATGGTGATTGGACAGACGGTGACGCGAGGGTTGGGAGCGGGAGGGGATCCTTTAGTGGGGTATCATGCGGCAGAGGAGGGGGCGGGTAGTTTTTTGGAAGCGGTGAGATCTGCGAAGATGGTGATTTTGTTGGCGGGGTTGGGAGGCGGCACTGGCTCTGGCGTGGTGCCGTACTTTGCGGCGGTGGCGCGTTCGGCGGGGATTCAAGTGGTGAGTATCGTTACTGTGCCGTTCGCTTTTGAGGGAGCTCGGCGCAATGAGCAGGCGTCTCAGGCGCTGGAGGAGTTGAGCAAGCATTCGGATGCGGTGATTTGTTTTGAGAATGATCGCATGCACGAAGTGGTTGGGACGGGCGTCGTGGTGGACATGGCCTTTCAGCAGTTAAACCGGATTATTGCGGAGACCGTAAAGGCGTTGGTTGGAATCACGCAGCGTCGGGGCATCCTCCATGTTGGCATCGATGAAGTGAGCGCGACGGTGGCAGGCAAGGGGACCACCGCTTTATTTGGGCATGCGGTCAGTGATGGCGAGGGACGTGCAAAAGTCGTTGTCGATCAGGCGTTGAAATCGCCACTAATGCAAGGCGGGCATGATTTGCGAGACGCAGTCCGCGTATTTGCGCATCTTGTTGCCGGCCCTGATTTTCGATGGGAAGAGGCCGAGTCGGTGATGTCTGATTTGCGCTCGAGGGTGCCGGCTCATATCGAAACGTTTTTTGGATTGGCGGTTGATGGCGCTTTGGCGGGACGGGTGGGGTTGACGCTGATTGCTGGCATTGCTGCGGGCACTCCGCGGCGTGAGCGGCGCAAGGAGCCTGAGTCGTCTGAATCGGTAAAAGCGCGTCGTGCGCTCGCCGGAGAGCAGGATTTGCCATTTGAGGAGCCTCCGACAGAAGTTAAGGCAGCTCCCTCTGAGGAGCGGAAGACTGCTTCGGGGGAAGTTGTGGTTGGGGTGTTGGGCTCTGCTGCAGAGCGGATTGCGTCGCATTGGCGAAAGGGTGAAGTTTCGGGCGGGTTGGTGAATGCGCCGGCTGCGTCCGCGGTTCCGCTGGGCTCGGAACCCGAGCGACCCGCGGCATCTCCGATTACTAGTGCTGGCAGCGCAGGTAGCACGGCCTCCCCAGCGGCTCCCTCGCCGAGCGCAGGGATTGTCACGAAACCAGCGAAAAGTTGGTCTGCTTACCTCGCTGAAGCCAGTGCTGAGCAAGCGGTTGCCGCATCCGCTCCAGCCCCGCGCGCGGAGTCGGTGCCCAGTGCTCCGGCATCTCCAGCCTCATCGCGAGCGGATGAGGCTTCTCGACGGGGAACGTCCGAGATGGGGTCTTCGCGTCCTCCGGCATCCTCGTCCGCGCCAACGGGCGTGCAGTCCGCCGCTGCGCAATCACCGTTGAAGAAAGCGCCTGCCAAGCCGGGTAGCGGTGGGGTTGAGCCCGAGCAAATGCAGTTTGAGCCGGTTCAGCGAGGGCATTTCCAAGAAACGTCCCAGACGGTGATTGACGGGCAGGATCTTGACGTGCCGACCTTCCTCAGGCGGCGTAGTGGCCAGAAGTAGGCTGGGCTAAAACTGGGTGCTCGGCTGTTGGTTCGGGGAACTCTTTGTGCTCAGGGAGTTCGGGGCGGTGACGAAGTTGGTGGCAGGTTGTCTGTTCACCCTTTGGATCGCCGTTTCTACCCCCTATGAATCATACGACGCGTTTCGGACGAACTGCCCTCGCCATGGTGGTTGGCTGCTCTTGGATTTCATTCGGCTCGGTGGCTGAAGCTGCCCCCGAGGCGTTGAAAGAGGTTCGGTTGCTCTCGCCGGATTGGCTATGTGCGGTGGTTGATCCGACGGCTGAAATTTTGGCTGCCCGAGACTCACTGTTCAAAGCGGAGCTTGAAAAAGACCGTGCGGACCATGCGCGGCTACAAGCGGAGGGGAAGAAAGGCTGGTATCTTGAGAAATCAAAGCATTACCGCACTCTGCTGGTGCAGAACACGTTGCATCGTGAGCTTTTTGCTTCAATGAATCGAGCGTCCTTCTGGACGGTTAATGGGAAGAGGCCTGCGGATGTGACGGTGTGGGCGCATTCGGTGGATGGGGTGCCTGCAGATTCTGCGACGGATGCGCCGGCGTTGGATTCGATGCCGCTGAGTCGCGTTGCCGACATGGTTTACTTGCGATTGCCGACCCCCGTGGGGGCGCGCGCAAAGGTGGAAGTTCGCGGTGGGGACGGGCGCGCGGGCGTGTTGCAGTTCGATGAGGACTCGACGGTTTGTTGGAGCATTAAGGTGAATCAAGTGGGGTATCGTCCGGGTGTTTCGACCAATCGCGCTTATCT
>JBEEPE010000320.1:0-4216 GCA_041191265.1 Verrucomicrobiota bacterium | reverse complement strand
CGGAGATTGAGCCACCGATGAGCAACTGGTCTGGAGCGCGGAACGCAATGGGGTAGGCGCTGTCATTTCCTGCCCCACCCGCTTGTTGGAGCCAGTCCAGATTGCCCGCAGGGTCGAATGCAGCGATGAAAAGGTCGCCGCTTCCCATGGAGGAGAGACGCTTTCCAGCGAGAGTGGTTTCACCGTGAAAGTCTCCACAGACGAACGCCGTCCCATGTTCGTCGACCGCCACCCCGAGACAGTAATCCGTCGCAGGTCCGGACATGTTTTTGGTCCACTGGACGCGGCCTTTTTGATCGAGGCTGACGATGATGCCGTCGTTGTCTTTGTCGTTGGTGCTGGTGTAGGTCGTTGCATCGATGGAGACGGATCCTTTGAACATGCCAACGGCCCAGACGCGGCCGGAGGCGTCGCATGTGATCTCGTGGTACACGGCGGAGGGGCTGCCCTTGGAGAGATGATGCCAGAGGATGTTGCCGGAAGCGTCGAGTTTACAAACGAATGCGGAGGTTTTCTCGGGTTTTACTTCCGTTCCAAACAGGTTGCCTGAGCCGCTCAGTGAGCCGCCGATAAAAATGTCATTTTCGCCATCGGTCGCTATGCCATGGCCGCTGCCGCCGAGAGAGCCGGACGTTGTCTTGGCCCAGAGCAGGGTGCCCTCCGCGTCGTACTTCGCGCAGAAAACCGCGCTAGGAGAACCTTCGGGCACGCTGGTCTTGTCAGCGAGTTTTCCTCCTGCCGCGAGGCTACCGCTGACGATCACCTGCCCTTTTTTGTCGACGGTGATGGCGTGTCCGTAGTCATAACCTGGGCCGCCTCCAGTTCGGATCCAAAGAAGTCGTCCCTCTGGCGAGTACTTGGCAACGAAAAGATCATAGCTTCCGGCGTTTGGCAGCTTGATGTTGTCAGCGATAGCGTCGGTGCTTTCGTAGTGGCCTGTGATGTATGCGTTTCCCTGTTCGTCACAGGCGACGGCATAGGCGCGGTCGATGGCGCTTCCGCCAATGGAACGGAGCCAGAGAGGACGTCCCTCGGGATCAAGTTTGATGAGGACGCAGTCCATCCCGCCGGCTGAGCGGTGCGTAAGGGACCCGAAGCTCGAATCTCCCGTGGTTTCTGCGGCGAGAAACGCGTTGCCTTGACGGTCAAAAGCGACGCCTCTGGCCTTGTCGCTTTTGTCGCCTCCGCCGGAAAAGATCCACTCGCATTCGATGACTGAACCAGCGTGCGCGCTGGCGAGTGTGGTCGCCACGAGGGTGTGCAAGAGGATTGAACGGAGAAAACGCTTCATAGGGTTGGATGAATCAAACAGTAACAGATTCCTTGCCGCGTGGAGTTTGGATCTCAGGCGACGAGTAAGGATTTTCCCCGTGAACTGTTGACGGACAGTGTGATTCCCGTGCGTGTTGCGAGGTGCTCCGGTCATGAGTGGAGGCGGGTGTGAAAAAGAAAACGCCCGGCGCGTTTTGCGACCGGGCGTTTTGGCGGAATAGTTCCCGTTACTTGGCGAACATCTTGTCCTGCGGGTTCCCTCCGCTGAGGAGGTAAGCGAGCAGATCTTTGAGTTCGTCTTCGTTGAGGGTATTGATGAGCCCTGGTGGCATCATGCTGACGTTGTGATCCTTGCGGGATTTGATGTCTTTTGATTCGTGGGTTGAGAGAAGGGCTGGCGCGAATGGATTTGTCATCACGTTCACCTTTCCGTTTTCCTCACTGATGATGCGGCCAACCACGAGGGAACCATCGGTTTTCTCTAGGAGATGTGAGCCGTACTGGTCACTGATGACCTTGCTCGGCTCGGTGATGTTTTCCACGAGGTCCTTGATGCTGTAACGGTTGCCGGCGCCAGTCAGGTCGGGTCCGATGCTGCCGCCGTCTCCACCGAATCGGTGGCAGGTGGCGCACATCGTGGCTGCGTACAGGTTTTTGCCGGAGGCGAAATCACGTCCTTTCAGCCCGCCTTGGGTGAGCTTCACGATATCATCGGTGCTGTAAGCGCGGCCTGGTCCTTTCGGAGGGGTGATGTTCGCTGGGAGCCCGCTCTCTTTGTTTTGAGAGAGTTTATCTAGCGCGCTGCGCTCGGTTTCGGATCCGACGAGGGCGAGGGCTTCTTTGCGGGAGTTTTCGAGGAAACCCTTGAAGCTGTTCCCACCCTTCCACTTCTGAATCACAGGGAACCACGAGAAGAAAGTCTTTCGGAGCTCTGGTGTCCATCCCGAGTTACAGTTCCTCATCGCAAAAATGAGGCTGATTTGCTGGCTGTTCGGACGGGTGGCTTGGGCTTCCTGAGCGGCGCGGGCGTAGCCCCCGTTGCGTTCGAGGAGCGCGTCTGACGCGATGGCTGCGTCGTCTGCTCTTGCCGTTGCGATGAGTCCGAGCGTTTTTGCTGCGACGGTTTTTGATTCGACGAACACGAGCAACTGGCAGAGCTCACGGTTGAGTTGGTCATCCTTGCTGGGGTAAACCGGATCCAATCGCTCTGCGACGCGAGCGAGGGTGGCGCTGTCGGGTTTGCCCAAGCGGGTGAACGCAAGCTGGTAGGCCCGCGCTAGTTGGAGTTGGTGGTCGAGGCTCAGCTTCGCGAAATCGAGACGCCCGAGGGCTTCAAGAATTCGTTGCTGGAGTTTTGCGTCAGCCCCGCTGGTTGGTCCGACGGCGGCCGATGAGGCTCCCGCTGCGGGTTTCTTGGCGGGGTCGGGTTTTTCAACATGAGTCTCGGTGCGGCCAATCCGCGCCAGGGCGATCATGGATTCGATGAGGGTTTGCGCATCCTTTTCCGACAGGGCTTTTTCAGACCAAGAGGCGACCGGTTGGTGTTCGAGCGCGACGCGCGCGGCGAAGCGAAGGTTGCGATCGTTCGATCCTAGAGCGCTCCAAGCCTTGGTGACAGCTTCGGGCGACGGAGCTGTGCCATGAAACTTCTCCAGCTCTTCGCGCTGTTTTTCGGCAGCGGTGAGGGCGAGAGGAGCTGCGGGAGCAGTGCTCTCTGATCCCTCATAGGTGACTCTGTACAAGGCGCTTTGGGTGCGGCGTCCGCCAATCATGAAATACATCGCACCGTCTTTCGGATGGATGACGACATCGGTGAGCGGCAAGGGACGGGCGTAAATGAACTCTTCCTTAACGGCTTTCACGCCGGCTCCGACGGGTTCGATGTGAATCGCGTACATGGTCCCGTAGGTCCAGTCGTTCGCGAAGATTGCGCGCTGGTACTTGGCGGGAAACTTTGCACCCACTCCGGAGGCGACTCCAGTGGGAGATCCGGGGCCGATGTCGACGCAGGACGGCAGGCTGTCAGGGTAGTGATTTGGCCATTTACCGCTGCCGCTGCGCCATCCGAAGTCAGCCCCGCTCACGCAATGATTGATCCGGGTTGGACGGTACCATGGGGTTCCGATATCCCATTCCATGTCAGCGTCATAGCTGAACATGCGGCCTGCGGTGTCGAAGGCAAAGTCGAATTCATTTCGGAAACCCATGCAGATGAGTTCCACCTTCTTACCCTCGGGGTCGGTTTTACAAATCCAGCCACCGGGTGCCATTTTGCCGCGGGCGTGTCCGTTTGCATCCCACATCCGCGGGAGGATGTGGTCTTCGTCCCACGAGTTGTTCACGAGGCGGGATGCGTTGAGGTTTTTCGGCAGGTCGACGTGGTTTCCGCCGTTGAAATAGATGCTCTTTCCGTCAGGTGAGAGTTGGATGGAATGAGGGCCGTGTTCGCCGCCGCCAGCCGTTTCTGCGAGGAGGACGGGTTCGTCGAAATGACAGTCACCGTCCTTGTCGATGAGGCGGTAGAGGCCGGTCGATTTTCCGCCTGCTTTTGGCGAACCCTTTTCGTTGAGTACGACGTAGAGGGAGTTGAATGCGTACAGGAGGCCGTGTGCGCCGCCAATATTCACGTCGAGGAGTTCGACTTTCGTTTCGCCGGTTTGACCAATGGCAGGAGGGGTTACGAGATACAACGCGCCGTACTGGTCGCCGCAGATGAGGCGTCCTTTCGGGTCGACGGTCATGGAGACCCATGAACCTTGATCCGGTTTTGGGACGGTGTAGAGGTGCTGAACTTTGAATCCAGCGGGCGCGGTGATGTCTTCCGGAAGCGTGGACGAGGAGTTTCCCCCTCCGCCTTTGCCGGGTTTGCCCGAGAGCGCGTCACCCCATGGACTGGAGCCGTATTTGGCCATGGTGACGGCCGGTTGCCATGCGGAACCGCCGT
>JBEEPE010000319.1:0-5127 GCA_041191265.1 Verrucomicrobiota bacterium | reverse complement strand
CACCTCGCCGAAGCTTATCGCCGGACCGACCTGAACAACTCCGCCCTCCTCTACTACAAGAAATACCTCGAAGCCTCGAAATCGGAGGGCCCTTTCGCCGGCCCAGCCGCATTCCGTCTCGCAGAAGCCGCCCACGAATCCGGCAACAGCGCCGATGCCATCACCTATTTTCAAACTGCCGCCAAACACCTCACCGATCCCAACATCCTCCTCGTCATTAAGTTCTACTCCGCAAAATCCCTCCAAAACCTCAACCGCCGTGCCGAAGCCCGCGCCGCCTATCAAGAGCTTGCCGACGCCACAGAACCACACCAGTTCCGTGACGAATGCCGCCACACCCTCGCCCTCCTGCTCAAAGAAAATGGCAAGGATCAGGACGCCATCGCACGGATGAAAGAGCTCGCCTCGGGCAAAAACGCCGCGTCCGATGAAAATCTCGCCGCGCGCAGCGCCGCCATGGCTGGCCTCTGGCTCTCTGACGCCAACAAAGTCGACGAGGCCACTCCCCTCCTCGAAATCGCAGTCAAAAGTCCACACACCCAAGAATGGCGCGACATCCTTCACCTCGCCCTCATGCGCGGCGATTTCTTCAAGGAAAAGTTCGACGCCGTCCTCTCGCGCTACAAACAAATCGAAAACTCCATCGACGCCGCCAAGATCCCCCAATCGCTCGTGCTCGTGGCAAACGCCTACCGCCAGCTCAACAAACACGCCGAAGCTCTTGCCGTCTACGACCGCATTATCCGCTCCGCCCCGGAAACGCCCGCCGCCAAAGAAGCCGCCTTCGAACGCCTCCGCTGCCTCTACCGCACCGATAACCCAAAAACCGCCGAAGAAATCGACGCCTTCCTCGCAACCCATCGCGACCAAAACAACCGCCTCACCGCGCTCCGCATGAAGGCCGAGTTTCTCCGCGCCAAAGAAGACTTCGCCACCGCACTCACCGCCTACCGCGACATCATCAAAATCAACGTCCTCAAAGGCGACGAACTCGGCGACGCCCTCATCCGCCTCGCCGATTGCGCCCGACGCACCAACAACCACGAGGAAGTCATCTCCGCCACCCGCTCCCTCATCACCAGCCAACCGCAACACCGCCTCGTTCTCAACGCCCTCATCTGGAACGCCGAAGCCCTCCAACGTACCGGGAAAAAAGTCGAAGCCGAAAAAACCTACACCCTCCTCATCGAGAAACATCCAAAAGCCGAAGAACGCGAAAGCGCCATTCGCCTGCTCGCCCTCATGCGCGGCGAATCCGATGACCTCAAAGGCATGGTAAAATGGTACGACACCCTCCTCAAAGAATACCCGAAATCCGCCTTCGCCGGCGAAGCACACCACCACATCGGTAGCACCGCGTTCCAAGCCAAAGATTACAAAACCGCCGCCACCCACCTCGCAAAATCCCGCGAACTCAACGGCGACCGCTTCTTCGAAGAAGACAGCATGCAACTCATGCTCTGCGCCTACTACCAAGAGGACACCGACGCCACCCTCCAACGCATCAACGACTACAAAACAAAAGGAAAAGGAAAAGTTCCCTCCGATGTCCTCCGCTGGATCGCTTCCAAGTTCTTCGATCAGAAAAACTTCAAGAACGCTCAGGAATCCCTCGAACTCCTCTCCAAAAACGAAGACGTCCGCGCCGCTGACTGGTACTTCCTCGCTCAAGCCCAGGTCGAGACCGGCAACAACCGCCCCGCCGTTCAATCCATCGAACACTTCCTCCAAGAAACCCAAGAACCCCCAGTTCGCGCAAAAGGTCTCCTCATCAAAGGCCGCGCCCTCGTCGCCGCCCGCGACGAAGAGGCCGCACGAAAAACCCTCGACGAAACTATCCGCCTCCAAGCCGAAGGCCCCCTGAACGGTGAAGCACGCATCCTCCTCGGAGACCTCGAACTCGCAAAAGGCAACCCAGACGCCGCTGCCAAAGCCTACATGACCGTTGCCGTCGTCCTCGACGACGAAGCCGTCACCCCAAAAGCCCTCGAAAAAGCCCTCGCCGCCTATCAAAAATCCGGCAAAACCAAAGAGGCCGCCGACACGCTGAACCGTCTCCGCACCAAGTACCCCGAGTACGCCCAGCAACGAAACCTCCGCTGAGGCGCCCACCCCCGCCCATCAGAGAGGGGCAGCAACCCCAACACGCCCCTCACGAAAGGATGCGTGCTCGCATCCCAACCCCAGCGCGTTAACATGACGGTCTAACACTCCGCCACCCGCCATGCTCACCCTCCGCGGTTCCGCCGCCCTCTCCGACTTCCGAAAAAATGCGCTCCTCCGCTCCCTTCAGGAAGCCGGCATCCCCGTCACCGCTCTCGCATCGACCTTCCTCCACCTCGTCAACACCTCCGCCCCACTCTCCAACGCGCAACACGAGATCCTATCCCACCTCCTCACCTACGGCCCACGCCGCAACGCCTCCACCAGCGGCACCGAAGGCCTCACCCTCATCGTCACGCCTCGCCCCGGCACCATCTCCCCTTGGTCCTCCAAAGCCACCGACATCGCACACATCTGCGGCCTCGGCAACATCCTGCGCATCGAACGCGCCACCGAATTCCAACTCACTCTCGCCAACCCCTCCCCAAAACAACTCGAAACCATCAAGGCCCGTATCCACGACCGGATGACGCAATCCGTTTTCGAAGACGCTTCCACGCTCGACGTTCTCTTCTCCCAACAATCCCCGCGCCCGCTCGCCACCGTCCCCGTACTGGAGAACGGTCGCGCCGCACTCGAAACCGCAAACCGCGAACTCGGTCTCGCCCTCGCCGAAGACGAAATCGACTACCTGCTCACCAACTTCAACGCCCTCGCCCGAAACCCGAGCGACGTTGAACTCATGATGTTCGCCCAAGCCAACTCCGAACATTGCCGACACAAAATCTTTAACGCGACCTGGGAAATCGATGGCCAACCCGCCGACAAATCCCTGTTCCAAATGATCCGAAACACGTTCGAACTCCATTCGGACGGAATCCTCTCCGCCTACAAAGACAACGCCGCTGTTCTCGAAGGAACGCGTGGCGGCCGTTTCTACGCCCAGCCCGAAACCGGCGAGTACGCCGCGCACCCCGAAGACATTCACATCCTCTGCAAAGTCGAAACCCACAACCATCCCACCGCCATCTCGCCCTTCCCAGGCGCCGCCACCGGCTCAGGCGGCGAAATCCGCGACGAAGGTGCCACCGGACGCGGCTCCAAACCCAAAGCCGGACTCACCGGATTCACCGTTTCCAATCTCCGCATCCCCGGCGCCGTCCAACCTTGGGAAACGGACTCCGGAAAACCCGCACGCATCGTCTCCGCCCTCGACATCATGCTCGAAGGCCCGCTCGGAGGTGCCGCTTTCAATAATGAGTTCGGACGTCCCGCCATCAACGGCTACTTCCGGACTTACGAAGCCGAAGTCCCCAGCGCCAACGGTCCTGAAATCCGTGGCTACCACAAACCCATCATGCTCGCCGGCGGCCTCGGCAACATCAAAGCCCAGCACGTCCGCAAAGGCGCCATCCATCCCGGCGATAAACTCGTCGTCCTCGGCGGCCCAGCCATGCTCATCGGTCTCGGCGGCGGTGCAGCCAGCTCCATGGCCAGCGGCTCCGGACACGAAGACCTCGACTTCGCCAGCGTCCAACGCGAAAACCCCGAAATGCAGCGCCGCTGCCAAGAGGTCATCGACCGCTGCTGGGCACTCGGCGAACACAACCCCATCGCCTTCATCCACGATGTCGGCGCCGGCGGTATCTCCAACGCACTTCCCGAACTCGTCAACGACGGAGGACGCGGCGGTTCCTTCGAACTCCGCACCGTCCCAAATGACGAACCCGGCATGAGCCCCGTCGAAATCTGGTGCAACGAATCCCAAGAACGCTACGTCCTCTCCGTCCCCGCCGCTCAACTCGCCACCTTCACCGCCATCTGTCACCGCGAACGCTGCCCCTTCGCTGTCGTCGGTGAAGCCACCGAAGAACGCCGCCTCGTGCTGTCCGATTCCCATTTCAAAAATACCCCCATCGATCTCCCCCTCGAAGTGCTCCTCGGAAAACCACCGCGCATGCACCGTCGCGACACCTCCCTCATACGCCCGCTCAAACCCCTCGACGAAAGTTTGTTCGAACTCAAGGACGCCATCCATCGCGTTCTCGCTCACCCCGCTGTCGCTGACAAAACCTTCCTCATTTCCATCGGCGACCGTACCGTGACCGGCCTCGTCTCGCGCGACCAAATGGTTGGCCCTTGGCAAGTTCCTGTTGCCGATTGCGCGGTCACCGCCGCCACCTTCGACGTCTTCACCGGCGAAGCCATGTCGATGGGCGAACGCACCCCCGTCGCAATCCATTCCGCCGCTGCCTCCGCACGCCTCGCCGTCGGAGAAGCGCTGACCAACCTCGCCGCCGCCCAAATCGGTGCCATCGGGAAAGTCAACCTCTCCGCAAACTGGATGGCCGCCCCCGCCATCCCCGGCGACGGCGCCGACCTCTACGCTGCCGTAAAAGCCGTCGGACTCGAGCTCTGTCCCGAACTCGGAATCACCATCCCCGTAGGCAAAGACTCCATGAGCATGAGCACCGTCTGGGAACAAGATGGTCAACGCCGACGCGTCACCGCCCCCGTCAGCCTCATCGTATCCGCATTCGCCCCAGTTCGCGACGTACGCCTCTCCCTCACCCCACAACTCATTCGCGACGAACAAGATTCCGAACTGTGGTTGATAGACCTTGGACAGGGAAAAAATCGACTCGGCGGATCTATTCTCGCCCAAACCCACAACCAAACCGGCGCCGACTGTCCGGACGTCGACCACCCCGCGCTCCTCCGCGCCTTCTGGGACGCCACACAGGAACTCGGCGCGAAACACCTCCTGCTCGCCTACCACGACCGATCCGACGGCGGCCTCCTCGCCTGTCTCACCGAGATGGCTTTTGCCGGAAACACCGGCGTGAATGTCCACCTGAGTCCCGCGACTCCCGTTTTCCCAGCTCTCTTCTCCGAAGAACTCGGTGCCGTCGTGCAGATCAAGAAAACAGACATCACCACATTCACAGAGGTGATCACAAAGCACGGCTTAGCCGCTCACTCTCAGAGAATTGGCTCACTCAATGTCAAACGTAACGTGACCAT
>JBEEPE010000318.1:0-2507 GCA_041191265.1 Verrucomicrobiota bacterium | reverse complement strand
CGGTGTGCGTACGTCGGAGGGGGAGTGCGTTGAGGCGGACGAGTTTGTGGTTTGCGGCGGGTCGTGGTCGGACGTGGTGGTGGAGGGTTTGGGATTGCGGCTACCGATGCAACCGGGGCGCGGGTATTCGTTAACGTTGAGCGAACCGCGACAGTTGCCGGAGGTGTGCTCGATTTTGTGTGAGGACCGCGTGGCGGTGACGCCGATGGCGGGTGCGCTGCGCGTGGGTGGGACGATGGAGTTAGCGGGGATGGGGCGTCCGGTGAATCCGGAGAGGGTGGCTGCGCTTGGGAGGGCGTTTGTGCGGTATTATCCACAGTTTGAGGAACGCGAGTTTGAGGGGATTGAGCCGTGGCAGGGGATGCGTCCGTGTTCACCGGATGGGTTGCCTTATTTGGGACGGACGGGCCGGTGGTCGAATGTGGTGGTGGCGACGGGTCACGCGATGATGGGGTTGAGTTTGGCACCGGGGACGGGGCGGTTGGTGGCTTCGGTGGTTGGTGGTCGAGAGCCGGAGGTGCCGGTGGGGTTATTTTCGCCGGATCGGTTTGGTTAGGTTTGATGCGGAGACGTGCGTGTTGGGGTGACGTGTTTGGGGTTCGGAGTGGCTCTTCGGTTGCTTGGCTGAAGGTATGAGTTTGCGGATGAATCGAAGGGTGGTTGCGGTTGCGTTTTTCATGGCCTTTTTGGCTATTGGGTTTGCGCAGGAGAAGGGGCATCTCGCATTGAACTCGGAGTTTGGGAGTTATGTGGAGGCGGGTGTGCCGTTCTTCACGCAGACAGTGGATGCGCGGAAGTTTGGGACTGAGCCTCTGGCGGATAATCTGACGCCGCGCGGAATCATTGTGCCTGCTGGCCACGGGGTGTTTGGGTGCTTTGATCCTGACCTTTTGCGATGGGCGGTCATTTGGAAGCAAACGGAGGACGGCGAGTATCTGACGATGGATGGGATGGCGTCCGGGAGTTATCGATTACCGAACCGGAAGGCGGCGTCGGGGCAGAAGGAGCTTCCGCGGCCGTTGGGACGGCCTCTTTTGGTGATGCCGCTGTTACCCGGGGTTGGGGTTGGGGAGGCGCTTTTGAAGGATCCTCGGGAGCGTGGGGCGGCGGAAGTTGGGGAGGTTGGGCTGGGTCCGCTGCCGCATGAGGTGGGACGGTTTTCGGGGATTCGGCGGGAGGGGACGACGGCTCGGCTTGAGTATACGGTGGGTGGCGTGGCGGTGATTGAGCGCCTTGTGGCGGATGAGGCGGGGGTGGAGCGACGGATTGAGGTTGGGCCGCGGTCGAGTCCGGTTTTGCTTCGGACGGGGGCGGGTCCTGAAGCGTGGCTGCGATTGACGGCATCGTCGGAGTCCACGGCTCATCGGGTGCGCACGGGGAGTGATGGTGGGGTTCGGGTGGATGTGGTGGCGTTGCCGACATCGAGGGTGGCGGTGGTGCCGCGCTGGCCGGAGGAGGTGGTGGGTGGGGCGGTGCAGGGGGCGAAGCGGGATGCGGCCTGGGTTTTCGATGATGTTCCGTTGCCGATGCCCAATCCGTGGCGGCGCAATGTTCGGCCGGTGGATCTTGAATATTTTGAGACGGGCCGTGCGGCGGTTTTGACGTTTGACGGGGATGTTTGGTTGGTGGAGGGGTTGGGTTCTGATCAGGCGCGTTGGCGCCGGTTTGCGTCGGGTTTGAACGAGCCGCAGAGCCTGTGTGTTCAGGGTGGGTTGTTGCATGTGTTTGATCGGAACGGGATTGTTCGGTTGCAGGATTTGGACGGGGACGGCGAGGCGGATTGGTACGAAAACTTTTCCAACATTGTCGCGCAATCGGCTGAAACGCGGAACTATCCGATGGATCTCATCGCCGCGAAGGATGGCGGATTTTTTGTGGCGCTGGGGGGGCAGATTGGATCGACGATTGGGAGAAACAATGGCGTGGTGGCGAAGGTATCGGCGGACGGTATGTCATATCGCGTGGTGGCGTCGGGCTTTCGGCAGCCGTACTTGGGGTATGATGCTGAGACAGGGGTGCTGACGGCGAGTGACCAGCAGGGTAACTGGAAGCCCGCGACGCCGGTGTATCGTGTGGAGGACGGTGGCTACTATGGGTTTCAGCCTGAGAAGTTTGGGGCGAATGCACGGCATCCGGCGCCGATTGCGCCGCCAGAGGTTTGGATTCCGCACTTTGTGAATCAGTCGGGGGCGAGTCAGGTGTGGTTGAAGGGCCGGGAGGGGCGGGTTCCGGCGATGGCGGGGTTGAATGGGGCGTTGATTCACATCGGCTACGGGCGTCCGGAGATTTTTACGGTCTTGCTGGATCGGGAGCGTCAGCAGGGGGCGGTTGTGCCGGTTTTGGGCGGGTTTCCGTCAGGGCTGTTGAACGGGCGGATGAGTCCGGTGGATGGGAGGCTGTATTTGGCGGGGTTCCAGATTTTTGGGAGCACGGGCAGTCGGGTGGGCGGGATTTATCGGGTGCGTCCGGGAGGCGTGAAGGATGTGTTACCGAGGGAAGTGGTGGCG
>JBEEPE010000317.1:0-11427 GCA_041191265.1 Verrucomicrobiota bacterium | reverse complement strand
GACCTATGGGACCTATGGGACCTATGGGACCTATGGGACCTATGGGACCTATGGGACCTATGGGACCTATGGGACCTATGGGACCTATGGGACCTATGGGACCTATGGGACCTATGGGTGGTCGCGGCGGGGTTACTCGACTGGGCGGCGGGATTTGTTTTGGACGGAGTGGTTGTTGAGGAGGATTTCGCGGACGCGTTCGCCGGTGAGGATTTTTTCTCCGAGGTAATCGACATTTCCGTCGGGTCCGATGATGGCGATGGCGGGTGCTTTTGCGGATTGGTCGGAGGTTTGAGCGAGTTGTTTGAAGGCGTTGAAAGTGGCTTGGGGGTTACGGACAGGCGTGAAGGGGATGTTGGACTTTACTTCGTAATCGACGGGGTTTGTGAAAGCGGAGAGGAAGATAACTTTGCGGGCTGAGAGTTTGGAGTAGAAGGATTCGAGGAGGTCGGTTTGTTCTTTGACGCGTGAGCGTGAGGTGCGGTCGCCGAGGAGGAGGACGACTGGGTGGTCTTTGAGTTGGGCGAGGGTTTTGTTTCCGGACGGGGTTTGGAAGGAGAGGTCAGGGGCTGGGCGAACGACGGCGGCTGAGGCTTTTGTGACGGGCGGCAAACCGGTTGGGGTTGGGGGGCCGACGTGGGTGCAGGCGGCGAGGAGGGCGGAGAGGCTGAGGAGGGAGAGGAGGGAGAGGTGGAGGGGGCGGGACATACGCTTGTGCTGCTGGGTATTGGCGGGGACGGGGAGGGGGTTCGTCAAGTCATGGGATGTGTTTGGAAGATTTTGGATGGTTGGGGGATGGGTGGGGCAGAGGTTGGTGTTGGCAGCGGGATGGGTAAGCTGCATTTTTTGGGTATGAGTCTGGAAGTGTTACCTCGGGTGATGGCGGATGGTCCTTTGGCGCCGTTCATTTTGGAATCGATGTTGGGGAAGGTGAGTTGGGTGGAATGGTCGGAGGAAGCGGGTTCGGACGATGGTTTGGTGGAAGCGATTTACACCTATGGGCATCCGCGGGTTGATGGGGCAATGATGGATCGGTTTCCGCGGTTACGAGTGGTTAGCAACTATGGGGTTGGCGTGGACCACATTGATTTGGTTGCGGCGGCGCTGCGCGGGATTCCGGTTGGGAATACGCCGGGGATTTTGGATGGGGCGACGGCGGATATGGGGTTTGCGTTGTTGTTGGCTTGTGCTCGGCGGGTGGTTGAGGGGGATGCGTACGCGAGATCGGCTGAGTTCACGGTTTACGATCCGGGTTACCTTTTAGGGACGGAGGTTCATTCCAGCACGTTAGGGATTGTGGGGATGGGTCGGATTGGATTGGAGGTGGCTCGGCGCGGGCGCGGGTTTGGGATGCGAGTGCTTTATCATAACCGGTCGAGGAGATTGGATGCTGAGGGGGAGATTGGGGTGGAGTATGCAGGGTTTGATGCCTTGTTGGCGGAGTCAGATTTTATCGTGTTGTGTTGTCCGCTGACGGGGGAGACGCGCGGATTGATGGATGCGCGGGCGTTTTCTCGGATGAAGCGTACGTCGGTGCTGGTGAATATTGCGCGGGGCGGCGTAGTGGATACGGGTGCGCTGGTGGAGGCGTTGCGGACGGGGTTGATTGCCGGCGCTGGGATTGATGTGACGGAGCCTGAGCCGTTGCCTCGGGATCACCCGTTGTTGTCGATGCGGAATGTGGTGATTGCGCCGCATTTGGGGAGTGCGACGGTGCAGACGCGCAAGAAGATGGCGGAGCGTTCGTTAGCGAACTTGCGGGCGGGATTGGATGGGGAACCGTTGCCGTTTCGGATTGGCGGGTGAGGCGATAGCGGCGTGGGGTTAGTGGGGGGCGGCGTGAGGAAGGGTGAAGTGGAGGATGATTCCGGCGAGGAGCAGCACGCTGACGATGGCGTTCACGGTGAAGAATGCCTTGTTGATGGCACTGGGGTCTGCCTTTGCTGCGAGTTGGTGTTCTACGAGGAGGGCGACGGCGCTGAGTCCTGAGGCGACGTGGTACGGGAGACTGAGATTTGCGACGACGCCGAAGGCGATGAATGCGGAGGCGGCGAGGAGGTGGAGTGCTTTGGCGAGTCGCAATGCGGCAGGGATGCCGTAGCGCGAGGGGAAGCTGAAGAGGCCCAGTCGTTGGTCGTGTTGGGTGTCTAGAGTTGAGTAGATGAGATCGAATCCGAAGGTCCAGAGAAGCACGCCGGACGCGAGGAGAACGGGGGGCAGGTCGAAGAGGGAGTTTTGAATGGCGGCCCATGCGCCGATGGGGGCTTGAGCGAGGGCGAGTCCGATAAAGAAGTGAGAGAATGCGGTGAACCGTTTGGTGAGAGAGTAGAAGCAGACCAGAGCGAGCATGACGGGTGAGAGGGCGAAGCAGAGGGGGTTGAGTCGGAACGTGCAGTACGCTGCTGCCGAGGCGGCGACGGCGAGAATCGTCCAGCCTTGGGTTTTTGTGATGAGGGTGTGACGGTCAGCGGTGCGCGGGTTTGTTTTGTCGAAATCCCAGTCGACAAGCCGGTTGAAGCACATTCCCACGGTTCGTGCGCACACGACGCAGCCGAGGATCCATCCGAGTTGCGGGGGGGTGAGGTCGCCGTTAGCTGCGGTGATCATCGCGCCCAGCGCGAAGGGGAGCGCGAAAATGGTGTGAGAAAAGCGGATGAACTTACCGAATCGTTGTGCGAAGGATGAGCGGGCAGGAGATTCTGTGAGATTCATTCTTTCGAGCGTATGGCGTTGCGGGTGAGCGTGATTTCGACGACCTCGGGCGGGCATCCTAGCCGGAGGGGAAACTGGGTGGTGCCGAGTCCGATTGACGTGAAGAGTGCGGTTTCGCCGAGGCGGTAAAGTCCTCGCGGATATTTTTTCCCGCCAACGGGGAGGTAGGGTGGAGGGAGACCAGGGATACGGATTTGTCCGCCGTGACTGTGTCCTGACAGTTGGAGTGCGACTTTACCGGAGGAGGCGGCGAGGTCGGCGACGTCCGGTTCGTGGGCGAGGAGGATGGTGAACCCTTGGGGTGGGATGTTTTTGAGTGTTTTGTTGAGGTCGAGGGAGCCGAAGAGGGAGTCAGTGCCGGCGAGGTGGATGGAGTGGTCGCGAATGGTTACGGTTTGCGTGCGGTTTTTAAGAAAATGGATGCCGTGATGGGAGAGGTGTTGTTCGACGAGGGTGCCGGCTTTTCGAACGTCATGGTTTCCGTTGATGGCGAAGGTACCGAGGCGGGAGTTGATTTTTGCGAGGATGGGCGCGAGTTCTTCGATTGCGCTGGGGCGGCTGTCGATAAAGTCGCCGGTGAGGGCGACGATGTCGGCGTTGAGTTGGGAGGCGGTTTCAGCTGCGCGGGAGAGAAAGGAGAGGGGGGTAAACGGTTCGCAGTGAAAGTCGGAGAGTTGAACGATGCGAAGTCCTTCGAGGTCAGGGGGGAGTTGGTCGAGGGGGATGGAGACTTTGCGGAGGCGGAGGGACTGGGGTTCGAGGAGGCGAGCGTATGCGGCGGCGCCGAGGGAGGAGAGGGCGAGGGAGGCGAGGACATTTCGACGTGTCAGGGCCGAGTGCATGGGGGTGAGGATGCTGGCGAAAGATGGAAATGGCAAACCGGCCTCGGGTGATTCTGACGGGGTGGACGACAAAACCGCATGAGGTGCCTTGTTTCTTGAACTGCGGGGCCTAGTGGCGATGATTACGGGTCTGTCGGCCTGCCGAAAGTAGGCTGCTCCCCTCAACCATGCGATTTGCGATTTTCGGTGATATTCATGCTAACCTGGAGGCGCTCGAAGCGGTGCTGGCGGATGCCCGTTCGTTTGAGGTGACGCATTTTGCCTGTTTGGGGGATGTGGTTGGGTACAACGCGAATCCGTCGGAGTGTGTGGAACTGATTCGGCAGTTGGGGTGTCCGGTGGTGAAGGGGAACCATGACGAGCAGGCGAGTGAGGACACGGATTTGTCGACATTTAACTCATTAGCGGCAAAGGCGATTCAGTGGACGCGGGATCATTTGAGTGAGGTGGACAAGCAGTGGTTACGGGATTTGAAGTTTTCGCGAATTGTTCGCGATTTCACGGTGACGCATGCCACGTTGGACACGCCAGCGGCATGGGGTTACGTGTTGTCGGCGTTGGAGGCTGCGGCGAGTTTCAACTATCAAAACACGCAGTTATGTTTTTATGGTCACACCCATGTTCCGGTGGGGTACGTGAAGAACGGGGTGATGGTGGAGGAGATTGATGCGACGCACGTCTCGATTGAGACTGGGAAGAAGTATTTTTTGAATGTTGGGTCTGTGGGGCAACCTCGGGACGGGGACCCACGGGCGTCGTATGCGATTTACAGCCCGTCGGAGAAGGTGGTGGTTTGGCGGCGAGTGGAGTACCCGATTGAGCGGGTTCAGCAAAAGATTCGGGATGCTGGGTTACCTGAGCGTTTGGCGTTGAGGTTGGGCGTTGGGAAGTGAGGCGGGTTCGGTGGATGGGGCGTGGGTGGCGCGCCTGGACGTGTTTGAGAGCCGACCGTTGTCTGCCTCAGAGGGCCCCTTCTCCGGTCGGGAGAAGGGGGGCGCGGATAAGGTTACTTGCTTCGTGAGAGGGTGTATTGGTGTGGCTTGGGTTGGGCGGCGTCGTAGATGGCGACTTCGGCTGCGCGCGCATCGGTCAGCAGGTTGGCCACCTTGGACTGCATTTCTTTGTGCCAGGTTTCGAACTCTTCTTTGGCTTTGGCGAGGTCGGGGCTTTGGTTGCGTTCGAGGGTGAGAACGGTTCGTTGGCGGCCTTTGAGTTGTGAGTATTGGCCGCGGATAGGTTGGTAGAACTTATCGTTTCGCTCTTTGTTCAGCGCGGCGACCTTGGCGGCTTGTTGGTACTGAGGGGTGGCTGGATTTTCCTCGAGTTCGACTCCGGTCGAGAGTTGTGCGTCGGTCCATGAGCCGACGACGGTGCCGTCTATAGCGAGCTCGTAAGTGCCTGAGGGAAGATTTTTAACGACCAACTTTTCGTTGCTGTATCGGTGACCGAGTTTGGTGAGTTTGACGCCTTCAGCGGCGTCGGGTGGGAGGACCCACGGCAGGGATTTTGATTCGAGGGTAAAGGACAGCGAGGTGGCGGTGGCGGCGAGATTGGAGAGGGTTCCGTTGGCGGTGCGGCCAGCGGGTTTTTCGGCGTTCCAGGTGAGGGTGGTTTGGGCGACGGGGCCGCGTGCGACCATGTCGTTGATGATGGCGGTGGCCATGACGGTTTGGCCGACGGGTCCGGGGTGAACGCCGTCCTTGATCATGGTCCAGTTTGCGTCGGTTTTGCGTTGTTGGAGGGTGAGGTTGTTGAGGGGGCTCCACATATCGACGAAGCCGAGGCCGCGGGATTCGGCCTGTTCGCGGAGCCATGTTCCGTAGAACGCGAGCACGCCGTTGTAGTAGGTGTCACGAGGCTCTTGCGCTTTGCCGCGAACGCGTTGAGCGCGAGAGTCGTGCATGGTGGGGGTCATGGGAATCGCGACGGCGCCGATGGCTTTGATGCGGTCGAGGACTTCTTTCATGTCCCTTTCGTAGGTGTCGAAGGTGGGTTGATCGAAGCCCCGATAGGTTCCGTCGTTCATTCCGAGGAGGATGGTGACGTATTTTGGTTTGAAGGCAGCGACGTCCGCATCGAACCGACGGAGGGCGTCTTGGGCGCGGTCTCCGCCGACGCCGGCGTTATGGAAGCGGAGGCGTGTGCCGGGGTGACGGGTGTAGAAGTAGTCCTCCACGTACTGGGTATAGAGGCATTGGTGGGTGATGGAGTCTCCGAGGAAGACAACGGTGTCGCCCTCTGCGAGATTCATCTTTGGATGAATGGTTTGGAACGTGGTTTGTTCCTGTGGGGAAGGTGTTTGTGCCGTGACTGGGAGCAGAGAGGAGAGGGCGGAGGCGAGGAAGAGTGTGGGGAGAGTTTTCATGGGGTTGGGAGGTTGAGTGGGATGGATTTAAGCAACGGGGGTGCCATGCGGTCGGCACAGAGTCTGCGTTTGGAGGAGCGTATGACGAAACAAGGACTGAAGGGTTGGGTGACGGCTGTGGCCGTGACAGTTTTATCGGCGGTGTCGGCTTGGGCGGGAGACTCCCGTTGTTATGAGATGCGGATTTACACCGCGGGTGAGCGGTTGCCGGATGTGCACGCGCGGATGAAGAACCACGCGATTTCGTTGGTGAAAAAGCATGGCATGACTCCGGAGGGATTCTGGGTTCCGAAGGAAAATCCGGAGGGGAAGATTTTGTTTGTGCTCTCGTATCCGTCGCGGGAAGCGCGGGAGGCGTCGTGGAAATCGTTTGGGGCGGATCCAGAGTGGTTGGCGGTGAAGGAGGCTTCGGAGAAGAATGGTAAGTTGGTTCAGAAGGCGGAGAACTTCTTCATGCATACGACGGATTATTCGCCGGTATTTTCGGCGTTGAAGCCGAGTGGAGGCCGCGTGTTTGAACTGCGCACCTACACGGCTTCCGAGGGGAACTTGGAACGGTTGAATGCGCGCTTCCGGAACCACACGCTTGCCCTGTTTGCCAAGCACGGCATGACGAACGTCATTTATTGGAACCGCGACAAGGACCAACCCGAGGCGGATCGGACGCTTGTGTACTTTCTGACGCATGCGAGTCAGGAGGCTGCGAAGGCCTCGTTCGGTGCGTTTGGGAAAGATCCGGCGTGGGTAGAGGCTCGGGTGGCTTCAGAAAAAGAGGGGGGCGGTTCGCTCACGGCAAAGGGCGGCGTGAAGTCTGAGTTTTTTGTGGCGACGGATTATTCGCCGGTGAAGTGAGTTTCGGCGTTGGTTGTTTGGCGCTGTGCTTGGGCGGCCCCCGTTCGGCCTTGGGCGGAAGAGGGGGCACACGAAGACACGAAGACGCGAAGGAAGAAAGACTTGGGACTGTGTCTGTTGGGGAGGGGGGGGTGCGGGAGAAGGGGGGAGAAGGGCGGGAGGGGCGCGGCTTGAGGTTGGCCGACCAACCCACCGAAAACTACGAGCAAAACCGCCACAAACATGGCTTCGACTCTTCGAGTGCTGCGCCGAAAGCCGTGGGTCGAAACTTGTTTTGGGAACGTTGCTTTTGCCGTCTCAGGCGTGGGGGCCGTGGCTTCCCCAAGACATGAACGTGACCAGTTTTTCGTCGGTGCGACGCAACCGTTTTGCCAGTTCAGAAGTGATGACGGTGACGATTTTGTAACCCGTTGCGGGGTAGGTTTCCATGAAGGCTAACATGGTGGCGTAATCGACGACGGCCATGCGGGTTGGCTTCATGGCGTAGATGGTTGCGGTCGCGACGCCGGCTGGGTCGAACAAGTTGACTTCACCAAAGAAAGCGCCTGGGCCGAGCCGCGCGAGCAGGATCTCTTTGCCGTTGGCGTCACGTCGCACTTGCACCATGCCGTCGCTGACGAGGTAGAGGTGTCCGACGGGAGCGCCTTCTTGGAGAATGAGCTCGTCCGTTTGAACGTCGTAGGCCTGCAGAATACTCAGGAAGGCGGTGAGTTCCGCGTCATCAAGATCCTTGAACAGGGTGACGGAGCGAAGAAGGGTGAGGTCCATGGTCCGAGTGGGAGTGAGGAAAGTTCAGGCGCGGAGCGAGGACCGTCTCGTCCGTCGGCTTCATCACCGCATGTCGCGCGAGCGCGGTTCGCGGTCTTTGGTGGTTGCGGTGGTGGGGCTGGTGACGAAGGGGCCGCCTTCGAGCGGGGCGCGGTTTGAAAAGGCGACTTCAGGCATGTCGCTGGGGCGTCCGGCGAGAGGGAAGTCCTTCCGCAAGGGGAAGTAGGGATAACCGTCCCACATGAGGATGCGTCGGAGGTCGGGATGATTATTGAATCGGATTCCGAACATGTCGTAGGCCTCGCGCTCGTGCCAGTTTGCGGTTGCCCAGATGTCGCTGACGGAGTCGAAGGTCGGGTCTTCGGTGGGGGCGAATGTTTTGAGGCGGAGTGAGTCACCGGACTCGATGGAGTGGAGTTCGTAAATGACCTCCCAGCGCGGGTCTGAGCCCATGTGGTCGGCGCCACTGAGATCGATGAGGTAGTCAAAACCGAGGGAGTCTTTGCAGAAGGCGCAGAGGGTTTTGATGTCTTCGCGTTTGACGGTGAGGGAGGTTTCGCCGCGGAACGTTTTTTTGTTCAGGACCGAGAACTTTTCTTCGATGCGCTGGATGGCGGTTTCCGGAGAGTGGGAGCCCATGGTGGAGGGGTGGTGTGGCGTTGGGTTAGGCGAGGTCTTCGACCAGAGAACGTTTTTGTGCGGAGAAAGAGTGTTCCTTTTCGATTTTGCGTTGGAGACGCATGAGGCCTTCGAGGAGGGCTTCTGGGCGGGGAGGGCATCCGGAGATGTAGACATCGACGGGAATGAGGTTGTCGATGCCTTGGAGGACGGCGTAGGAGCGGTACATTCCGCCGCTGGAGGCGCATGCGCCCATGGCGATGCACCATTTTGGTTCGGGCATTTGGTCCCAGATGCGTTTAACAGCGAGGGCCATCTTGTAAGTGACGGTGCCGGCGACGATCATGACGTCGGACTGGCGTGGGGAGAAGCGCATGACTTCGGCGCCGAAGCGTGAGATGTCGAATCGGGAGCTGGCGGAGGCCATGAGTTCGATGGCGCAGCAGGCGAGTCCCATGGGCATGGGCCAGAGCGAGTTTTTACGCATCCAGTTCATGGCTGCGTCGAGTTGGGTGAAAATCACGTTTCCCTCGATTTTCGAGTCGTAGGCGACGGGAGCGATTTGGGACATAGGCAAGTAACCTAGGTTTTCCGCTGGGAGCGGCAAGTTTCGATTCAGAGAGCTTGAGGCGGGGCACTGAGGGGGCATCCTAGGGGACTTGTCCAAGGCATGACGAAGCGTGTTTACCAGATTCGGCCGCAGGGTCCCGCGAAGCCGGGGCTAACGATTGATTATGCGGCGGAGTTGAACGTGGAGCAGTTGGCGGCGGTGGAGGCGGCGCCGGGGCCGGCGTTGGTGATTGCGGGGGCTGGGAGTGGGAAGACGCGAACGTTGACGTATCGAGTGGCGTATTTGTTGGAGAACGGGATCGATCCGCGTCGGATTCTTTTACTGACGTTTACGAACAAGGCGGCGCGGGAGATGTTGGAACGGGTGGCGTTGTTGGTGAACTGTGACACGGCGCAGCTGTGGGGGGGCACGTTTCACTCGGTGGGGAACCGGATTTTGCGGAGGCACCCCGAGGCGGCGGGGTTGAGTGAGGGGTTTACGATTTTGGATCGGGACGATGTGGAGAGCCTTTGGGACGGGGTGGGGGAGGAGGTTGGGAAAGCGTTTGGGGGATTGCCGATGCCGAAGGGGAATGTGTTGGCGGAGTTGTTTAGTTATCAGGTGAATGCGGGACGGCCGATGGCGGAGGTGGTGTTAGAGCGCTTTCCGGCGTTGGCGGAGCGGGCGGAGGTGGTGGAGGCGTTGGCGAAAGGGTTTCGGTTGAGGAAGGAGCGGGCGAATGCGGTGGATTTTGATGATTTGATTGTTCGGACGGTTGGGCTGTTACGGGATCGACCGGAGATTGCGGAGTTTTATCAGAGACAGTTCCAGTTTCTGTTGATTGACGAGTATCAGGACACGAATCCGTTGCAGGCGGAGTTCATTGGGCTGTTGGCGGCGCGGCATCGGAACGTGATGGCGGTGGGGGACGATGCGCAGGCGATTTACTCGTGGAGAGGGGCGGACATTCGCAACATGCTGGATTTTACCGAGCGGTATCCGGGGGCGACGGTGTACAAGATTGAGCAGAATTATCGGAGCACGCCGCAGATTCTTGGGGTGGCGAATGCGGTGATTTCGGGGAATCGGAGTCAGTTTCCGAAGGAGTTGAGGGCGGTTCGTCCGTCGGGTTGTGCGCCAGGGATTGCGCGGTTGATGAGTTCGGCGGATCAGGCGGCGTTGGTGGCGCAGCGGATTGAGGAGTTGGTGGATGAGGGGGTGGATCCTGGGGAGATTGCGGTGTTGTACCGTGCGCATTTCCATTCGATGGAGATTCAGATGGAGCTGACGCGGCGGCACATTCCGTTTGGGATTACGAGTGGGTTGCGCTTTTTTGAGCAGGCGCACGTGAAGGATGTGGCGTCGGTGCTGAAGTTTTTGGTGAATGCGACGGATGAGATGGCGTTTAAGCGGGTGGTTCGGTTGATGCCTGGGGTGGGGGTGAAGGCGGCGGAGACGATTTGGAATGCGGTGCGGGAACTGACGGAGGGGATGTTGCGTCCGGTGGCGGTGGTTCCGGGGTTGCCAGAGATTCCGGGGGATTTGGAGGAGGACGGGTTTGTGCCTGTGCCGGAGCGGGACGCTCGGGAGCGGTTACAGGCGGCGGCGGCGGTTGCGCGGGAGCTGCCGGGATTACTGCGTGGTGTGAAGGTGCCGGCGAAGGCGGCGGCGATGTGGGGGCAGTTTTTGGATACGTTAGCGGAGTGCGTGGGGGAGGAGGGTTTTTTGGAACCGGCGACGATGTTGAGGTCGATTGTGGAGGGGGTTTACGACGATCATGCGCGGTTGGAGTATGCGAACTACGATTTGCGGCGGGAGGATTTGATGACGCTGGTGGGTTTTGCGGGTCAGTACACGGACCCGATGGAGTTTTTGGATCAGTTGGCGTTGGTGAGTTCGGTGGAGCGGCCGGAAGAGGAGGAGGGGGAATCTATGGTGACGCTGAGCAGCGTTCATCAGGCGAAGGGGCTCGAGTGGAAGGCGGTGTTTGTGGTTTGGATGGCCGAGGGGGCGTTTCCGAGCGGGCGTTCGATGGAGAGCGAGGCGGCGATGGAGGAGGAGCGGCGTCTGTTTTACGTGGCGGTGACGCGGGCGCGGGAGCAGTTACTCCTGACGTTTCCCTACATGCGGACGGTGGGGCGCGGAGGTGGCGGGGATACGGTTCAGAGGCCGTCGCGGTTTTTGGGTGAGATTCCGGAGGGGCTTTTGGAGGAGTGGGAGATTTCGGGGGGGGCTTGGTGAGGGGGGGCGGCGGGCGGGGTGCCGACTCTGCCGCTTTATTTTGGGTGGATGTCAGGGCGCGCGAGGGAAAAAAAACGCACGGCGGCTTGGACAGCGGCGGTGGATTGCTTATTGTGCGCGGCTTGCTTCGCCGGATGGCGGGCGGTGAGTGTTAACTTTTTTGATTATGAGTACGGGTTTCTCGACGGTTTTTTTGGCGGATTTGGGTTCAGTATTTGCGCAGGCGACTGCGGGTTCTGGGGACGCGGCACCGCCGTCGCCGGGTGGGATGTTGGTGCCGATGGTGGCGGTGTTTGTGATCATGTATTTTTTGGTGATTCGTCCGCAGAACAAGCGGCAGAAGCAGTTGCAGGAGATGGTTTCCAACCTGAAGACAGGGGACCGCGTGGTGACGAACGGGGGAATTCACGGTCAAGTGTCGAACGTGAAGGATGGCCAGACCTTGGTGCTAAAGATTGCAGACAACGTGAAAATCGAGA
>JBEEPE010000316.1:0-4097 GCA_041191265.1 Verrucomicrobiota bacterium | reverse complement strand
TTTACGGCGTTTATTCCGTTTGCCTTTGTGCCGGAGACGACGGACATGGCGCACATTCGTCCGGTTGGTGCGGTGGAGGAGTTACGGAATCTGGCGGTTAGCCGGATTTATTTGGATAACTTCGACCATTTGACGGCGTACTGGATTAGCTTGGGGCTGCCGTTGGCGGCGATGGCTTTGTCGTATGGGGTGGATGACTTGCACGGGACGATTCGCGAGGAGCGCATCTTTCACATGGCGGGGGCGAAGACGCCGGTGGGGCAGACGAGGAGTGCGTTTGAGCGGGCGATTCGTGAGGCTGGGCGTGAGCCTCGGCAGCGGGATACGTGGTACCGATTGGTGCCGGAGGCGGTCGCGTGATGGGGCGGGAGCGGGTTTTGGAGGGGGTACGGGTGGGGTGTGTGCGGTATTTGAACTCGGTGCCGTTGATTGACGGACTGGGAGGGGTGGAGTTGGAACATCCGGCGGTTTTGGCGGACCGGTTGCATGCGGGGGAGTTGGATGTCGCGCTGGTGCCGGTTTTCGAGCTTTTTTCGGGGATGGTTCGGGGGGTGGGGTACCGGTTGGTGGACGGGTATGGGGTTGGGTGTGATGGCGCGGTTTACAGCGTGTTTTTGGCGCATCGGGGGCCGTTGAGCGCGGTGCGTCGGGTGAGGCTGGATCCGGCCTCGCGGAGTTCGGTGAACTTGCTGAAGGTGTTGGCGCGCATGGGCAGATTGGAGTGGGCGTCTGTGGGGGAGTCTGGGGAGGTGGAGCGGGAGGGGGATGCGCGACTGCTGATTGGTAATCAGGCGATTGAGTTCAGGTTGGGTGCGGGTGAGCGGGAAGGGTGGGAGATTGCGGATTTAGGCGAGTGGTGGAAGCGGGAGACGGGACTACCGTTTGTGTACGCGGTTTGGGGAATTCGTCCGGGTGTCTCGAATGCGGGGCGGATTGCGGAGGTGTTGCGCGAAGTGGCGGCGGGTGGCGTTTCGCGGTTGCCGGAGTTGGCGCGCGAGTATGGCGGCGAGTTTGGTGAGGATGTGGCGCGCAGGTATTTGACATCGTTTATTCGGTTCCGGTGCGATGCGGCGGCGAAGGCGGGGATGCGGCGTTATGCGGAGGAGTTGGCGGGGGCTGGGCTGTTGGGGGCGGTCCCAAGGGAGTTTGAGTGGGTTTGAGGGTTTGCGCTTCAAAGATCCATTCGTCTTTTGACAGGGGGATGTGGGGGCGGTGAGATGACAGGTTCATCGATTGTTTCAAATGAAGAGGCTGACATTTATTGCGCTGTTTTTTTGCGGGGTGACGGGAGCTTTCGCTGCGACGCCAGCGAACGTGAAAACCGTTCGGTTGCTGACGATTGGGAACAGTTTTTCGGCGAATGCGACGAAGTATCTCGAGCCGTTGGCGAAGGCGGCTGGGCATGTGTTGGTGCACAAGCCGATTGTGGTGGGCGGGGCGTCGTTGCAGCTGCACTGGAACCGCGCGTTTGCGCATGAGCGGAATCCGTCTGATCCGGAGGGCTGGTATTTGGGGCGGCGGGGGTTGAGGGAGGAGTTGGCGGCGAAGGATTGGGATGTGGTGACGATTCAGCAGTCGAGCACGAAGAGTCATGACCCGAAGACGTATCAGCCCTTTGCGCGGCAGTTGTTTGACTACATCAAGCAGCATGCGCCGAAGGCGGAGGTGATGATACATCAGACGTGGGCTTATCGGGAGGATGATCCGCGTTTTGCGCCGGGGGTTCCGAGGAAGGGGGAGCCTCGGTCGCGGGACGAGATGCATCAGATGCTGACCGCGGCGTACAAGGGGGTGTGCGGGGAGTTGGGGGTGAAGCGGATTCCGGTGGGGGATGCGTTTGATTTGGTGGAAACGGATTCGACGTGGGGGTTTCGGGCGGATCCGAGTTTTGACCCCAAGGCCGAGGGGGCGGAGGTTCCGGCTCAAAAGAACTCCCTGCATGTGGGATGGCGAAAGGTTGCGGGGGAAAACGGGGGGCAGGTCATCGAGTTGGACGGGCATCACGCCAATTCTGCGGGGCAGTATTTGGCGGCGTGTGTGTGGTTCGAGGTGTTGTTTCGCGAACCAGTGATTGGGAACGAGTTTTTGGGGCAGGATTTGGCGCCGGATTACGCGAAGTTTTTGCAGCAGGCGGCGCATCGGGCGGTGGAGGCGATGGGGAAGTGATGCGGTGGCGCTTCTGTTGGGCAACCTCTGAGGGGAGGCTGGATGAATGGGGTGCTGGCTCGTTTCATCGCGAGCACTTGCGGCAGGAAGGTCTCGACGGGGTGTTTTGCTGAGTGATCATCTCTCACCATGAGAACCGCAACGGTGGCTGATTTGCGAAACCGTTTTCCGCAGGTTGCTAAGTGGATTAGCGAGGGTGAGGCCGTCACAATCACCAAGCGGGGTGTTCCTTTTGCCACCCTTGCCCCGGCTCGGAAAAGGAAGGTTCCCCTTCCAGTGAACTGGCAAGCCCGACTGGAGCGCGTGTTCCCTGACGGTCCGGTGAAAGGCGATAGCCAAAGGATGATTGACGTTGATCGGGGGGAGACATGAGTCGGGGCGCCTACTTGGACACCGCTGTTTTCGTAAAAGGCTACATTTGGAGTACGACCTTGCGAAAGTGTTCCGGCGCACGGAATTCCTCTCGGCGGAGTATTCTGGCGACATGGGAAGTCGCAGCCTTGACCTTCTTCACGTTGCTGCCGCGCTAGAAGCGGGATGCCGCGCTTTTGCGTCGTTTGATGTGCGGCAGCGCAAGGTTGCGGAATCGTACGGATCGGCGCTGATTCCTGCGCGCGGGTGACCTGCTACGATGGGTGCGTGAGAGGGGCATTTTTCGTTCGAGGGGCTTGCGGGTGCGGTGACAGTGGAGGCAGAACTTTCACTGAAAAGCATTGAGGTGACTTTCTTTTCTGCGGGTGTAAGATTTTCATACGATGACCACGGTTCTCTCTCAAAAAGGCCAGATTGTTCTTCCCAGTGCAGTTCGGGAGCGTCTGCGTTTGGAGCCAGGGCAGGACTTCGAGGTGACGGTTGATGACGAAGATACCATCTTGTTGCGCAGAATCACTCGTCCCGCCAACCGTGGGCTAGTGGAACTCCTGCAGGCATGCCCTCATCCGTTGGAACTTACACCGAGAGCGAAGGACTTACCTCGCCCCATCGCACTATGAGCTTCCTTGTGGATACTAATGTGCTGAGCGAACTGTCTAAACCCCTGCCCGCTGGGGAGGTTTTACAGTGGTTTCTCAAACATGAGCCCGAGTTGTTCGTTAGTAGCATCAGCTTGGGCGAGATTCGCAAAGGGTTGGAGATTCTACCCTTAGGGAAGCGACGGTTGAATCTGGAATCTTGGTTCCGCCTCGTTTGCGAGCGATTGGAGGGGCGGATTCTGAGCTTTAACATCAGCACCGCCCACGTCTGGGGCCAGCTTGTTGGCCGACTCGAGAGAAAAGGTATCCTAATCCCTGCGCTCGATAGCCAGATTGCTGCCACTGCGTTGCGGCACCGATTGACGGTTGTGACGAGAAATGTTGAGGATTTCAAACATACGGGGCTCGCGCTGATCAACCCGTTCCATGTGCCTTGAGTCCGAAGGTCATCCAGCATCCGTGCGCCGGGGTGGAATGGGTGTGCTAAATTCGGCTTTTTTGTCCGATAAAGGGGCGTAATCAAGCATTGACGGGGGGAACCGGAAATTGTCGCGCGAGAGATTCTGTAGAGGGTATCGGAAGTGCTCTTAGCTTTGGGGGAAAGACCGACTCTTTGTTGCTTTTTATTTTCGGTGTAACGGTCTGCATTTCAGTTTTTTAGTTGTATCTATTTAGATGCCTTTATGAATGACTTTCTTGACCTTCCTCTCGTGTCACTCAGTCCTGAACGGCTGTCCACGTTCTCGCCGGAGCTGATTGGAAAGCTTTCTGCGTTTCAAATTTCGACCCTGACGGAGCTTCAGTTGACGGCGCTGAAGACGGAGCAAGTTGCGGTTTTGTCGAGCGTTCAGGTTCTGGGGTTGTTGCCGGAACAGGTGGCGGCGTTGACGTCTGAGCAGGTGGGGGCGTTGTCGTTGGGGGCGGTTCGCGCGTTGGCTCCGGGGCAGTTGGAGGGGTTGA
>JBEEPE010000315.1:0-3437 GCA_041191265.1 Verrucomicrobiota bacterium | reverse complement strand
TTGGGCTTTCAGCGCGAGGGTTTCGGGGAAGAGAAACCCGGTGTCGATGGTGAACACGGGGAGGGGAATCCCTGCGGTGACGGCGTGATGGATGGTGACGAGGCCGGCTCCTTGAAAACTGGTGCCGATGGCGGCGGCGGTGCCGTATTCGTTCCAGGCCCATGCGAGCAGTTCTTCGAGCGGCGCGTTCTCGAAGGCCGCGTTAAGTTCGCGGACAGCCTCGGGCGAAGGAAGGTGAAAGGCGGCGCTCATTGTCTACAAAAACTATAGGATTACTATCTCATGCCGGAATGGATTGGTCAAGGGGAAGGTGTGACGGTGGCGTGGGTTTTGTCTCTGATGACAGGGATGGGTGGTTTTTGCGGTGATTGAGTAGCGGGACATTCGCCCGAGTGAGTGGGGATTCGTTGTTCTCGGCTTCGATTGGTGGCGGGTTTTGGGCGACATGCCCGTTTATCGGCGAGGGAAATGCGCTCGAACGGAACGCGCCGTGAGAGATTCATCGGGCCTTCAGCCCTCCCTGTTGTGGGTGGGATTGTTCGTGGTGTTGGTGCTGCTGTGCGGCGGACTGGAAAGTCCGCCCTCCGGCGAGAAGGTGGGCGCGCCGTGAGGAGAGCGGACTTTCTAGTCCGCTGTCGCGTGCCCTTGGATCTCAATCGGTGACGGTCGAGGTGCGCGTCCGCTTAGTAGACGAGCCAAGAGTTCCAGGAGGCGATGCCCAAGGCGGCGAGTGCGGAGATGATCAGCCAGCCGCGACTGTGTTTGCCCAAAAGGGTCAGGACGATAAATGCCAGAAGGGTGATTGCCCCCATCAGTGAATACGTTACGCCCGGGGGAAGAGTGTCGAGTCCGGGGATGTTGCGGAGGAAGGCGCCCGGCAGGGTGGGGAGGGCTTTCAGCAAACTCCAGCGGTGGCTGTCTGAGGGCATGGTTCGGAACAGGATCCAAACAAACGGTAGATACAGGCAGATCAGGTGGATAAGCACGACGGTGCCGGTCCGAGGGGGCTGTTCCTCGGCGAGCGGTGTGATAAAGAACTGACTGCGTTTGGCCATGGGCGAACTAGACAAACCCGTTTCGAGGGCTGGACTCCAGCCAAAACCGGAGATGGGCGGTGGAGCGTTGGCATTTGGGTGCCTTTCTTAGGAAGCAGCTTTGTTTTTGACCGGCTTCTGGTAAAGCGGAGGCTTCCCAATCAACCCCTCTATGAGCACCGAGAATATCGAGTCACATCTGAACGAGCGTCGCGTTTTCAAGCCTGCGCGCGAGTTTTCCAAGAAAGCGCGGATCCAGAACCTCGCGGAATACCGGAAGATGTGGGAGGAGAGCGTGAAGCGTCCGGACCGTTTCTGGGGGCGCGAGGCGTCGGAGCTTCAGTGGCAGCAGAAATGGAGTAAAGTTTTGGAGTGGAAAGAGCCGTTCGTGAAGTGGTTCGTTGGTGGAAAAATCAACGTCTCTGAAAACTGCCTCGACCGGCACCTTGGCACGGCGCGTCAGAACAAAGCGGCCATCATTTGGGAGGGCGAGCCGGGTGAAAAGCGGACGATCACCTATTTACAGCTTCACCGTGAGGTTTGTGTCTTCGCGAACGTGCTGAAGCGGCGTGGCGTGCGGAAAGGGGATCGCGTGTTGATTTACATGCCGATGATTCCGGAAGCGGCGGTGGCGATGTTGGCGTGTGCTCGGATTGGGGCGACGCACTCGGTCGTGTTCGGAGGATTTTCTGCGGAATCCATCCGCGAACGCATTGCGGACTCAGGGGCGAAGTTGATTGTGACGTCAGACGGCGGCTATCGGCGTGGGGCGATTGTTCCGCTGAAGAAGAATGTGGATGACGCGCTGAAAGGAGACGCTCAAGGGATCAAGGGAGTGATTGTTTTTCGGCGCACGGGGCAAGAGGTGCAGATGGATGAAAAGCGTGATCACTGGTGGCACGAGGAAATCACGCATGTGGATGCTGAATGTCCTGCAGCTCAGTTGGATAGTGAGCATCCGTTATTCATTTTGTATACGTCAGGATCCACGGGTAAGCCGAAAGGTATTCTGCATTCGACGGGCGGGTATTTGTTGGGGGCGTATGTTACCAGCAAGTACGTTTTCGATTTGCGGGATGAGGATGTTTATTGGTGCACAGCAGACGTTGGATGGGTTACGGGGCACAGTTACCTCGTTTATGGACCGCTTGCGAATGGTGCAACGTCCTTGATGTACGAGGGGGCTCCGAACTGGCCGGAGAACGATCGTTTCTGGAGGATTATTCAGGAGCATCGGGTGACGATTTTCTACACGGCGCCCACGGCGATTCGCGCCTTCATTCGCTGGGGTGACGAGTGGGTGAAGAAGCATGATCTGTCTTCGTTACGGTTGCTCGGGTCGGTGGGTGAGCCCATCAATCCCGAGGCGTGGATGTGGTATCACAAGGTCATCGGGGGCGAGCGCTGTCCGATCGTGGACACGTGGTGGCAAACGGAAACCGGTTCCATCATGATTACGCCGTTGCCGGGTGCGACCCCGACCAAGCCGGGTTCGGCGACCTTGCCGTTCTTTGGGGTGGATGCGGCGGTGGTGGATGATGCGGGCAATGAGGTTGGGGTGAACCAAGGGGGCAAACTCGTGATTCGCGGCCCTTGGCCGTCCATGTTGCGGACGATTTACGGGGATAAGACGCGGTATCGGAAGACGTATTGGAGCGAGATCAAGGGCTGCTACTTTGCGGGGGATGGGGCCCGTCGGGACAAGGACGGGTACTTCTGGATTGTGGGTCGGATTGATGACGTGTTGAACGTCGCAGGGCATCGGTTGGGGACGAGCGAGGTGGAGAGCGCGCTGGTTTCGCACCCGTCGGTGGCGGAGGCTGCGGTGGTGGGGCGTCCGGATGAGCTGAAGGGGCAGGCGGTGGTGTGTTTTGTGACGTTGAAGACGGGGGTGAAGGCGGGAGGCGGGTTGCGTGACGAGTTGAAGAAGCATGTGCGGACTGTGATTGGTCCGGTGGCGACGCCGGACGATATCCGGTTTGCGGATGCGCTTCCGAAGACGCGATCGGGCAAGATTATGCGCCGCTTGTTGAAGCAGATCGCGAGTGGGGTACAGGTGACGGGTGACACGACGACGCTGGAGGATTTATCGATTCTGGCGAAGTTGAGCAGTTCGGAGGACTAGGATGGGCGAGGGGGAAGTCAGCGGTGGTGTGGTGGGCGAGCGGTGGATTCCGCTCGCTTGTGGGGCCTTGGTTGGGGCGCTGGCGTTGGCGGCGGGTTCGGCCGCGTGGGATGCGTCGCATCGGGAGGGGTTGGAGCGGATTGAGCGGCGTTCGGCGCTTGGGGATGCGGTGTTTGCCTTGCCGGATGGTGAGGGGGTGGTTCGGGTGGAGGTTGGGGGTGCGGTGTGGACGGGGCGTGCGGGGGATGCGATCCTGCTGAATGAAGCGGCGGTGGATC
>JBEEPE010000314.1:0-6035 GCA_041191265.1 Verrucomicrobiota bacterium | reverse complement strand
TTTGACGCCATCTGGATGGACCTTGAGCACCATGGTTACAGCGTGGAAACCGCTTCAAACCTCATGCGCGCAGCCCGAATCGGTGCATCCGACATCATCGCCCGCCCCGCAAAAGGCGAGTTCATGCGCATGGGCCGCCTCCTCGAAGCCGGAGCCCAGGCCATCATGTACCCCCGCTGCGAATCCGCAGAAGAAGCCGCCGAAGTCGTGCGCTGGAGCAAGTTCGCGCCCCTCGGTGAACGGGGTGTCGATGCCGGGAACCCCGACAATCCCTACTGCACCATGCCCGTGCCTGAATATCTCAAGCACGCCAACGACAACACCGTCATCATCATCCAAATCGAATCCCCCAAAGCGCTCGAAAACGCCGAGGCCATCGCCAAAGTCCCCGGCGTGGATGTCCTCATGCTCGGTCCCGGCGACTTCAGCATCCTCGCCGGCGTCCCCTGCCAGTTCGAACACCCCCTCGTCCTGAACGCGATTGATCGCGTTGCCGCCGCTGCCGCAGCCGCCGGCATCGAATGGGGAACCGTGACCTTCAATCCAGACCACTGCCGGATGCTCCAATCCAAAGGCGCACGTTTCCTCTGCCACGGAGCCGACCTCCTCCTCGTCAAACGCGGCCTCGAACAAATGCAAAAAGACTGGGCCGAACTCGGCTTCACCTTCGACAACCGGCTCCACGCCATGTCCGCCAACCTCGACCGCTACCGCTAACCCCACCCCGATCCAAACGCCGACCGCTCCCCCCGAAAAGGAGTCGGTCCGGCGAGTCGCCACGCCATCCTCGAAGGAGCAACCGGCGCCCCTTAAAAACGGAATGTCACTCCCGCCGTTGAATAGTGGAATCGGCTGAACGTGTAGACCGTGTCATTATCGGCTCCGCCGTCCAATAGCCTGTACCCCAATCGGAAAGCCATGCGGTCCGTGACATGCCACTGCAACGAGGCCGCCGCATCAATCGCGTATCCTTGGGGCGCCCCCAACGCATCTCCCTCTGTGAGAAGACTAAACGCATCCGCAAACTTCCACTGCACCCGGTAGTTCAACAGGGGAACAAAGCCTCGGTTTGCATCGCTCGCCCGCGTTCCACCCTGAACCAAACGCACCTCCGCATCCCGTACCTTCGCCGTCAGACCAATCCCAGCAACCAACCGCTCCTCCGAAATGAAGTTGTAACGATACGTCAGTCGGTACGAATCAAACCGGTAACTACCCTCCGTATCCACCCCCGGTGCAAACGTTGATCCCGCAAAGCGAACCGACCGGTCAAACCGACCGCCAAAACCCATTTCTAACGGCGCGTACAACAACGACACCTCGTGCTTCGGCGAAAGATGCCATGTCGCCCGCGCCCGTAAAAACTCCGTGGGATTGTTGGCGCCCAACTCTTTTGGCAACGAAAAGCGAGTCCCCGTACCACTCGGAATCTGAACGTCCGCCTTCGAGTTCCAAACCGCTCCCGATTCAAAATCCAACGAAAAATCGCCCCGCGCCCCCCACCCAAATCCCAACGCTCCAAAACACCCAACCGCACACAAAAGTTTCCGATGCATCCCTGCTAACTATCCCCAGCACCACGGATAGCAAACCTCCATTCAGTGCACATCCACCCCACCACAAAATCCTCGCCGCAAACGAATCGCAAAAGAGTCTGCATCCTGCTTCAGCCCAATGCGAAACTCACCAGTCATGAAAACCCGCACCTTCCTCTCCCTCCTCCCCATCCTTCCCCTCGCCCTCGTTGCGGCAGATTCCACCGTACCCGCCAAACAACCACTCTGGCCGGGTGAACCACCCTCCGGCACTGGAACGCCCGTCCCCGGAAATCCCTCTCTCACCGTCCATCACCCTGAGAAACCGAACGGCACCGCCGTCGTCATCTGCCCAGGAGGCGGATACGGTGGCCTCGTCACCGGCGCAGAAGGCCACGGGATCGCCAAGTGGCTCAACCAACACGGCATCACCGGCATCGTTCTCGAATACCGCCTCCCCAAAGGAAACTCGTTCGTCCCCCTCGCCGACGCGCAACGCGCCATCCAAACCGCTCGCACCCACGCTGCTGACTGGAAAATCAACCCCAAACAGATCGGCATCATCGGCTTCTCCGCAGGCGGTCACTTGGCATCCACCGCCGCAACCCACTACACCGCAGATAATCCCGCCGCAACAGACCCTGTCCAACGCGTTTCCTCCCGCCCAGATTTTCAAATCCTCATCTACCCCGTCGTCACCATGGGCGAAGGAACCCACGGCGGTTCAAAACGAAATCTTCTCGGCGAATCTCCCACCGCCGCAGAGATCCAGCGGTTCTCCAACGAAACCCAAGTCACCAAAGACACGCCTCCAGCCTACCTCGCGCACGCCATCGACGACAAAGTCGTCCCCCTCAAACACAGCACCGATTACCACCGCGCCATGCAAGCCGCCGGAGCCTCCTCCCGCCTCCTCGAGTTACCCTCCGGCGGACACGGCCTCAACGGATACAAAGGCCCCAACTGGGACGCATGGCAGACCGGCGCACTCGCGTGGCTGAAAGAACTCGGCTTTCTCCAGTAAGCGTCTGGCACCCACCAGCGCATCACCGCTTCAGGGATGCCCTCTTCGACGAGGGCATTCAGGAATGAGCGGCATTCTGCGGGCAAACGCAGTCAGGCCCGCCCGATTTTCTCCACCGCGGGCCGCGAGATTGGCTACTTCTTAAAAAGCCGAAACGGGGCCATCACCACGCCGTTCACCAAACGGCAGAAACCCATCCCCCCAACGACGACCGGTTTCAACAGCGTCGAAACCAATCCGATGCGCTCGTACATGATCGTCAGGAAAACCACCGACATCACCCCAACAAACTTCTGAAACGCGCTGACATGGAAGTGGCCGAGCATTTCTCCGATCAACAAAAAACCCACAAACCCAACCAACAAAAAGGCCGTGTGTTCCAGAACCGGGAACTTCTTCAGCAACCCAATGCACACCCCCGCCAGAAACCGTAACGCGAGAATCCCAATAAAGACCCCCGTGCAAACCACCCACAACTTGTCGCTCAACGCCACCGCAGCGATGACGTTGTCCACCGAAAGCGACAAATCCATGAACTCGATTTTCATCACGGTCGCCAAAAATCCCACCTGCAGTCGGTCCGGCACGCCATCCCCGTCCTCGTCCTTGTCAGCATCCCCCTTCGCCGCAAAGTGCGCTGCCATCAGGTAGACCAAGTACGCCGCTCCAATCCACTTAATCCATTCGTTCGAAATGATCCAACTCGCGGCAAGCAACGCCACCCCTCGAAAAAAGTAGGCCCCAAAAATGCCCAACCGAAGCGCCAGTTTCTGTTGCTTCTCTGGCAAATGCGAGGCCATCGCGGCAATCGCGAGCGCGTTGTCCACCGATAGAAGCCCCTCAATGAGGACCAATGCCAAAATCGTGGGCGCCGCTTCCTGCGCGGCCTGAAGGAGGGTGGCGGCATCAATCGACATAGAAATGCCATGTAACACCCGACGCCACCCCGCGTCACGCACTACGATGCAGGCGGGTTGGCAAAACAAAACGCAAGAGGGGGGGCGCAGATGCGGCGGCGGGGGCTTTAGCCTCGTCACCCAGCGTCGTCACCCAGCGTAGAGCGCGTCCGTGCAAGGGGGCGCAGATGCGGCGGACTCGAAAGTCCGCCCTCCGGCAATGGGGGGAGAGCCTCCCGAGGAGAGCGGACTTTCGAGTCCGCTGAAGGGGACGCAACCGGCGTTTCTAGTCGATTCAGCACGAAATCGCCCTCCGGCGGCGTTGCATCAAGAGAACCTCTCTCCCTGATTTATCCTTCCAAGACCACGCCAATCGGCCACCATCATCCGTCCATGCCGCCCCGGCCGCCAGACACAGAACCGCAACCCGCAGCCCTCCGATTTCTCTGGGCCGCCGCGGCTCTTGTCCTGTGCCTCCTCAACCACAATGGACTGACCGCGGCCCCAGCCCCCTTCCGAACGGGAAATGAGATTCGGCCTCGGCACGTGCCTCTTGAAGACCGGCAAAAAATCCGACTCTCCCGCGCCCAACTCATCGAAAACCTTCTCGCCAACAATCCAGAACTCGAACTGGAACGGAAAAACGTCGCCATCGCTCAAAGCGAAATCACGTCCGCACAGGGAATCCTCGATCCCCTGCTCAATATCTCCGTCAACCGCAACTACCGCGAACGACTCGCCAACTTTTACACCGCCCAGGCCGCGCGCTTCTCCAACCAGTTCGGCACTGCCTTCAACGCGGCGACCTCACTCGACGACCTCGAAATCCGCCTCGCCGCAATCGGTGAACCCAACGGAGCAAAACCCTTGGAATACTATGAGGACACCATCAACTCGGGGATGGCCCTCACCCAAAAAATACCCACGGGGGGGGAACTCCGTTTCACCCTCTCAACCGCCAGCGCAGAAAATACGTTCAACGCGCTCCGGAACGCCAAAGGCATCCCCTATTCCCCCTTCGCCCCTCGACAAATCGACGCCCTCGCCTTCGCCCGCTTCTCCCAACCGCTCCTCAAAAACGCCGGCCCCACCAACACCCTCATCCGACTGCGCCTCGCACGAACCGGCAAAAAAATCGCCGATGCCCGTTTCCGCTCAGAAGTGAACCTTCGCACAGCGGACGCCATCCGAGCCTACCTCCAACTCGGCGCTGCCCTCCGCATGGTTGAAATCGAGCGCCAAGGCGTGCAAGCCGCGGAATCCCTGCTCTCCGATACGCAAAAACAGTTTACCGCGGGAAAAATCGACTCCACCGAAACCGGCCGCGTCCAATCCATCCTCTTCGCCAGAAAAGATCGCCTCTCCATCGCTGAACAAAAGGCCCTCGAAAATCAGGTCTCACTCCGTCGACTCATCGTCAAAAACTCAGCCCAGTTCGACGATCCAGCCCTCATGGAGCCCATCGAAATCTTCATCCCAGAACCCGCCGCCTCGAAAGATGCCGCCCAATCGCTCCCGGGTCTCCTCGCCATCGCGAAGAAAAACCGGCCAGAGTTTGAGGCCGTAAAGGAGCTTGAAACCAAAGAGGCTCAACGCTTTGACTACGCAAAAAACCAACTAAAACCAGAACTCAACCTCATCGCCGGCTACGGCTACCGAGGCACGGCAACCTCCGTTTCGACCTCGTGGGACCGCCTCTCCAACCTCAACCGCCACGAATGGGTCGCCGGCCTCGAGTTCTCCCTCCCCCTCGGAAACCACGAAGCCAAAGGGAACGTCGCGCGTGCCCGTGCCTCCGTCGAGCAAACCCGAATCACCGCCAGCCGAATCGAAGCCGACGTCGCCAAAGAAATCGTCCTCGCCCTCGACGCCCTTCGCACCGCTCAAACGCGCATCGAAAACAGCCGCAAAGCGCTTTCTGAAGCCTCCGAAACCCTTCGCGCTGAGGAAGCCAAGTTTGCCGAAGGCCGCACCACCGCCTATTTCGTGCTCGAAGCCCAAACCACACACAACGTGGCTGCGCTCCAGGAAATCGCCGCCCGCCAAGCCCGCGAACAAGCCCGAATCGACCTGCAAACCGCGACCGGCACTCTCCTCGACCAACTCGGAATCGAGTGGATCCAGCCCGACGCCGCCCCCAAAAAACGATGATCCCCGCCCGCGCATTCCTCCTCACCAGCGCCCTTCTGCTCGCGTCGCTCTGTCCCGCGCCCGCTGCCGAACCTAAAAATCCAACCGCCCCAGCCAACTCCCTCGCAGCCATCCTGATCCCCTTCCGCAAACTCGCCCTCGCCTCCCCCACCGAGGCCAAACTTCGCCAACTCACCGGCGACGAAGGCGATACCGTTTCCAAAGATCAACCCCTCGCCCTGCTCTATTCCGAAACCGAAGAAATCGAGGCCAAAAAAGCCGCCAAAGTCCTCGAAAAAGCCGAGCGCGACCTCCGCTCCACCGAACGCCTCGCCTCCGAAAAAGTCCTCAGCGAAGAAAAACTCGTCGAACAACGCCTCCTCCGCGACATCGCACAACTCGAGAAAGACCGCGCCGATGCCAATCTGCGCGACAAAACACTCGCCGCGC
>JBEEPE010000313.1:0-8181 GCA_041191265.1 Verrucomicrobiota bacterium | reverse complement strand
CGCAGCCCGTGCACTTCTTTGCACCATTACCGCCGGTCTCCGTTACCCAAAAGCAACTCAGATACCAGAGACAGCGACACGCTCCTAACCCGCTCGGTTTCTGCTTTCCTCACCTGAAGGCCGCACGGACAATGCCCCCAAAATGAGCGACCAAGCCCCCGACTCCCGTAAACCCCGTTACAAACGCATCGTTCTCAAGGTCAGTGGAGAAGCCCTCAAAGACAGCGCTTCCACCGAAAGCATCACCCCAGGAATCGTCACCGGAATCGCCCGCCAGATTCAGGAAGTTCATGACATGGGCGTCGAAACAGCCGTGGTCATCGGTGGCGGCAACATCTGGCGAGGCCTCACCGCCAGTCACAAAGGCATGGAGCGAACCACCGCGGACTACATGGGAATGCTCGCAACCGTCATCAACGGCATGGCCCTGCAAAGCCAGTTGGAGGCTCTCGGCGTCCCCACCCGCGTCCAAACCGCTATTCCCATCCAAAGCGTGGCCGAACCCTTCATCCGCAGGAAAGCCATGCGCCACCTCGAACAAGGCCGCGTCGTCATCTTCGTCGCAGGCACCGGAAACCCCTTCTTTTCGACGGATACCACCGCTGCGCTCCGCGCGAGCGAAATCGGAGCTGAAGTCATTTTCAAAGCAACCAAAGTCGATGGCATCTACACCGCAGACCCCAAGAAAGATCCCACCGCAACGCGTTACGACCGCATCACCTACTCCGAGGCACTCGCGAAACGCCTCCAAGTCATGGACTCAACCGCCTTCACGCTCTGCATGGACAATAAAGTGCCCATCATCGTCTTCGATTTAATGGCCCCCAACAGCATCAGAAACGCCGTCCTCGGCGAAACCGTTGGTACCCTCGTGACTTCCTAACATCTGGGCACTGCCACACTCTCACCCTCTCACAAACTATCCCCTACAATCATGGACCTCGACGAAACACTCCTCGAAACGGAAGAAGCAATGGACAAAGCGGTAGAATATCTCGTCCACGAGTTCTCAGGCGTCCGCACCGGCAAAGCGTCCCCAGCTCTGGTTGAGAACATCGACGTGGAAGCCTACGGCTCCATGATGAAGCTCAAACAACTCGCCCTCATCTCGACTCCAGAGGCACGCCTCATCGTCATCCAGCCTTTCGATGCCAGCACCACCAAGGACATCGAAAAGGCCATCAAAGAGTCAAAGCTAGGCATCAACCCAGCCACCGACGGCAAACTCATCCGGCTTCCTATCCCGCCCCTCACCGAAGAACGCCGCCGCGAACTCGTGAAGAGCATCAAACAAATGGCAGAAGAAGCGCGGGTTCGTGTCCGCTCCGCTCGGCGCGATGGCATCGACAACGCGAAAAAGCTTCAAAAGGAAGGCTCAATCACCGAGGACCAACTCGAATCGGCAGAGAAAGAGATCCAAAAGCTCACTGATGGAGCCGTCGGCAAAATCGATCAACAGACGACCTCGAAAGAGGCCGACATTATGAAGGTCTGATTCGCCAGACCTTTGGATGCATTTACATCATCGGTGCTCCAGCCAATCGGAGGTGATTGTAATGCACTCTGAACGGAGCGCCCAAGCGTACAGAACCCGCCATCCTTGGTCGCTCGAGCAACCGCGATTCTCGCTGGTCTCTGTTCCGCGTATTTTAGCCTCGATGTTCCTAGCTGCCCTCCCATGGGTACGCGGAGCCGAACCCGTTCAAAGAATTCCCCAGTTCACTAAAAGATTAATTCCCCAACTCAAGGTCCCGAGCGAGAGAGGCTTTTCTGAAACTAAAAACGACATCCGGTTCGATGTGTTTTACAACAACGGTCCAAAGCGCAGCGTCGCAATCTACGCTGTTAATACGGGACGAAAACAGATTGACCTCACGCCTCAACGTCACGTTGCCATTCTTGAATCACTTGTTCAGAAGCAGTTTACTGTCGTTATCGCCGACTTTAAAGACAAACAACTGAGCGGAAGTGCGTTGGAGCGATACGTAGTGCAGTTAACCGACGATGTTCGCGCCGTCATCGACGGCGCACTCGAACCCAGCCCTGTCACCCGCCCGCCTCTCGTTCCTCGGGCGCAACAGTCAGTGAGTCGGACCGAAACACACGCCAATGATTACTACACCCTCATGCCGGGGTTTACCGTCGAACGAGACATCAAATGGTTTAGCTACAACGACATTCCAAAAGCTCTGCGGGACACAATGGCCGCGCAACTGGGAAAAGCACCGTGGGCAGAAAGCGAACCCACCACCAACACCTACGACATCATTTACCCTGTCGATGGCCCAAAGGTAGGTGTCCTCACCAACTACTGCTCCTCAGAGAAGGGGCGGCAGAACTTCTATGCCACAAAAGACATGCATCTCGTGATGTCTTTCGCATTCAAGAATATCGCGATTGTCCACCAGCAGTACTTCAACGACCCCATTGGCGGTTATCACAAGGGATACGACTATTACGGTGACCAGTTCGCAACGGCTTTCATCCGTCATATTAAAGGCAACGCAACGCGCTACCAGATTGACCCTTCTCGCATAGCCTGCTTTGGGCACAGCAAGGGAAGCGAACTCCCTGGCATGCTCGTCAATAACCTTCGTGCACACTCTCCCTTCAAAACGGCCAAAGCTGACTTCAAAAAGACTGAACTCAGCGAAGTCGAGAAGACGATTCTTACCCCATACGCAGAGCACTCCACCACGATTGCCTGCGCCATCCTCGGCGCGGGAATCGCAAACGCGGAACTGTCCAACCCAAAACTCATGCCTTGGGACAACCACCCCGCCATCCATGTCACCCCATTTTTCCTCTATGCAGACCATCGGGTTGACACTCGCAAAGCCACAGCATCAACCGTTGCAAAGGCACGGGAAAATGGCGTTCCCGTCGAAACCGCCGAAATGGATGCCCACACATGGCCAATCGGACCCATCTACGATCGCGCATCCACCTTCGCAGAGCGGTACCTAAGACCAGAGTACTAATCTCATTCTGGAACCATTCCCGAGAAGAACGGCGCATACGCCTGCAGCGTAACGAGCAATGCAATCAGCACCGCTAGAACCACACTGTGCACCATCACATAGCGGAGAATCCGAGATTCCTCTCCAAACGCGTGCGTAGCGGTGCTCGCCACAACAATGCTCTGAGCATCAATCATTTTTCCCATCACGCCCCCAGAACTGTTCGCCGCCCCCATAAGCACCGGGCTGATTCCAGTCTGCTCCGCGGTGATTCTCTGCAAACTTCCAAACAACACGTTCGACGCCGTATCGGAACCCGTCAACGCCACCCCTAACCATCCCAACAGCGTGCCAAAAAACGGGTAAAACACCCCCGTGCCCGCCAACGCCAAACCAATCGTCGCATCCGCGCCCGAATACTTCGTCACATTCCCCAACGCCAGCATCGCAACAATCGTCAAAAGCGATAATCGCACTCGCCAAAGCGTTCGTAAATAGCTCCGAACCATCGCTATCGGACCAAACCCCATAAAAAATCCCGAGCATATAGCCGCCAAGAGAATCCCCGTCCCCGTCCCGCTCAAGAGATTCAGCTTCCATTTTGCCGCCTCAGGCCCCGCACCCGCCGGCGCAATCGGTGGCACGCGTTGCACAAGACCGTCCAACGGGTTAATCGAGAGCCCACCCGACCACACCCCATCGAGCGCAGCCTTCACCGGAGGCAATCCCCAAAGAAGGATAAACGCCGTCAGAACTGCCCACGGCATCCACGCACGCCAAACCCCCACCCGACCGGAATCACCCTCAGATTCAATCGGCAAAAAATCCTCTGCAGCAACCGCTACTAACTCTCCATTTTTCAAAACCATCCGCTCACTGGGTTTCCAGAAACGCAAGAACGCCGTGACCGAAACAATCGATGCAGCACCGGCCACCAAGTCAACCAGCCAAGGCCCATGAAAGTTCGAGACCAAAAACTGCGGCACAGCAAAGCTCACCCCCGCAACCAAAGCCACCGGAACAACCGCCCGCGCGCGCTGCCATCCGCAAAACGCCACCACAATCCACATCGGCATCACGAGTGAGAAAAAGGGCAACTGACGCCCCACCATCGCCGACACCTTCAACGCATCCAACCCAGCCACCTGCTCCAACGTCGTAATCGGAATCCCAAGCGAACCAAAAGCCACCGGCGCCGTATTCGCAATCAAGGCTAGTCCAGACGCTTGGAGCGGACGAAACCCCAACTGAATTAAAATAGCCCCCGTGATCGCGACCGGCGCGCCGAAACCCGCCATCCCCTCCAAAAACGCGCCGAACGAAAATGCGACGAGAACCAACTGCACCCGTGCATCCGGCGCAACCCGCGCCAACGATCCGCGCAGAACCTCAAACAAGCCCCGCTCCACAGTGAGTTGGTACAAAAAAATGACATTCAGGATAATCCAACCAATCGGGAATGCCCCAAACAAAGCCCCATACACAGCAGCCCCTACTGCAATCTCAAAGGGCATCCGATAGCCCGCCACCGCGACCGCAAGAGCTGCACCTAGCCCCACAAACGCCGAAGTGTGAATCCGCCAACGAAATACCGTCATCCCGACCAACAACAACGCCGCCGGCGCAACCGCCATCACCGTCGACCACACCGCACTGCCCAGCGGGTCATAGTTCTGCATCCATGTCATCCCAAACAGGCGAGCAGATGACACGCCTCATCCGCCTACCGAACCGAAAGACACCAAACCATCACCGAAGGGAAACAAACCAACTTCGCTACACAATCCGCTATCAATAAGGTCTATCCACCCCGCCGAAACCACCCAACCGGATCTATTTCCCACTTTTCGAACGCTCAACGGACTCGCTCGGAATCCCAACAACCGGAACCTCACCCGACTTCCCCACTCCCGATGACACCGGAGCGACCGGCGTACCCGCTTTGGCATAAACCCTCCAAGCCTCTCCCTGAAACTTCGGCATGATTTCTTTACCCCCCTCCCTCCAAGAAGCGTGCTGTCCAAGAAATAAGGTGATTAACCCACGCTCCATATCAAATGTGGTGTTCGTTAAATACGCACCCCCATGCGAAAAACTACGCCCATTGGTTCCTATCCCGATTCCGTAACCCCTCTTCTGATCGCCCGTCTGGTCCGTAATCAACTCTCGAACCGCCCCTTCGGATAGCACCCGCACTCCATCCAACGTCCCGCCGTTGGCCAGCATTCGATAAAACCGAATCACATCGGACGCAGTAGAGAATAACCCACCTCCAGGCATCGGTTCCCGCGACGGATCGTCCAATGGGTAACGCAACTGAACAATCGAACACTCCTCTAGCCCATCCCCCAAAGCGTTCGGCCTGTAAGCCTTTGCAACGCGCTTCAATCGCTCACCCGTCGGTAAGAAGCCCGTATCTTTCATTCCAAGCGGATGAAAAATTCGTTCCTCAAGGAATACGTCAAACCGCTTCCCGCTCACCAACTCAACGATGCGTCCAGCCGTATTAATCCCCGCATTGGAATATCGGTAACCTTTCCCAGGTTCGAAAAGCAGGGGCATCATCGCGTAACTCTTCACACGCGCCTCGAGCGGATAAATGTCCAGCGTCGGACCCTCCACCGCACTCTTGAACGGCAACCCGCTTGTATGACTCAACACCTCCCGAATCCGAATCGGACGACTGACCCGTTTTAACACCGTCCGTTCTCCCTCATCCTCCTCAACCACCATCTGACCACGAAACTCGGGGATATATTTCTCGACCGGATCGTCCAACTTCACCCGCCCCTCATCCACCAGAATCATCATCGCAACGCCCGTCACCGGTTTAGACTGCGACGCAATCCAAAACATTGCATCAGTGCGCATTGGAACCCTTTCAGCCACGTCCATCCAGCCCACCGCCGTCATCTCCAATACCTTGTCTTTGTTGGCAACCGCGACCACCGCTCCCGCCATGATCCGCTGCTCAACAAATGGTTCCAGCAACTCCCGCAAGCCCGCCTCGGTCTGCGCAGCAACCACAAAACGCGTCACCAAACTCACACACAATCCTGCAGCACAAACCATCCGCCGAAACGTACGCGAAAGAGAAATCAACATGCCTCGTCGCGGACGCCCAAACTGTGCCACTCAGAGAGAGCCACCGCATCAAACCTCAAAGGATAGGCCGCGCCCGGCCCGCAAACCGTCACGCGATAATCTCGCGTAACACCTTGCCGTGCACATCGGTAAGACGAAAATCGCGCCCCTGAAACCGGTAAGTCAGCTTGAGGTGATCGATTCCCATCAACGCCAGCATCGTGGCGTGCAAATCGTGCACCGCCACCGGATTCTCCACCGCCGCATACCCGAGCTCATCCGTGTTCCCGTAGGACATCCCCCCACGAACCCCTCCGCCCGCCATCCAAGCCGTGAAACCCTTGTTATGATGGTCGCGCCCACTGCCACCCTGGCTCATCGGCGTACGACCAAACTCCCCCGCCCACACAATCAACGTGTCCTTCAACATCCCGCGCTGCTTCAAATCCGTAATCAGCGCCATGCACGCGCGATCAATCTCCCCAGCCTTCAGCGCCACCCCATCCTTTACCCCGCCGTGATGATCCCAATCCTTATGGTAAAGCTGGATAAACCGCACCCCACGCTCAGCCAAACGCCTCGCAAGCAAACAGTTCGAAGCGAATGATCCGTCGCCAGGCTGGCATCCGTACAACTCCATCACACTCGCAGGCTCATCCTTCAAATCCATCAACGACGGCACACTCGATTGCATCAAATACGCCATCTCGTACTGCGCAATCCGCGTCGCAATCTCCGGATCATGCACCTGCCCGCCCAACTCCGCGTTCAACGCGTTCACCGCATCCACCACGTCTTTCTGCTGACCCGAAGACACCCCCTTCGGAGTCGTCAAATAAAGCACCGGATCTCCCTTCCCACGCAAATGCACCCCCTGATGCCGACTCGGCAAAAAACCCGACGCCCACTGCCGCGCTGCAATCGGCTGGTTCTGCCCCCCTTTGCCCAACGACGTCAAAACCACAAACCCCGGCAAATCCGACCCCTCTGACCCCAGCCCGTAAGTCAGCCAAGCACCCATGGACGGCCGACCCGCAATCTGCGAGCCCGTGTTCATAAACATGTGCGCAGGATCGTGATTGATCGCGTCCGTGTGCAACGAACGAACAAAGCAAATGTCGTCAATCACCGATCCGATCTGCGGGAAAATGTCGCAAATCTCGATGCCGCTCTTCCCAAACCGCTTGAAGTCGTGCTGCGGACCAAAACACGTCAGCTTCGCACCCTGCAACTGCGCAATCTGCTGACCCTTGGTCATGCTCTCCGGCATCGGCTGCCCGTGCATCTCCCTCAACTTCGGCTTCGGATCAAACGTCTCCAAATGCGACGGCCCCCCCGCCATCGTAAGGTAAATCACCCGCTTCGCTCTCACCGGCAAATGGGGCTGCTTCAACACCCCCTCCGACGCCGACGCAGCGCCAGCATCCACTCCGAGTAGTCCCGCAAGCGCAGCTGCACCCAGCCCCGTTCCCGCACGCCCAACAAACGTTCGACGCGTCAAATCCTGAGCCACCATCTGATCCAAGCCCCGATTCAAAAAAGATTTGTTCAACATAGGTAATATCCGTTCGAGCTCCGTTTGATTAAAACCGCGACACCGTCTCGTGCAGGTTCAACAACACCCGCGCAACACTCGTCCAAGCAGCAATATCCGCCTCATCCCCCTCCGGACGCGCCGCCAACCCCACCGCCAAAACGTCCTTCGCCGAAGTACGGTCAGCCGCAAAACCCGCTTGATGACGCCCCGCCAACTCCAGAAGCGTCTTCCGCTCCACCGGAGAAGCCACACGCTGCAACACCTTGCGGAACATCCAGTCCAACCGGGCCTCGTTGTTTGCCCCCTTGCCGACAGACGAGGCAGCAAGCGCCCGCGCCGACTCCACAAACGTCGGATCATTCAGCAGTACCAACGCCTGCTGCGGGATGTTCGAACGATTACGTTCCGCAACGCACTCCTCCCGCGACGGCGCATCGAACGCCAGCATGCTCGGATGCAAAAATGAACGCTGCCACCACGTGTACAGGCCCCTCCGGTACTGCGACTCACCCGTATCCGCCTGCCACGTTCTCGCTGGGAAGTTCAAGTTCTCCCAGTATCCATCCGGCTGGTAAGGCTTCACCGAAGGCCCGCCAACTC
>JBEEPE010000312.1:0-6274 GCA_041191265.1 Verrucomicrobiota bacterium | reverse complement strand
CCTATGGGACCTATGGGACCTATGGGACCTATGGGACCTATGGGACCTATGGGCGGGGTTTTTGGGGGTTCGGGAGCGAGGGGGTGCGGAAGGTCACTTTCTGGGGCGCAGGGCGTCTATTTTTGCGCGGACAGATTCTGGCATTTTGACCATCTCGGGCCATTCGCGGTGGTAGCCTTCGCCGGGGAGTTTGCGGGTGGCGTCGAATCCCATGTGGGATCCGAGGTTTGCAATGGAAGGGGCGTGGTCTAAGGCGTCGGTGGGGTTGCGGGTCAGCAGGGTGTCGCGTTCGGGGTCGGTGTTGGCGCACATTCGGAACAGGACGTCGCTGGTGTTGTGGACGTCGCAGTCTGCGTCGACGACGACGATGTACTTTGTGAACATCATCTGACCCATTCCCCAGAGTCCGTGCATGATTTTGAAGGCCTGCCAAGGGTACTGTTTCCGGATGGAGACGAAGACGAGGTTGTGGAAGACGCCTTCGGCGGGAAGTGCGATGTCAACAATCTCGGGGAAGTTCATTTTGAACACGGGGAGAAAGATGCGGACGCTTGCTGAGCCCATGTAAAAATCCTCCATCGGGGGGAGTCCGACGACCGTGCAAGGGTAGACGGCGTCTTTTCGGTGGGTGATAGCGGTGATGTGGAGAACGGGGTAGTTATCGACGGGTGTGTAGAATCCGGTGTGATCTCCGAATGGGCCTTCGGGGCGGGTCTCGCCGGGATGAACGAATCCTTCGATGACAAAATCGACATCGGCGGGCACCTCGAGGGGGACGGTTTCGCAGGGAACAAGGTCGACGGGGCGCTGCCGGATGAAGCCCGCGAAGAGGATTTCGTCGAGTCCGTCCGGCAGGGGGGCGGTTGCGGCGAAGGTGTACGCGGGGTCGCCTCCGAGGGTGACGGCGACGGGCATGGGTTCGCCGCGTTCGTAATAACGTTTTCCGTGGCGCGCAGCGACTTTGTGAACTTGCCAATGCATCCCGGTTTCTGTGGGGGAGAACACCTGCATCCGGTACATGCCGAGGTTTTTATCGCCGGTGTCTGGGTCTTTGGTGTGAACGCAGGGAAAAGTGATGAAGCGTCCTCCGTCATGTGGCCAGCATTGGAGGATGGGGAGATCGAGCAGGGTTGGGAGCGGGCTTGATTGGTTTGTTGCTTGGGATGGGTCGAGCCGGTGGATGACGTCTTTGCAAGGTCCGGAGGAGACGTGTCGGGGTTTGGCGTTGAGGAGGCCGAGCCCTTGGATGGCGAGGTTCCAGGCGGAGCGCAGATTGGTTGGGGGTTTTGCTTTGAGGAGAAGGGTCATTTTTTCGACGAGTTCGTCGATGGAATCGAGTCCGAGTGCGGCGGCCATGCGGCGGTGGGAGCCCATGATGTTGACGGCGAGCGGGAAGCGGGAGGGTACGCCGTTGACGGTAGGGTTTTCGAAGAGGAGGGCTTTGCCGCCATTGGGCGACTTCATTTCGCGGTCGGCCCATTCGGAGATTTCTAGTTCTGACTTCACGGGGGTGGTGATGCGCTCGAGTTCGCCGAGGGTTTCGAGGCGGTGAAGGAACTCGTTCGAGGATTGGTAGGCCATGGGTGTCGATGCGGTTTAGCGCGGGTTAGAGCGATTGGCTGCTTGGCATGCTTCGCCGACGGTGAGGAGGTCGGCGATGAAAGTGTCGCGTCGGGATGCGGGTAGGCAGGCGAGAACGGAGTTTTGGAGAGTGATGGCGATTTCTGAAGCGGTTTGGAGGGCTTCGCGGCCTTTTTGGGTGAGCGTTACCGCCTTTGCACGGGCGTCACGCGCGTGCTGGCCGCGGGTGATGAGGCCGGAGTGTTCCATGCGTCGGACGAGTGATGCGATGGTGTTGGGGTCGCTCGCCATGGCGGTGGTGATTTCCGTTTGTGTGAGGATGCCTTCTGGAGATTCGGAGATCCAGCGGAGGACGGAGAACTGGTCAGGGGTGAGTCCGACTGGGTTGATTCGCTGGCGGAACGCTTGATTGAGGCCAAACCACGCTTTCCTGAGGAGTGGAGGCAGTCGACGTTCGAGGAGCGGAGGCGAATCGCTGGGTGTGTGTGAATCCATTGTTCGACCGTTATTGTGGCCTTTGATGGAGGGATTCGTCACCCGTTATGAGGGATGCACTGCGGTCTTGCGGTCTTGATTAGAATCGAACGCTAAATCCGGAGAACACCCCGAGGTCTGGGGAGGTGCGGCTGAGGCCGATGCGGCAACCGGTATCGAAGATGAGGTTTGGACTGAGCTGGAAGGTGAGTCCTGCGTTGGTGCTGAGTTGATGGGGGGCGGTTGGGCTCGCGATGGAGACGAGTTCGATGTACGCGCCGACGTCGGCGATGAGAGGGATGCCTGTCGTTACGGAATTAAGCCATTGGAAACGACCGGCGCCATCGGCTGCGCGGTCGCGAAAATCGAGTTCGGTCATTAGGCCAAGAGTCCACCCGTTCGGGAGGGATGTTGAGAAGGGGAGAATGATACCACCGGCCCATGTGCGATTGCTCATGCCGGTGTGGGTGGGGAAGGTGAGGTAGGGCATGACGGCGAAGGCGGTTTCGCCGCTATCATTTCCCCAGAGGTTTCGTTTGATGCGTAAGGTTATGTCTCCAAATCCATTGGAGTAGGTTCTGTCGCCGCCTTCGACTTGGCCTGCGACAGAGTGCGTATTGAAAATGAGTTGAAGGTCGGTGTTTTGGGAGACGCCCCGTTTGAAGTTTACCTGTCCAAAGATCCACTGTGAGTGGGCGCTTGGGGTACCTCGGCGATCGCGAGAAAAGTCGAGGATGCTGGCCTCGATTTGGAACATCCCGTCTGGGACGGTGTATGCGGATTCTGTGGTGTCGGGGCGGTCAGTGCTAATCGGGCGTGGGGCGGGGGTATCTTGGGCGTGCGCGATTGGCGCGATTGGCACGGTTGCGAGGAGGAGGCTGAACACGGTGGTTTGCAAACCGTTATTTGGTTGCGGAGAGGACAGTTGCGACGAAGCCATCGTCTCGGGCGAGCATTTGAGTCCTTCGGTGAGAAGCCGCTTTTTCATCCAACTAAGCCTCATCAATAAAAGTTAGGTTCCCCTAAGTTTTATTTCAACGAAAAGCGTTCAGAGAGGAGCGTGCCTCGTGTGTGGTTTTCTGTGTGGCGTCTGAGCTACAGGGAAAACTTGAAACCCGAGAGTGTTGTGGGAGGGGGAGCTGACTTTGCGGCTGCGAGGACGCGAAACACGCCGCCGAAAAGACTGGGGTGCGAGAGCGATCGAAACTGGAGGAGTTCGCGTTGTTCGGAGGGCGTCATTGCCCGGATTTGGTCGGGAAAATGCAAGGAGGCGACGCCGGTACAAAAGCGGTGTTGGTCTGTGATTTGCACGTGGTTTGCGCCGTGGCGTATGAGGAGTGTGGACCAGCGAGAGAGGTCGACATGCGAGGTGATGTCTTGTTCGCCGGGGTCTGCGAGGGGATCCGGCATGTGCTGGTGGTTTCGATAGCTTCGGAGGCTACCATTTGAACGGTGGGGTTGGTTCCACTCGGGTTCGAGGAGTCCGTAATCGAATGCGAAGAGGTACCCGCTCTGGAGGCGTTCGAGTAGAAGTTGGCTCCACGGTTCGAGGCTGGGGGCGATTTCCACGATGCGGTGGAGAGAGGGCGGGACCGCATTTTCCAGCAGTGCGCGTGCGGATTCGTCGAGCGGCTGGTTGATAAAGGTGAAGCGATGTTCTTGGAGGGTGATTCGGTCTTCCGTCCAAGACCCCGACCAGCGAAATCGCCGAATGGGAAATGCGTCGGGAAGCTCGTTTGAGAGGTGAACGCCATGGAAGAGAGGTAACTCAGATAGGTCACTCATCCAGATGATGTTCGGCATGGTTTTTAGTGTTTCGCACTGCTTTGCGCGGAGGGCGGGCAAGGGTTCAACAAGAACTACGGAGAGAGCGGCGAGAAGGAGAGGGTGGTGTGTTTGCAGCGCACTGAGGATGTCGAGCATGAGGCGACCGTCGTTGGCGCCTTGTTCGACGAGCGTCCACGGTTTTGGTTTGCCGCATGCGCGCCACATTTCGTCAATCTGATGGGCAATGAGGGCGCCGAACAGTGGGCCCACGCTGACACTGGTGATGAAATCGCCAGTGGCTCCCACTCGAGCTAACGGGCTGGCGTAGTAACCGTATTGTGGATGGTAAAGGGCCAACTCCATGAAGTCGGCGAGCGTGATTGGCCCCTCGGCTTCGATGCGCGCTGCGAGAATGGCTTCGAGGGGGGCAGCGAAGCGTGCGGGGGGGGTGATCATTGCGGGAGGGGTTCGGAGAGGTTGGTTGTCTTTCCTAACCGGCGCAGCAGGAGAAGTGTGGCGATGGCGTAGAGGCAAGCAGCTTTGGGAAACCAGTTTCCGTGGCGGACAAAAAAGGTGGGTTTTTGCGAGACGGGTACCTGAACGATTCTGAAGTCGATGCCGTTTTCGTGAGATGCCAGCGCGCGTTCGAGGTTGCCTTTTGGGGTGATGGCGCATGTGGCGCCGGTATTTGAGCAACGCACCAGCGGAAGACGGGTTTCGATGGCGCGGAGTCGTGCATTCAGGAGATGCTGCTCGGGTGCAGCGGTGGGACCAAACCAAGCGTCGTTGGTAAGGTTTACGAGGACTTGCGCGCCTTTTCGTACGGGGGACACGTTTTTGGCTTCGAGGGTGTCTTCGAAACAAATCCGCACGCCGAGGCGAATGTGGGGAGAGGGAAGTTCGAGCACTCGCTCCTCGGAGCCCGCCTGAATATCGCCGGGAATCAGGTCGCGCAGGAATCCGGGGGCGATGTCGCGGAAGGGGAGAAACTCTCCGAATGGGACCAAGTGCTGTTTCCGATACGCTCGAATATTCGAACCTCGGTCCGTAACCAACAATGCGGAGTTCCGGCTCCGGAATGAGGTCGGTGTCGCGTCGGCCGCTTTGATGACCCGTTCGAGGGTAGAGGTTTGCGGGGAACTCGCGTTCAGAAGGTCGGTGTCGAAGGTTTCGAGGGTTCCGATGAGAAAAGAGGCAGACGTTTTTGCGAACTGGGTTTGTCCAAACTCGAACATTTCGCGACTGGAGAGAAGGCCCGCTGGGGTGGAGCCTTCCGGCCAGAGAACAAGATCCGGTGCTGGGGACATGGCACCGACGAGGTCCATCATCTGGTTGAGCTCAGACAAGATGGATTGTTCGCGGGATGGGTCAAACTTGGCCGTTTGAGGAACGTTCTGTTGGATTGCGGCGACGTGTAATGGCACCGAAGGGGCATCCTTTTGAAAAAGGCAACGGATTCCGAAGCTGAAGACGAGAGCCACGAGGACCACGGTGGAGGTGAACTCCCATCGGATTTTCGCGGTGAATCGAGGTCCGAAGTCTGCGCGCAGGCGGTTGACGACGGAAACCGCTGCGAGGTTGACCCATGCGGCGAGGAAGGAAAGCCCGTGCGCGCCCGTTAACTCAGTGATTTGGGCGAGGACTTGATCGTTGGCGAGGGGCGCGCCGAGAGGGTTCCATCCGAACCCGGTGAGGAACCAACCGCGGATCCATTCGAGCCCGCACCACGCGGCGGCGCCACCGGAGATGAGGAGCAGGTTTTTGGGGCCAGATTTGAAGGAAGCGCTCGGTAAGGTGGCGTGGTGGAACCACAGCGCCCAAAGGCCATAAAAGAGGCCGAGATAGATTCCGAGGAGGAGAGGGAGCGCGCGAAGTGCGGGAGATTGAAAGAGGGGGCCGAGTTCGTGAAGCCAATAGACGCTGGCACTGAAGTAGAGTGTGCCAGTGAGCCAGCCCAGCATGAATGCCCGCTTTGGAGGAGAGGGGGTGGCGGTGAGTTTACGTGAGCACAGCAGGGCGATTAGTGGCGTAAGGGAAAGCCATGGGGTCCAGTGATGAGTGAAGGGAGGAATCGCGATGAGGAGCAGTGCCGCCGACGCGATGCACGCACCAATGCTGACGGTGCGGTTGAGCGAAGAGATGGGAAGAGGCACGGCCGGAATGTGCCATCCAGGAGGGGGAAGGGCGAGGTGGGAAGTGAAAACCTTTGGGAAGGGATGAGGGGTTTTTTTGTCACGCGAAGGCGCGAAGACACGAAGGGGGGAGGGGAGGGAGGGATTATGGGGCTCAGTGGGAGCGTGGTGAGTTGGATGACGCGTGAGTGATAGGTGGGGTTCGCGAACGTGAGGGGGCTTGGGGTGGTGCGGAACTGGCTTAAGGAAGGGCTTATGAAGGTGCTTAGACGTGATTAGCTATCGAAAGTGGCGCGTGCTGGGGTGGGCGTTGTGGCGGG
>JBEEPE010000311.1:0-7561 GCA_041191265.1 Verrucomicrobiota bacterium | reverse complement strand
GGTCTTGTGGCGTATGATTTGGAGGGGAAAGAACTCTGGAGGAGGGAGATGCCGGTACCGGTCGTGGAGTTTGGGACGTCGTCTTCGCCAATTTTGGCAGATGGAAAGCTCCTGTTGGTGGTGGATCAAGACGTGGGATCCCATCTGTTGGCGTTGGATGCGCGGACGGGGGAAGTGGCGTGGAAGACGGATCGGGCGGAGTTTCGGCGGGGGTTTTCGACGCCGTGCGTGTGGCGTCGCGCAGGGGGAGTTGAGGTTGTGGTGGCGGGGTCTTTGTGGGTGAAGGGGTATGATTTGCGGGATGGGCGTGAGTTATGGAGTTCGCGGGGGATGGCGCGGGTCTCGAATGCTTCGCCCTCGGTTTCGGGAGATTTCCTTGTGGTTTCGAGTTGGAACCTTGGTGGGGACGATGGGGATCGGGTGTCGATGGAGCCGTTTGAAGCATTTGCCGAGAAGCAGGATGCCAATCGCGACCGGATTTTGGTGAAGGATGAGTTTCCGGCGGGCCCGATTCGCGACCGGTTTTCACAGATGGACGTGGATAAGGATGGGCGTGTGACGCAGGATGAGTACGAGGGGATGCGGGCGATGTTTGCGAAGGCGGAGAACCAGTTGTTCGTTTTGAAGGGGGGTGGGCGCGGCGACATCACGGAGAGTCACCTGGTTTGGAAGGTGAAGAAGCATTTGCCGTATGTGTCCTCGCCCTTGGTGCACGACGGAGCGGTGTATGTGGTGAAGAATGGCGGGTTAGCGTCGGCGTTTGCGTTGGGGGATGGGGCGCCGCTGTATCAGGGGGAACGGATGGATGCAGCGGGGGATTATTACAGTTCGCCGGTGGCGGCGGGGGACCGCGTCTATGTGGCGTCGCAAAAGGGGGTGGTGGTTGTACATTCGGCGAAGGCGCCATTTAATGTGCTGGCGCGAAACGAGTTCCCTGAGCAGGTGTTTGCAACGCCTGCGATTGTGGACGGGGTCGTGTATTTGCGGACGGAGAAGATGCTGTACGCCTTTGCTCGGTGAGTTAGCGGAGGTGTTTGACGCCGGAGTTGCTGAAGCGAGCGAAAACCGGTTAAGGTTTCGCGTGAGACGGCCCTTGGGTCGCTAAAGGCTTATGAAAAACGATTTTCTTCCGGTTTTATTGCAGGTGGTCATCGCGATTGGGTTCGCGGTGGCGGCGTTGGCGACGAGCGTGATTTTGGGGAAAACGACGCGACGCAACGCGGTGAAGGACAGTGCCTACGAGTGCGGCATGCTTCCGATTGGCGAGGCGCAACCGAGGTTCAGTGTGAAGTTTTACCTCGTGGCGATGTTGTTCATTTTGTTCGATTTGGAAATCGTATTCATGTATCCTTGGGCGGTTATTTACCGTGATTTTGCTGCGGAACACGGTCTGGGCATTTTGTGGAGTATGTTGGGGTTCGTGGGGATTTTGACTCTAGGGTACGTTTACGCGGTGATGAAGGGAGCGCTGGACTGGAAGCGCTGATGCTTCTGCGGCAGGGACTCGGGGAGTTCGGAACGCTGGAACCCGTCGGCGAATGTCGGCGGGTATTTTTATTCAAATGACCGGCGCCAGGCCGGGAGAGGTTTCAAGGTATGTTCGTCGATCACATTAGGATACAGGCAAAGGCAGGCAACGGGGGGAACGGGTGCGTTTCGTTTCGAAGAGAATCGTTTGTGCCGAGAGGCGGGCCCGACGGCGGGGATGGCGGGCGCGGGGGTTCGGTGGTTTTGAAGGTGGACGTGCACGTCGACAACCTGACGCCGTTTTATTACGAGCCGATTGTGAAGGCGCGGAATGGCCAGCACGGGATGGGCAAGCAGTGTTACGGGAAGGCTGCGCCCGACAAGGTGGTGCACGTTCCGGTGGGGACATTGGTTTACCGATTACCGGATCAGAGGGTGGATACGGGGTTGTCGCCGGATTTGGCTTACGGAACGGATTCGTTGTTTGTGGATTTGTCGAAAGCGCCTGAGCCTGAGGAGGAGGAGTCAGTTTCGGAGTCGGTGGAGGACATGGAGTTGGTGGTCGATTTGACGGAACCTGGCACGGAGTTTGTGTTGTGCAAGGGGGGGAAGGGTGGCCTTGGGAACATGCATTTCAAGAGCAGCCGGAATCGTGTGCCGACGCAGTTTACCTACGGGGAGGAGGGCGAGGGGGGGACGTTTTATTTGGAGCTTCGGAAAATCGCGGATGTTGGGTTGGTGGGGTACCCGAATGCGGGGAAGAGCACGTTGCTTACGGCGGTGTCGGCCGCTCGGCCGAAGGTTGCGCCGTACCCTTTCACGACCTTGACCCCGCACATCGGGGTGGTGGAGATGGCGGGGTACAAGCGGTTCAATGTGGCGGACATTCCGGGACTGATCGAGGGGGCGCACCAGAATGTCGGATTGGGGCATGAGTTTTTGCGTCACATTGTGCGGTGCAAGGTGTTGGCGTTTGTGGTCGACACGGCGGGGACTGAGGGAAGGGATCCGGTGTCGGACATTCAAAATCTTCGCCGCGAGATTGATCTTTACGATTCGGCGCTTTCGCAGAGGCCGTGGCTGATTGTGGCGAACAAGATGGATGAGTCGGGGGCTGAGGAGAACTTGCGGATTCTTGCGGACCGGTTTCCGAAGGTGGAAGTGATTGCGGTGAGCGCGGCGTTGGGCGAGGGGGTAGAGACGCTAAAAAAGCATCTCTGTGATCGAGTGGAACAGATTGTTTCCGCTCAATCGGTGGTGGCGGAGCAGGATGCCGAGGAAAGTTTTGAGGCGCCCAGTCAGGACGGAGCTAATCCCTGTGAATAAATCATTTGCTCGCCTTGTGAAAATTTTCACAAGGTGCTTGCGAACCGAGGGCTCTTCGTTTGTACTGAAGGGCTCGACAACAGCCGACTCCATCGCTGCATGAAATCAATCACGTCAGAGCCCGCTCGGGGCGCAGTTCGTTTTTCCACCGGTTTTTTTACTGGCGGATTGGGAAAAACCCTTATGGCGACGACCGGCCTTGCAGCGTCGTCCCTCTCGTTTGCTTCGGACCACGGTGCGGAGCACGCGCTTCCTCCGAGCGCTCCGATTCTATTTCACCTCGGACCCTTGCCGGTTTCGAACAGCATGGTCTTGATGTGGGCCGTTGCTCTTCTTTTGGTCGCATTTGCGCGAGTGGCAACTAGCAAAATGGAATCGGTGCCGTCTGGGGCGCAAAACCTCATTGAGTGGATTGTTGAAACGCTCCGCAACTTCCTTGAGGGGGTGGTCGGTCGCGCGCTCGCGGCGAAGACGTTTTGGTTTTTTGCGACGGCGTTCATTTTCATCCTGACGACTAACTGGTTTGGGTTGATTCCTGGGGTTGGAACGGTTGGTTACGGAGTTCCGGGGGCGGATGGCTCGCTTGGGCACATCGCTCGTCCGTTGCTTCGCGGGGTGAACGCCGATCTCAACATGACGTTGGCGATGGCGATGATTTTCTTCGTGAGCTGGACGGTTTGGGCGGTTGGGGCGAATGGCGTTTGGGGCACGGTGAAGCACCTGTTTGCTCCGCGCGGGCAGTCTCAGGGCATCATGAAAGTGTTGATGTTGGTGGTATTCCTTGCGGTGGGTGTGTTGGAGGTGGTTTCGATTGTGTTCCGTCCGGTTTCTTTGTCGTTCCGGTTGTACGGAAACATTTTCGCGGGTGAGACGATGTTGGAGGCGATTTCGAACTTGGTTCCGGCGTTGGCGCCGGTGTTGCCGTTGCCCTTCTATTTCATGGAGCTTCTGGTGGGGTTTGTGCAGGCGTTTGTCTTCATGCTTTTGACGGCGGTTTTCACCTTTTTGATTTGTGACCATGGGGACGGCCACGCGGAGGGTGGGCATCATTAGGATAAGGTTAGACGAATTTAGACTTTTGCTTGTCGGACCGTGGCTATGACTGCGGAGGCAGGTAAGAAAACAACAAAACAAAACAACGAAAATGGACATCATCACCACGCTCGCCGAGGTTTCCGGAAACCTGCACATTGCTCTTGCCGCTTTGGGTTCAGCCCTCGCGGTGGGTGTCATCGGGTACAAGGCTTCTGAAGCGGTGGGTCGCAACCCTGAGGCTGCTACGGCAATCCTCACGCAGGCGATTCTGAGTTCGGCGTTGGCCGAAGGGATCATCTTCTTCGCGATCTTCCTCGCGAAGGGTCAGTAATCCAGTTTGTCTGGGGGGTCCTTCGGGGCCTCCCAGACACGGTTGTTTTGTTTGTGTAGTATTTGATATTTTTAAGTAGATATGACGACGGTGCCTTTTCTTTTAGCCAACAGTGGGGGTTCGCCTTTGGACACCGCGAAGCAAGTTGGGGAGATTTTCGGATTCAACCAGTGGATGTTCGTTTCGCAGGTGATTTCGTTCTCACTGGTGTGCTTTGTTCTCGCCAAGTTTGCGTACAAGCCGGTGCTGAAGATTCTCGCGGAGCGGCGCGACACGATTGAGCGGAGTTTGAAGGAAGCTGCTGCGATTCGCGAACAGTTGGCCGAGGCGGAGAAGCGTGCATCGGAGATTACGGCGAAGGCCTCTGCGGATGCGCAGCGCATTGTTCAGGAGACACGTGAAGCGATGAAGAGTTTCGAAGAGCGGCAGACGCAGGCTGCGATTGCGCAGGCTGAAGAGATTGTGAAGAAAGCGCATGAGGCCACGAAAGCTGAGCGGGAGCGCGAGTTTGCCAAGTTGAAGGCGGAAGTGGCGGATTTGGTGGTTGCGACGACGGCGAAGGTCATTGGTCGCACGTTGTCGACGGAAGATCAGTCTCGGTTGGCGGCGGAGGCTTCGAGCGAGTTGGCAGCGTAACGTGCGTTTCACGGAAAACTCATGAGGTCGGCAAAAGAAATCAAGGCTGGGGGCAAGGCGCTCTTCGACGTTTGCGTGGTGGACGGGCTGTTGAACGATGGAAAAGTCCGTGAAGTACTCGCGAAACTGCAATCAGTGGGTGGCGGCGATGTGTTGGCTCTGTTGAAGGAGTTTCATCGCTTGGTTCGCCTCGAGATTGAGCGCACCACGGCAGTGGTTGAGAGCGCGACGGAGTTGCCTGATGCGACGAAGGACGCGATGCGCGATTCGTTAGCGAAGCGGTACGCAGGCAACTTGCGCGAGACGCGTTTTGTTGTTTCTTCAGGACTTCTCGGGGGGGTGAAAATCCGCGTGGGCAGCGATGTGTTCGATTCTTCCGTGAGAAACCGCCTCGAGCGGTTGGGGGCGAGTCTTAAAAACTGAAATCAAAATATTTTTAAAATCAATATGAGTAACATCCTTCAAGAAATTGTTTCGACAATCTCCGGCCTTAAAACGAGTGCTGCGAAGTCGAACGTCGGGGTTGTACGGAAGGTGAGCGACGGTGTGGCGCGTGTGGAGGGGTTGAGTGAGGTCATGCTCAACGAAATGATTGAGTTTCCCGGCGGTCTTCGCGGGATTGCTTTGAACCTAGAAGAGTCTGAGGTGGGGGTGATTCTTTTGGGTGACGACAAGATCGTTACCGAAGGAACGGAAGTTCGGACGACAGGTCAGCTTTTGTCCGTGCCGGTCGGGAAAGGACTCCTCGGCCGCGTGGTCAACACGTTGGGTGATCCGATTGACGGGAAGGGGCCGATCACGGCGACGGCGCAGTATCCGGTGGAGAAAATCGCACCAGGTATCATTAAGCGGAAGTCGGTGAGCCAGCCGTTGCAGACGGGGATTATGGCTATTGACGCCATGATTCCGATTGGGCGTGGGCAGCGTGAGTTGATCATTGGTGACCGTGCGACGGGAAAGACCACCATTGCGATCGACACGATCATCAACAACGCGCGCATCAACCGGGCGAACAAGGACAAGGAAGGCTTCCGTCCGCTTTACTCGATTTACGTGGGCATCGGTCAGAAGAACGCAAACATCGCGCGGGCTATTGCCGTTTTGGAAGAGGCGGGTGCGTTGGAGTACACCGTGGTTGTGTCCGCGCCAGCGTCCGATACTGCGACGAACCAGTACCTCGCACCGTTTGCGGGTTGTGCGATGGGTGAGTGGTTCATGGATAACGGCATGGATGCCGTGATTGTTTACGACGACCTTTCGAAGCACGCTGTGGCGTACCGTCAGGTTTCGTTGGTGTTGAAGCGTCCTTCGGGTCGCGAGGCTTATCCTGGCGACGTGTTCTATCTTCACTCCCGTTTGTTGGAGCGGAGCGCTCGTGTGAGCGAGACGGCTGGCAATGGCTCGTTGACGGCGTTGCCGATTATTGAAACCCAAGCGGGTGACGTTTCGGCGTATATCCCGACGAACGTGATTTCGATTACGGATGGGCAGATTTATCTGGAAACAGATTTGTTCTACCAGGGCGTTCGTCCGGCGATTTCGGTTGGTTTGTCGGTGAGCCGAGTGGGATCCGCGGCGCAGATTAAGGCGATGAAGCAGGTTGCTGGGAAAATCAAAGGTGATTTGGCTCAGTTCCGTGAGTTGGCGGCGTTTGCGCAGTTTGGCTCGGACCTCGATGCGAAGACAAAGGCGCAGTTGGACCGCGGTCAGCGTATTGTGGAGCTGTTCAAACAGATTCAGTACAATCCGATGGCGATTGAGATTCAGGCGTCGGTGTTGTGGACCATTCAGAACGGATTCTTTGATGATGTTGCGGTGGACAAGCTCAAGGCGTTTCAGCTTGGGTTGCAGGAGTTCTTGGTGTCGCGGAAGGAGTCGGTTCTTGCGAAGCTTCGTGAGAAGGGAGCTATCGACGATGCGATCACGGCGGATTTGAAGGGCGCAGTGACGGAATCCAAGCAGGGGTTCAAGGGCTAATCGGCTAGCGATTTCCGAGGGATTCCAAGGAACACGATATGGGAGCAAACACACGCGACATTCGTCGACGGATCAAGTCGGTTAAAAACACGGCTCAGATCACCAAGGCGATGCAGATGGTGGCTGCGTCCAAGATGCGCAAGGCGCAGATGGTGGCTCTTGCGAGTCGGCCTTACGCGGAGGAGCTGGCGCGCATGCTTCGGGCATTTGGATCGGTGATGAAGGCTGCGGACGACCGCGCCAATCACCCGTTGATGCAGGAGCGGCCTGTACGCAGGCAGCTAGTGGTGGTGATTTCGACGGATAAGGGGTTGTGCGGACCGCTCAACTCGAATCTTTTCCGAGAGATAACGAAGTACGATGCTTCGACGACCGAGTTTATCGCGGTTGGTCGAAAGGGCGGTCAGTTTCTCGCTCGGATGAACCGGAAAGTGATTGCTGAGTTCGAGCTGAAAGATGCGTTCACGTTCTTCGATACCAAGGCGGTTTCGAAGATGTGTCTGGAGCGTTTCTTGAATGGGGAGGTGGACGCTGTTCATGTTCTCTACACTGACTTTATCAATACGCTTCAGCAGGTTCCTGCATCCAAGGTTTTGGTTCCGGTGACGTCGTTGGAAGTGGGGCCGGCCTCGGTTGATGGCAAGGTGGACGATTACGTTGAGGATTTTGGGAATGAGAAGGCGCCCGATTACATTCTGGAGCCGAGTTTGGATGCGTTGTTGGACGCCATTCTTCCGCACTTCGTCGATTTCAAAATCTATCACATGGTTTTGGAGAGTCGGGCTTCGG
>JBEEPE010000310.1:0-7067 GCA_041191265.1 Verrucomicrobiota bacterium | reverse complement strand
GCTCCGCCGCCGGCGATGCTGGCGTTTGACGCGCCACGGCGCGCGTCGTGTCAGGTGAAACGGGAGCGGACGAACACACCGTTGCAGGCGTTGATTTTGTTGAATGGGCCGCAGTTTGTTGAGGCGGCGAGGGTCTTGGGGGAGCGGTTGTGGGAGGAGTCGGGGGGGGATGTTGCGCGGATGGTAATGGAAGGATTCCGTGCTTGTTTGGGGAGGGATGCGAGTGCCGAGGAGGCAGGGATTTGCGCACGGATGTTTGCTGAGCAACGGGCGTATTACCTTAACCATTTGGGGGAGGCGAAGAAGCTGTTGGCGGTGGGGCAGGCGACGCGGTCTTCGCAAGCAGCGGAGGTTGAGGTAGCGGCTGCGGCGGTGTTGATGCAGGCGCTGATGACGCATGACGCAACGGTTGTGAAATATTAACAGTTATGGACGGAATTTTTAGCGGCCTTTCGCGAAGACATTTTTTGAATCAATCGGCCATGGGATTGGGTGGCATGGCGTTGGGCGAAATGCTGGCGGGTGCTGAGTCGGTTGGTGCGGGTTCAGCGGCATCTGGGGTGCCGGATGGATTGAGTCATTTTGCGCCGAAGGCCAAGCGGGTGATCTATTTGTTCATGTCGGGCGGTCCTTCACAGTTGGATTTGTTCGATTACAAGCCCGTGTTGAAAGAGCGGCACGGGGAGCAGTTGCCGGATTCTGTGCGGGGCGGGCAGCGGTTAACGGGGATGTCGGGGAACCAGTCGTCGATTCCGATGGTGGGGAGTCCTTTTGCGTTTGGGCAGCATGGACCGTCGGGGGCTTGGGTGAGCGAGTTATTGCCGCAGACGGCTTCGGTGGCGGGGGAGTTGTGTTTTGTGAACTCGATGTACACGGAGTCGATTAACCATGGGCCTGGGGTGACGTTTTTTCAGACGGGGAGTCAGGTGAATGGGCGTCCGAGCATCGGGGCGTGGCTGAGTTACGGTTTGGGTTCTGAGAACCAGAATTTGCCGGGGTTTGTGGTGTTGATTACGAAGGGAAAGGGGGGGCAACCGCTGGGGGCGCATTTGTGGGGGAGCGGATTTTTGCCGACGGAGCATCAGGGCATTCAGTTTCGTGCGGCGAAGGATCCGGTTTTGTATTTGGGCAATCCGGACGGGATTGGGACGGAGAACCGGCGCAAGATGCTGGACGGGTTGCGTGAGTTGCACGAGGTGCAGTCGCGGGTGGATGGGGGGCCGGATTTGCGGAGTCGGATTGCTAACTATGAGATGGCGTTTCGGATGCAGTTTAGCATTCCGGATGTGACGGATTTTTCGACGGAAGCTGACGCGACTTTTGAGATGTACGGGCCGGATTCGCGGACGCCTGGGAGTTTTGGGGCGAACTGTTTATTGGCGAGGCGGTTGGCGGAGCGTGGGGTTCGGTTTATTCAGTTGTACCATCAGGACTGGGATCATCACGGTGGGTTGCCTGGGGCGATTCCGAGGCTGTGTCGGGAGACGGACCAGCCGGCGGCGGCGTTGATTCGGGATTTGAAGCAGCGCGGGATGTTGGATGAGACGTTGGTGGTGTGGGGTGGGGAGTTTGGTCGGACGAACTATTCGCAGGGGAAGTTGTCGACGAACTTTGGTCGGGACCATCATCCGCGGTGTTTCACGATTTGGATGGCGGGCGGTGGGATTAAAGCGGGCGCGGTGTACGGGCGGACGGATGAGTTTGGGTACAACGTGGTGGAGAATGGGGTGCATGTGCATGATTTTCAGGCGACGTTGATGCACTTATTGGGGATGGACCATGAGCGCTTGACCTACAAGTTTCAGGGTCGGAGGTATCGACTGACGGATGTGCATGGGCGAGTGGTGAAGGGGTTACTTGCGTGAGGTGAGGATGGGGAGGTGGTGATGGCTTGCGGGGAGAGGGGGATTTGGGGAGGTTTTGTGGATGAGCACAAAGAGAATTCTGGTGGTTGGTTCGGGTGGGAGGCTTGGGGCTCGGTTGGTGATTGATTGGCGGGGAGCGGGGCGTGAGGTAAGGGGGCTTGGCCGAGCGGAATTAGCGTTGGAGGATGAAGTCGCGCTGCGTGGACGTCTTGAGACTGAGGAGTTTGACGTGTTGGTGAACTGCGCGGCGCTGACGCAGGTGGATCGGTGTGAGCAGGCGCCGGATGAGGCCGATCGGGTGAACGCGGTCGCTCCTCGGGTGATGGCGGAGGTTTGTTCAGCCCGAGGTGCGGATTTGATTCACGTGAGTACGGACTACGTTTTTGAGGGGAACAAGGAGGGGCTGTACTCGGAGGAGGATGTGGCTGAACCGATCAGTGAGTATGGGTGGAGTAAACTGCGGGGAGAGCGGGCCGTGCTCGGGGTTTCGGATGCGTTTCGGGTGGTGCGGGTTTCGTGGGTGTTTGGTCCGGACCGGCCGAGTTTTGTGGACCAGATTTTGAGGCGTGCGGTTGTGGAGTCGGAGGTGTCGGCGGTGGATGACAAGTGGTCTTCTCCGGCTTACACGCGGGATTTGGCGATTTGGATGGGTGCGTTAGCGGATGGTGTTGTTTCGGAGGGGGGGGTGTTTCACCTGACGAACGCGGGATCGTGCACGTGGCGGGAGTACGGTCAGCATGCCTTGGAGGTTTTCCGAGGGAGGGGGGGGGTGTTACGTGCGGAGCGGGTGAATCCGATTCGGATGGCGGACATTCCCGCGTTCATTGCCCGGAGGCCGGTTCACTCCACGCTCGGGTGCAGTCGGTTCGAGCGGCTATGGGGTGGTGCGATGAGGCCGTGGAGGGATGCGGTGTCTGAGTACGTGGGTAGCTTGCCTCTCGAGTTGGTTTGATTGCGCTTACGTGGTGGCGTTCTTTCTGCTTAACTCCTCAAATCTGATTTTTTCGATGAAAACCGTTATTTATGTCTTGGCGGGCGCTATTGCCTTGAGTTCGGTGGGATGTACGGCGGGGCGCAAGGAGCGTCAGGCCAAGGCTGAGCCTGCATCGGGCGCCAAAGCGGTTGCGAAAACGAGGACGTCTGCCCGTGCCGTTCTGAACTCGTCAGCAAAACCCGTTGATTCGAAGAGGGTCGCGACCAAGGAGCCAGTGGCATCAAAACCGTCTGCGCCCGCGAACAAGCCGACGCAGACTTTGGCTAAAAAGGATTCGAAAGCGGAGGTTAGCGGGGCTGCAAAAAAGCCGCCCGTCGTGAAGGCATCGACGAAATCGGCGTCCAAGCCTGATTCCAAGCGCACCTCTTCTGGGGCGGACGTGTCGGCGGCGGGCGGGTTGAGTTTCAACTCAACGGCGGTGGAAGCGGTTTCTCCTCTGCCGAGGACGGCCTCCCCGAGCAGTGGCGTGGTGGTGCCTCCGAAGTTGGTTCGAGTGAGTTCTTTGACAGAGACTCCGGACTCTGCGGCACCTGAAAAGCCGGCGAAAACGGAAGCGCCAAAACCTGAGACCGTTGCCCAATCGGCTCCGAAAGCGAGTAAAGAGGCGGTTCAGGCCGAGTTGAACAAGGCGCTCGCGGATGCGGGGAGTGACGCACGGGCGGTGGTGGGTTCGTTGGTTCCGACGGCTACGCCTGATTCTCCGAAGGCGACGGAGAAATCCTCTGTGGTTGAGGACGACGCTCCGAGCACGAGTGATCCGTCGGCGGTGGTGAAGTCTCCTGCGACGATGAAGGGTTCGGATGCGGGCGCTCCCCCGGCGGTGGTTGATTCGAAGGGTGAGGTGAAGGAGGCATCAGCGGCGCCTGTTGTAGCGGCGGCGGCAACCTCGAAAGGACTGGATTCAGCTACTGAGCCTAAACCGAGCGCGCCTGAGGCGGCGGCGTTGCCTGGGACGCCTGCGGTGGAACCGGTAGCGGCGGTTGTTCCTGTTGCGCCGAAGAAGCCGGCATCGGCTTTGGAGAAGAAAGAGATTATCGCGTCGGCTTTGAGAGATGGAAACGAAGCCTTGAGGTCGGAAGATAGCTCAAGGGCTTTGGAGTTGTTTGAATCGGTGGTGAAGCAGGACAAAGATCAACGCGACGCTTGGTTTCGGATTGGTTACCTCAAGGAGATGTCGGGAGACATTCAAGGGGCGATTAAGGCCTTCCGCGAGGTGAAGCGGATTATGGCGAACTGATTCTGGTTGGATTGGTTTGCATTGGGTATGGGGTGCTTGGGGAGGGTTTTCTGCCTTTTGAGCAAGCGAGGCGAAACGGATGAGCGAGTCTCCTTTTGAGCCTGCCAAGGCACGTGAGCGGTTAATCTCGATTGATCCTTCGTTGCGGGGGACTGGGTATGCGGTACTGGAGCACGGCGGGGATCTTTTGAAGCCGGTTGCGTTGACTTACGGGGTGATTCGGAACGGGCCGAAGTTGCTGCATTCGGGGTGTTTGGTGGAGATTCATCGGGTATTGACGGGCGTGTTGGCTGAGTTCCGTCCCACCGTTGCGGCGTTTGAAGCGGTGATTTTTGTTCAGAGTTTGCGTACGGCGATGACGTTGGGGAGTGCGAGGGGGGTGGCGATTTTGGCGGCGGCCGCTTTGGGTTTGGAGATTTACGAATATGCGCCGAGGCGCGTGAAACAGGCGGTGGTGGGGCACGGAGGGGCGGACAAGTCGCAGGTTGGATTCATGGTTCGCGCGATGTTGGGGTTGACGGAGACGCCGCCTGCGGATGCTGCAGATGCGCTGGCCATTGGTTTGACGCACCTTCAGATGTCGGTGGCGCGAGGCTTGGATTTAACGACGAAGGAGCGGATTTGATGGAGTACCGAGCGACAGAGTTGCCGGTGGGGATGATTGATGGGCGGGGATGTCGTGAGTGGAGGACGGCGGACGGTCGCTGGCGGGTATTATGGTTGGGGCGCGTTTCGTACGAGGTGGCTTTGAGTTGGCAGGAGCAGTTGGTGGAGGGGAAGGTGGCGGATGTAGAGGCGGAGGATGTGATGTTACTTTTGGAGCACGATCCTGTTTACACGATTGGTCGATCCCCAGATCGCAGCAGTTTGGGGGTAGCGGAGGGAGGTGCAGTGCCGGTTGTCGAGATTAACCGTGGAGGGAAAGCGACATATCACGGTCCAGGTCAACTGGTTGGCTATCCTCTGTTTGATTTGCGTCGTGGGGGGCGTGACTTGCACCGGTATCTCCGGTCCATCGAGCTGGGTTTAAGCGAATCTGTCGGCGTTTTTGGGGTAGCGGCGGGATTTCGAGAAGGTTTAACAGGCGTTTTGGTTGGGGATCGCAAACTTGCCTCGAATGGGGTGGGGGTTCGCCGCTGGATTGCGATGCACGGATTTGCTTTGAATGTTGCCGAGGATCTTTCGGGTTTCGGAAACATCACTCCTTGCGGAATTTCGGGGGTGGAGATGACTAGCCTTTCGCGAGAAGCGGGGCGTGCGGTGTCGGTAGAGGCGTTTGCGGCAGTCGTTGCGAGGACACTGCCTCGGCATCTTTCGTAGATGGGGGAAGGGGAGAGGGGGCGGAGTTGGGGCTCCGCAGTCCTTGGAGGTTTAGGGCTGAAACCGTTGGGCGATGGGCATTTTACGGCCAATTCCAAAAGCCCTTGAGGTCACTTTCAACCCGGGTGCGGCTTGGGCACGTTTGTATTCGTTGAGGTCGACTCGCCGCGCGACCCAACGAACGGTTTCCTCGGGGAACCCCTCCTTCACGATTTGCGCCACCGACTGCTGTTGTTCGACATAGCGCTCGAGGATTCCGTCCAGCAGAGGGTAGGGCGGCAAGGTGTCTTGATCGGTTTGATCAGGTCTAAGTTCTGCGCTCGGGGGCTTGGTGATGGTGCTTAGTGGAATGATTTCGCCGTTGCGGTTGATGTATTCAGCGAGTTCGTAGACGCGGGTTTTTGGGACGTCACTGATGACGGACAGTCCGCCGCACATATCGCCGTAGAGGGTGCAGTAGCCGACGGCCATCTCGCTCTTGTTTCCGGTGGAGAGGACGAGGTGACCGAGCTTATTGGAGAGGGCCATGAGCGTCAGTCCTCTGAGACGGGGTTGAAGATTTTCTTCGGTCTCGTTGGGGGGGAGTGAGTTAAAGTGCGGGGTGAGCTGGGCTGAGACTGCTTCGAACGCGGGTTGAATCGGAATGTTGAGAAACTGGAGTCCGAGGCGATGTGCGAGCGTTTCCGAATCATCAATGCTGCCATGGCTCGAGTAACACGTTGGCATGGTGACTCCGGTGACGTTGTGTCCGCCGAGAGCTGACGCGGCGAGACAGGCGACTACAGCGCTATCGATTCCTCCGCTTAGGCCAAGGATGGCAGACTTGAAACCACATTTCCGAAAGTAGTCTTGGATACCGAGCACGAGTGCGTCATGCAGGGCGGGGACTCCATCGAGGGGATTCGCGTCAAACCCAGTTGGTTTCAGAACAGTCTCGTCTGCTTCTTTGAATGCAGGAAGGAGGGCGTATTGCGTTCCGTCGGGGCCAAAGAGACAGGATTGGCCATCGAAGATGAGTTGGTCATTTGCACCGATGGCGTTGCAATAGGCGAGTGGAGCATTCAGGGTGCGGGCGACGTGTGCGAGCATCTCTTTTCGCCGCAGGGGTTTGTCGCATTGAAATGGTGATGCGCTGAGGTTGACGAGGAGATCAATTCCGCCCTCTTTCAGCGGAGTGATGGGGTGGCGATGGTACAGGTTGCGCGGGAGATAGTCTGGGCTCCAGACGTCCTCGCAGATGGTGAGGCCGAGGGAGAAGGACTTTCCGGCGAGTCTGAGTTGCACGGGTGATTGGGGGCCTGCTGGCTCGAAGTAGCGGTCTTCGTCGAAGACGTCGTAAGTTGGGAGTAGTGTTTTGTGTCTGAACTCCATGAGTTTGCCATGCTGCAAAACTGCGACGCTATTTCGGAAAGGTTTTCCGGCGTTGTGGTTCGTGGTGACCGTTCCGACCAGCAGGGCCGTTTCTGATGTCTCCGCGGCGAGCCGTTCCAGAATAGCGGTTGCGCGAGGAACGAAATCACTTTTGAAGACGAGATCAAGGGGCGGGTAACCGGTCAATGCGAGTTCTGGAGTGAGAACCAGTGCTGCTCCGTTTGACTCGGCGATTCGGTAGGACGCGAGGATTCGATCGGCATTACCTTCGAGATCACCG
>JBEEPE010000309.1:0-3499 GCA_041191265.1 Verrucomicrobiota bacterium | reverse complement strand
GTTCAAGAATGCTCCTTCTTTGGAGCCAAGTTTGCCGTCGGGACCGAAGGAAAAGACCCCCACTCCGGTGCGAGGCGCTTTTTGGTCGACGAAATCTGTGTAAAAGCCGTCGGTTCCGATGGAGTCGAGCGCGTTGCTATAATCGGTATCGAGCGCGATTCCGAACGCCATACCCCAAGGATCGAGAAGTTTGCCAGTTTCGATATCGATTCCACCCCGAGCGCTGGAGCCCGTTCCCGTAGCGTTCTTTCCCTCGTAATACACGGTCTTGCGCGGGTTGAGTAGCGCGGTCGATCCGCCGCCCGCAGAGGAGCTGCCTGTTGATCCGGTAGTCCCAGAGGTTCCTCCACCCGCGACTTCCTGGGCTCGGAGCGCACGGATAATCATCGAGTTGTCTTCGCTCGGTCGGATGAGAGTGTCTTTACCGGCGCTCGTCTGACCGGAAACAGGGTAGCGTGAGTAGTCTGTGTAATAGTTGCGGATAGAGTTCGAGATATCAGCGGATGTGAGCTTGGTTTGCGCCGTCCGCGTTTGGTTTTTGATGGCGGTTCCGACGGGGAAAGTGAGTCCCATGAGGATAGTGATGATGGCGATGACGACCAAGAGTTCGACGAGCGTGAATCCGGCGCGGGAGGGGGAGAGGCGACGCATGAAGACTTCTTAGAGCATTTCGGATTCTATGCACAGGCAAACTGGCTGCATTTTAAACGGGGAGCTAGGGAGTACTTGTCGGTTTGGTTTCTCGGTGCAGATTTCTAGGGTTGGGGTTTTGATGAATCTTATGAAAATGCGAGTGATTGCGGTGTTGGCGGGCCTTGCAGTGTTTTGCGGCATTTCTGGCACTTATGTTGTCGAACCTGGCTTTCGAGGGGTGCTCGTGGTTCTCGGAAGGGTTCAGCCCAGCTTTCGTCCCGAGGGGTTTGGTGTGAAGCCTCCGTTCATTTCGACATTAGTCCCAGTGTCTGTTCGCCAGCAAACGGCAGAGGAAAAAGCGGATTGTTATTCCTCAGATCTGCAGCAAGTACATGTCCGGTTGCGTGTTTTGTACCGAATCCCCGAGTCTGGGGTGGTCTCGCTGTATCGAGGCTTCCACGGGCAGCCCTTCGAAAGTTTGGTGGCACCTCGGGTTCATGAGGCCTTGAAGGTGGTGACCGCGATGCAAAGTGCGGAGCAAATCGTGAAGACGCGAGAGCAGATCAAAACGAAAGCGCTGGATTTGGCCCGCTCGAAAGTGGGAACGATGGTGATTTTGGAGGATTTGGTGATTGAAGACATTTCGTTATCAAAAGAGCTGGGTCACGCGATTGAGGCGAAGATGGTGCAGGAGCAAGAGGCGTCGAAGTCGAAGTTCTTGCAACAGCGGGCCCAAATCGAAGCGGATACTGCGGTGATTCAGGCCAAAGGGGAGGCCGAGTCGATTCGTATCCGAGGCGAAGCATTACGCAATAATCCAGCGGCGATGGAGTTGCGAGTGGTGGATAAGTGGGATGGGGTGATGCCTCTGGTGGTGGGCTCTGCGGAAAATATTTTAATCAACCCTCAGGATGGACCTCGGGTTCAACGCACGGGCACCGGTTCAAAACCGGCTCAAACCAAGTAGCTTCAGTTCACCTAACGCTAGATTATGAATGGATCATCTCTTTCTGCGGGCAAGGCGGCCCTCGCACTTTTGACGGGCGTTGCGTTACTCTTCGGAACTTCCTGTTTTTTTGTGGTTCAACCCGGTTATCGGGGTATTCGAGTTACGCTCGGAAAAGCATCGGAAAAACCTGTGCCTGAAGGGTTTGGAGTGAAGTTTCCGGTGTTGACGTCGGTCATTCCTGTTTCAATCAAGCAGCGGACCACAACGGTTCGTGCAGATTGTTTTTCATCTGATTTACAGCAGGTGGTGGTGGATCTTCGTGTGATGTACCGTGTTCCGGAGGCGTCGGTGGTGGAGGTGTATCGTCAGTTCGCTGGGGATCCGTTTGACGGCTTGATTGCCCCGAGGGTTCAAGAGGCGCTGAAAGAGGTGACAGCTTTATACACTGCGGAGCAGATTGTTAAGCAGCGAGGAGAGATTAAGGACAAGGCGCTTTCGGCGGCTCGGTTGAAAGTGGGAGATTCCCTTCACATTGAGGACGTCGTATTGAAAAATATTGTGCTCTCGAACGAGTTAGAGCGAGCGATTGAGGCGAAAATGGTCGCGGAACAGCAGGCGGAGCAGGCGCGCTTCACTCAGGTTCAGACGCAGGTTGAGGCAGAGACGGCGATTATCCGTGCGCGCGGCGAGGCGGAGGCGATCAAAGCGCGCGGGGAGGCGTTGAGGTTGAATCCGGGGTTTGTCACGCTCCAGATTGTGGAGCGGTGGAATGGAAAAAGTCCGATGGTGGTTCCCCACGCTGTAGACGGTGGGTCGACTTCGCTCATTTTGCCAACTGGGTCTTCCGTTTCTGGGGCGAAGCCTCAATGAGGCTTCCTTCGACTATTTCCACTAAGTTTCTTTAGCGGAAAAAGCGTTGAATCTGACTGTATAGATTTGCAGCTTCCTCGCGCAGGTAGATTAGAGATAACGCACCTGCGGTTAGCAGGACGATTTGAACCGCTAAAAGAATTGTTTGCTTCCGAGATCGGAATCTTGGCGGTTCGATGAGGGGGGACCCGCACTCGGGACAAGTCAGGTTGCCTTGGGAAAGAGGGGCGAAATCGACGTTGCGGTAAGCGGTGAGACACCGCTCTCGGTTTTCGCAACGAAGAGAGCGCACGGCTAGAAGAGGTTTAGGAGTGCGTCCGGTTCACAATGACTGGCATTTGTGCCAAGAAGTTCTCTGCGGTCAGCGTCAGCTAGGGCCGACCACCACGCACGGGCTTCCTGCTCTGAGTACGCTATGACTTCGAAGTCTACGCCGTCCCAGGTCATCGGAAGGCGAATCGAGTCTACTTCGTCGGCTCGGCAACGAATCCAAGGGGGCCGAATGGTTTTCATGGGCTGAAGCAGGGGTCAGCGGTTGCGAATGGCTTCTTTCTTCTCCTCACCGTCCTCACGGATTCTTCGGAGTTCCCGTTGGAGTTGGTCCTGGAGTTGTTTGACTGATTCGAAATCGTTTGTGGCCGATGCTTTTGCAATTTGGTCTCTGAGGAAGAGGTCTTTCTCTGCAAGTTTCGCTTGGGTCAGGGATTCCACTTCTGCAATCTCCGCGATTTGCTCGGCTGAGAGCTTGCGGGTGGGGGACTCGGCTTCCAACCGTTCCATGGCGAGTTCGTAAGCACTCTTCATACGGCTAGGCTAGCAAGAGAGAGGGGGAGGGGGAAAGGGGCTTGGTCGGAAAAATCGCGACACTCTGGAGATGACGAGTTCGTTTTACAGTGGCATGGTGCTCATGGATTAAGCACCTTTTCTCCTATAAAGGTTTAGGTAATTTGGTGTTTGTGTTGACGAACCTATGTTGATCTCGAAAAAGGGGGAGTACGCATTGAGAGCGCTGGTCTGCATGATGGCAGAGCCGCGCTGGTGGATGGT
>JBEEPE010000308.1:0-2800 GCA_041191265.1 Verrucomicrobiota bacterium | reverse complement strand
GCGGAGCGGCGAGGGATTTTGATGCGGTTTGATGCGGAGTTGCCGAGGGCGCTGGTGAAGGACGTGGGGCGATATTCGGTGGATCGGTGGAACTATCGGCAGACGCATCAGTACGGGTCGGGGAATTATCGGACGGACCGGGATGAGCCGGGGCAAGAGGCGTTGGGGGTGTCGAGTGTGACGGTGTCTGAGGATGGGCGTTCGTTGTTTCTTGGGATTCCGGGGATGGGCCTTTCACATTCGTTACGTTTGACTTATCGCGCTCCGATGGAGGGGGTTGACCGTGTGGAGAATGTGTATCTGACGGTGCGTGGTTTGTCGGAGTTGGAGTTGAAGCAGCGCGGGTTTGCGTCGAACGCGGTGGATCTGACGCTGCGGGAGGGTGCTGGCCTTGGTGGTGGGTCGGTTGAGCCCTCGGCGGTGTTGGGGCGAGAGGTGGCGGTGCGTGTGGGCTGCGTGGGGTGTCACGGAATTGGGGACCCGACGCTGGCGGTGGCTGTGGCGGGGGCTGGAGCGGTTGGAGGTGCGAAGACGGCGATGGGGCCGTCGTGGGTGGGTTTGTGGGGGGCGAAGCGGGTCTTTACCGATGGGACCGAGCTTCGGAGTGTGGATGCGGCGTATGTGCGGGAATCGATTTTGGATCCTGCGCGGAGGGTGCAGGTGGGGTACGACATGGAACGCACGGGGGTTGGGATGCCGTCGTACCTTGGGGTTTTGAAGGAGCACGAGATTGAGTCGCTGGTGCTGTTTATTCGTACGTTGCGCAAATGAGGGGGCGGGGCGTTGGGTTTGTGGAGTGGAAAAAGTGGTGGTGCGGGTGAGGTGCGAGGTGCAGTCTTCGCTGTGTGGGAACGGGCGCTGCTAGGACGGTGCGAGCGGGGGAAGGAGACGTTGTTTGTGGGCGTTGTTCACGATCGCGTATTTGGGGTGGTGGGCTGTGATAACAGGAGAAAAATGCACTTATGGAACACTTTGATTTGGTTGTGATTGGGGGCGGTCCTTCGGGCTATGCGGGGGCGATGCGAGCGGTGGATTTTCGCAAGCGGGTGTTATTGATTGAGAAGCATCGCGTTGGGGGAGCGGGGGTGTACGACGGGGTATTGACGTCAAAAACGATGTGGGAGCATTCGATGCGGGTGAGCACGATTCGCGAAGCGGTGCCAGGGTTTCAGACGGATTATCGGGATGTGCGGCGGGTGGTGGACGAGGCGGTGGCTGAGAGGAAGGAGCAGATGGAGGAGCACCTTCGGTTGCTTGCGACGGCGGTGGAGAAGGACATCTTCCATTTTGCGCATGGGACTGCGCGCTTTTTGGATGCGCATACGGTCGAGATTACGCATGCGGATGGTACGAAGCGGGTTGTGACGGCGGATTACATCTTGGTGGCGACGGGGAGTCGGCCTCGGTATATCCCCAATATTCCGATTGATGAGCAAACGATTGTGACGTCGGACGGGATCCGGAACTTCACGGATTTTCCGGAGAGCATGGTGGTATTGGGTGCGGGGGTGATTGGGTGCGAGTTTGCGACCATTTTCTCGAACTACGGGCGCACAAAGGTGTATCTTATTGATAAGGCGGATCGTATTTTACCGTTTGAAGATGAGGATATTGCGGACACGGTGACGCAGAATCTTTTGGACAATGGCGCCCATGTGCATCATGGGGCGGGATTGGTGCGGATGGAGATCAAGGACGGGCGGGTGGAGTACGAGTTGAAGTTTGCGGATCGTCCGAACGAGGTGTTCACGGTGGACAAGGCGTTGGTTTCGGTGGGACGCATTCCGAACTTGGAGTCTTTGGGATTGGAGGCGGCGGGCGTGAAGTTGGACGATCGGAGTGCGTTATGGAATGACGATACGCAGACCAACGTTCCGCACATTTATGCAGCGGGCGATGTGTCGTTGGACATTGCGTTGGTGAATGTGGGCGAGCGCGAGGCGCGGCACGCGGTGGTTCGGATGTTTGGGGACGCGGTGAAGCCGATTTCGTACAAGAACATCTCGACGATTATGTTCCTCAATCCGGAGGTGGCTGCGGTGGGATTGAGTGAGCAGGAGGCGAAGGCTCAGGGGATTCCGTTCAAGATGGTGAAGTTGGATTACCAGACCAATGCGCGCGCGATTGCGATGCGAAAGACGAAAGGGTTCTTCAAGATCATTGTGACGAATGATCACGGGATGCGGATTCTTGGGATGCGTGCGGTGGGGGAGCATGCGAGCAGCGCGATTCAAGCGGTGGCGTATTTGGTTCACACGAATCAGGGGATTCGGGAGTTGGCGGAGATGATGCATCCGCACCCGAGTATCATTGAAGGGATTCAGGAGTGTCTTCGGATGTTCCTGGGGAAATCGATTTACAAGGCTGCGGTGTTTAAGGACAAGCTGAAGGCGTACGTCGTTCAGGACGGGGTTTATACGCCGATTGATCATCTGTAGAGGCGGCGCTTGTGGCTCGGGTGTAGCGCCATCGTTTTATTTACCTGGGCCGTTGGCCCAGGCTGTCGTGGTTCGCCCCTTTGGGGCTGGGGAGGGATGAGCGCCCGGCGTGGGTTTTGGGTGTGGCGAGGGTGTTGGGTGGGGTGGGACTTTGGGGGCACGAAAAGGGGACGCCCTTGGAGGAGCGTCCCCTTCGTAGTTTCCGAATCTGTCTGTTTGTTATGCGAACAATTCGTCCACTGGTTTTGCGCCTTCTTTGACGAGCTTCATGGGGCGTCCGAGCGGGGTGGTTAGTTCGCGGTGGAAGTTGATGCCGAGTGCGTGGCAGACGCTGGCGTGCAGGTCGGCGACTTGGACGGGGC
>JBEEPE010000307.1:0-6976 GCA_041191265.1 Verrucomicrobiota bacterium | reverse complement strand
GATTTCACCGACGAAACAAAAAAAGGCGCTGCCTTTTTTCTCACCAAACGACTGGAAAAAGTCGGCCAACAAGAAACCGATTATCCGGGCCTCACCCGCGATGTCGGACGCCTCTTCCTCGGCGTAGACCTTCAGTGCGCCCAATGCCACAAACACCTAACCGTCAATGATTACAAACAGGTCGATTTCAACGGCCTCTTCATGGTCTTCCAAAACCTCAAGCTCAATGAGCCAAGCCAAGGATTCAAAACCAAATGGCTCAGCGAAGGTCTCGTCACCGCTAAACTGGAGTTCACTTCCGTCCTGAATGGGAACAAAGGTGCCACCGGCCCGCGAGTGCCCTTCGCAGAAGAAGTCCCCATTCCCGACCTGCCCGAACCCGAGCGCTGGATTGTCCCGCCGGACAAAAAGACAAAACACCCCGGCATCCCGAAGTTCAGTGCACTCGAGCAACTCTCCCAACGCATCGCATCCAACGAAAACGCCCTGTTCTCGCGAAATCTCGCGAACCGTCTCTGGTGGTTGCTCATCGGACGGGGCCTCGTCGAACCACTCGACCTCAATCATTCCGATAACCCTCCCTCCCACCCCGAGGTCCTCGACGCACTCACTCGCACCCTCGTCCATCATCAGTTTCGCCTCCGCCCATTCCTGAGGGAGATTCTTCTCACCCAAACCTACCAACGCAGTAGCCAACTCGCCGACGCCAAGAACCCGCCAGCCGATGACAGGTTCGCAAGCGCGCTCGAACGCCCACTCCAAGCCGAGCAACTCGCACGGTCCTTCATCATGGCCGCGTGGGGCGCCAAACCTCTGCTGGAGGGCGGGAGCATCACGCTGACTGATGACCGCAAGGTCACGCTGAAAGAGATGCTCGCCGCGTTCCGGTCCGCCTTCGCCAACGCACCAAAAGAGCCCGAACTAACCGTCAACCCCTCCCTCCGTGGCACCCTCTTTCTCCGTAACAATCCGCTCATCCTCGAATCACTCAAACCCCGTGACCAAAACCTGATGGCGCGTCTGCTGAAGCTTCCCTCCCCAAAGGAAGTCGCCGAAGAACTGTTTCTCAGCGTGCTCACCCGATTGCCAACCGAAGAGGAAACCCAAATCGTCGAAACCGCCCTCGCAAAGGCACCCACCCCAGAACAACGCGAGAAAGCCTGCCGCTCGCTCGTGTGGGCCGCCATCGCATCCCTCGAGTTCTTCACGAACCACTAACTCCCGCCATGTCCTCGCCGCTCTGCACCCCTCAAGATCACCGGCTCTCGCGCCGCTCATGGCTCGCAGGCTCCGGCAGCGCGCTCGCTCTCGGCGGACTCAGCAACCTCCTCTCCGCACACGGCGCCAAGGCCCTCCGAGACTCAGATAAACAAGTCCTCTTCATCTGGCTCGATGGAGGAATCAGTCAGCTCGAAAGCTGGGATCCAAAACCCAATACCACGTTCGGCGGCCCTTTCCGCAGTATTCCAACCTCCGTGCCAGGTATCCACTTCAGCGAACTCATGCCACGCTGCGCCAAACAGATGCACCGCCTCTGCGTCGTCCGAAGCATGGCAACCAAGGACAACGCTCATTCGTCCGGTGTCGCCAGAATCCAACGCGGCGACCCAAAAAATCGCGGAGTGCCCTACCCCTTCTTCGGCTCAGCCATCGCGCACTTCCTCGGCGCCACTAAATCCAACCTCCCACCCTACGTCGTCATCAAAGAAGGTCGCGGCGGGTTCCGCGCCGAAGACGCCGGCTTCCTCGGCCCAGCCTACGGCTCCCTCGCCTTCGGTGACGGTAAACCGCCAGACGACCTCCTCCGAAATCCAAACCTCACCGAAACGGAAGACGCCGAACGCAACGAACTCCGCAATCTCCTGAACCGTTCCTACGCCAACAAACGCCGCCCCACCTTCACGGACGCCTCCTCCCACGCGTTCGACAGCGCCACGGAACTCATGAAGCGCAGCGATATCTTCGACACCTCACGCATCAAAGAACACGACCTCGACCGCTACGGAAGAAGCGAAATCGGACGGCACATGCTCATCGGACGCAACATGTTGGAGGCAGGTGTCCGTTTCGTAAAAGTCGCGAGCTTTGGCTGGGACACCCACGGCGACAACTTCAACGCGCACGCCTGTCTCGTCCCCAAATTCGACCAAGCCTTCGCCGCGATTCTCGAGGATCTCGCCGCCTCAGGCCTCCTCGAACGCACACTCGTCATCGCCATGAGCGAGTTCGGACGAACCCCGCGCATCAACGGACACGGCGGACGTGATCATTGGCCGGAGGCGTGGAGCATCGCCATGTCCGGTTGCGGAATCCGTCAAGGCATTGTCGTGGGCGAAACCGACGCGCTCGGTGTGGACATCAAGCAATCCCCCTACGACATCGGATCCGTCTTCCACACATGGTACCGCGCCCTCGGAATCGACTCGCGTACAGTGGAATACAAGCACAACAACCAACCCCTCCCGCTTGCTCACGAGGAGATGTACGCCATCAAGGAGGCTCTCGCATGAGCGCAACAGATTCGGCATCCCCTTCAAAACTTGTTCCGTTGAAGGTGTTTGAGACCGACACCCAACTTTTTCGCCTTCGCTTCACTCCGTGCGGAACCGTCCTCTGCGGCGCAGCCATGGACTCCCGTGTGAAACGCTGGCGCCTCGCGGAACCGCCCGAGCCCACCTCACCCGATCCCGAGAAACCCAAACTCAAAAAAGGCGACTCCGGACACCAACTACTGGATCTGTCTCCTTGGGAGGGCTTTGTCGGATGGGTGCAAGCATTCGCAATGCATCCGACAGAGGGAATTGCGGCCGCCGCAGATTCCTTTGGCACAATACGCTGCGCCGATTTGCGGGAAGAAAAGCCAGTGGAAAAATGGTCGGTATCTTCCGCGCACGATGGTTGGATCCGCGCACTAGCCTACAGTCCGGACGGAACCCGCATCTTCTCCAGCGGACGTGATGGAATCCTCAAGTGCTGGAACGCATCAACCGGCAAGCCGCTGGGTGAATGTCGCCTCAACGAAGATCTCTACGCCATTGCCATCAGCCCAGACGGAGCCTCCATCGCCGTCGCAGATGCCCGCGCGCGCGTCCACCTCGTCCATGCCTCAAACCTCGTCCGTTCAGCCACATTTCCCGTCGAAGAAATGTTCCTTCTCTCGCGCATGCAAGAAGTCGGCGGCATTCGCTTTCTCCAGTTCACCAACGACGGAAAACACGTCCTCGCTGCGGGAAGCAAGCCAGCCTCCGGCGGCTTCGTCGAAGCGCTCCCACGCGTCATCCCCGTTTCAGTAACGGATGGGGCCCTCGGCGAGGGATGGAAGATCAGCACTGGAAAGGACGGTTTTGTTCTCGACCTCCAGTCCCATCCCTCTGGCGCCACCCTCATTGCCGTGAGCGGTCAACCCGGCACAGGCCGCGTGGCCCTCTTTAGCCCAAACAAAATCGAACCCACCCACACGGACACCTCCCCGCCAAACTGCCAGTCGATTGCCGTCCATCCCTCGGGAAAATACGCAATCACCGCAGCCACAAGTCGGAGCGGAGGCAATGGCAAATCCCTCTCGGCAGACGGCAAATACCTTCGAAACACTTCTCCGCTTCACCTCTTCTCACTGAGCACCTAACTGACCGCAGTCCGGAGAGTTCCGCAGCTCACCCCCCCCGAGCCGCGTCACTTCAGCATCCCTAAAATCGCTGCGCCCGCCGCTTGCCCCCACGCGCGCGCATCCTCCCCGTTGTAATGAATGCCGTCGCTACCCGTCTTATTCATCACGTAACGGGTCATCCGAAGCGAGTCGACGTAGCGAACCCGCGGCGACCGCGTGCTTTCAACAATGAACTGACGAACCGCAAGCTGAACGGAACGACCAAACTTGACGCAGTCCGGTGGCAAAATCCAAGCAATCGGACGCTCCCCAGTCAGGGCGATAAACTCTGAAACCTGAGCTCGTTTACGTCGTAAATCCTCCTCCGTCATACCGGCCGAAAACCGCTCGAACCAGTTCGTGCCAAACTGCATAACAACCATCTGAGGGCGATGTCGTTGCAAGAGATTGTCAATCTTCGGCGTTTCCACGGGAGGCGGACGCTTCCCGTTCTGGTACTCAATCAACTTGGTCACCCCCCCAACACTCGACCTAAATCCGCAACGCGTGACGTAAACCGGCTGATCCGGCAGCCAGCACTCCGGTGACGACCCGCACGATCCGTACATCGCGACTCCACCCACCCCAAATCGCGTCTCAAGCGCGCCCAGCAACGTCTCTCCAAACGTGCCCACCATCATCGAATCCCCAACCACCAACAGCTTAGCGCGCACCGAAGAAAAGAACGGCAACGCACCACCAGCGTTTGAAATAAGTCCAGAGCCAGCAATCGTCACCAACGACGAAAAACTTCGGCGCGTGATCATCTCTCGCCCTCCTTCGAACCTGAATCAACAGATCCAGACGGAAACCTTTTTTCATCGGACACTTGAATGTACCGAGACAACTCCGGCCGCCCAGTATGGTCGCTCGTTTTGATGGCACTCCAACGCGATGAATCCAAATCCATTAACTGCATCTCATACACGCCTCCCGGCGAATACCGATTCAACGGCTGAGCCTGCAACCGAATATGCGCTGGATGACAAATCAGTACCTGTGGCTCCGCATACTTCCCCTCCAACACGCGCAGGACTTCGTATCGGTAAATCACCGCCGACTCCTGATACGGAAGCAACTGATTGAAATCCAGAACCGGCGATTTGCTCGCAAGCCGCACCTTCAATCGCACGAAATCCGGATTCACCCCATCCTTCAACGCCACCCCCGGCCCGCCAGATACCCCCACCCCCTCCAGCGCCTTCGGTAGCCCCGCCCCCTCAAGGTCACTCTCAATCCTTTGAAAAACTGCGTCCGCCCACTTCGTCATGTCCGCACCAAAAAAGTGCTCCTTGTCCGCACTCATCCCCGCGTACGGATAGGAAATCAACTCACGACTATCAATCACCACCGCCATCGATCCCGCTACACGCTTCACCGTCGCTAACACGAAATCCTGCACCTCCGAGCTCATCCTTCCCGACTTCGGCGGACACACCCAATACACCTTTCGAAGCGTTCCCCCCGGCGCCGCCAACCGCTCCAGAAATGGAGTCAAATAACGCCGCAGCGTCGGCCCATGACGGTCCGGCACCACCGTGGTGTTATCCGGAAAAATGCCGTGCAAGTTCGTCCCCAACTGCACCACCAACACCTCCGGCTTCAATCGCGGAAGAAGTTCTTCCATCTTCGGAATCGTATGCGCCGCAGGTCGATAACCCTTCGACATCCCATACGTGTCCTGCAGGTTTTTCACTGCGCTCCCCTCCCCCTCAATACTCCAGAAACCGCACAAGGTTCGCGCATTCCGATACCCATCCTGTTGAATCCAACTCAATGGCACCGTCCCACAGGCCATGTACGTGTGAACCTTGTTAAAATGCGGACTCTCCCTCAACCGCTGATCCAATCGCTTACCGAACCCACAAAGCCCCAACGAATCACCAATCACCAACGCCGAATGCGCCCCCGCTTTCTTCGGGGCCTGCGCCCAAATAACGTCAGCAAAAACTCCCACCCACAACGCCACCACCACAACCCACTGCGCCATCGCTCCCCCTCGCAACGCTAGACCACAACCGCTCATCGCTTCAAAACCGGCATCTTCACCCAACCGGAATCGGATTCACTGAACTCACGCGCGCCAAAGCACCACACCACCACTTTCTTCCCGCGTAAAAAGCCCTCCTCCTTCATGCCTCTCCGCAACAAACGAGCTCTCACCTCCGTCGCACCCGCCCCGCGTAACCCAATCAAATCCGGCACAACCCCCAACTCATAAGCCAACTGCTCCACTAAACCCGACCCCTCACACAGCAACTCACTAAATACCAATGTGTGACTGTCCCCCATCAGCAAAACCGGACTCGAAGCGTCTGCTTTAATGAGAGCCCCACCTTCCGTCCTCACCCGCCTCACCCAAAGCTTCTCGTGCGGCACACGCGTCGCCGGCTTCCCAGGCAACTCCAACAAATCACCCTTCACCACAGCCTCCTCCCACTTTTCCGCAAATCCCTTTCCAGCCCCCAATCCAACCACCCCACCCAACGATTGCGAAATCACCTTTGCCGCCAACACACACCCCATGCCCGACCAATGCGTGTCCGTCGCACAAAACACCGGACCATGCTCCGAGTCCCGATTCGCAATGAACTCATCCGTCAAATCCAACACGTCAACCCCCGCCTTGCGCAGGTCTCCATACAACTCCCCAAGCGCCTTCGGCAACCCCGGCACCCCCTTCGATGCCCCAGTAAAAAGCCGGTCCGGATAAATCGCCGCCTTCGCAGGCACCGGTACCACCACCAACCGTATCCCCATCCGCTTCAACTGCTCATGAAAATCCACCACCGCAGGCACCGGATCCGCCCACTGCTTGTCCCGCGCCCGACTCAATCGCCGAATCGCATCCCCACGAAACCCTTCCACCGAAAGAAACCTCAACTCTGCAGGAAGAAAAAACCACGGATCCTCACCCGCAACCGCCCCAAACTGGGCTCGCTCCGCAGCCTCATACTTCAATCCGTAGTCTGAAGGCGTCGGCAATCCCCACACCACCCGACCGCCACAAAGAAAAAAGACCGCCAAAACCGCCCATCCAAACACCCTGCAAACCCCGTCTTCCATGGGTTTAATTCGGTCATCAACGGCTGTTACAACTCTCCTTAGCACGGGCGACTCCTAAGCCCACACCCCTCGCATTTCAACTTCCATTTGGACGATCCCATACCTAGCGTTCGCCGCTGGTCCGACGCACCCCCCGGATGGTTTTCAGTTCCCACATTTTCATCTACTGCTTCCTCCCGCTCACCCTCCTCGGCTACCTCCTCCTGAGACACCAGCCGACCCGACAGCGGAACCTGTGGCTCGCCCTCACAGGATACACTTTCT
>JBEEPE010000306.1:0-17201 GCA_041191265.1 Verrucomicrobiota bacterium | reverse complement strand
GCGGTGTCGACTCGGTTGCGTGGGTGAACATGGGGAGCGGGGTAGGGGGCGGGTTGGTCCGGGGAGGGCGCATTTTTCATGGGCAAGTTCCGGGTGAGATGGAGATTGGCCACCTTCGGTTGGACGTTTCGGGACGGATTGTTGAGGACGTTTGCTCGGGGTGGGCCTTGGATTGCCGTGTTCGTGAGGAGGCGGCGTTGAGGCCGGACGGCATTCTTGCGTCAGGGGTCTTGGAGCGCGGGGTGCGTGGTGGTGAGGCTGGTTGTTTGGCGGGGGCGATTTCGGCAGGGTGCGAACGTGCGAGGGCGATTGTGGAGGACGCGATGTGTGGGTTGGCGTTTGCGCTGTCCCACGTGGTGCACTTGGTTCACCCGGAGCTGATTGTGGTTGGGGGAGGGGTGAGTCAGATGGGCGAAATCGTGTTGGAGCCGTTGCGCAGGAAATTGCCGGGATTTTTGATGGAACCGTTTCGTCCGGGGCCGCGCGTGGTGGGGGTCGGCTTGGGGACGGAGTCTGTGACTTTTGGCGGACTTGCTTTGGCGGCGATGCGAGGGAGAATCAGGGAATGACGTCGTTGGTTTCTTGGATTGGCGAGTATTTGGAAGCGCAAAAGCGGGCGGTTGAGTCAGTGCCTGTGGAGGCGGTTGCGCGGGTGGTGGACTTATTGAAAACGGCCCATGGGTCTGGAGCCTCGATTTTTGTTTGCGGAAATGGGGGGAACGCAGCGAACTGCTCGCACTTCACGACGGATTTGGGAAAAAACGCCTCGATGGCGATGTCAAAACCGTTCCGAGTTCTGTCGTTAAACGAGAACACGGCGTGGATGACGGCCATTGGAAATGATTTTCATTATGACGAAGTTTATTTGCGTCAGCTAATGAACTACGGGAAAGCGGGGGACGTGTTGATGGTGTCGAGTGTGAGCGGGAGTTCTCCCAACTTGGTGCGTGCGGTGGAGTGGGCGGTGTTGGCGGGGCTGCGGACGGTGGCGATTGTGGGGGGGAAGCGGGGCCGGTTGGCGGAGATTGCTTCCGAGGTTTTGGTGGTGGAGGACACGCATTATGGGCGGGTCGAGGACGTCCAGATGCATATTTTACATATGCTTTGTTACGCTTTCGTTGAAATCCCTGAGCTGCGTGCGTGAAATTGTGTCCATGCGGGGTTGCCGGCCACCCGCGCAGCCCTAAGCTTTATTGTCTGCTGTAACCCTCATCTGATTTTATGCCCGAAAACGACCCTGATTATCCGCAGCGCGGAGGTGGAAGCGGTGAACCTCCGGTGAACTGGAGGGCGATTTTGCTTCTGCTGATTTCTGCGTGCCTCGTTGGCGGGGCCATTATTTGGCGGAGTCCGGCGCAGTCTCAGGAAAATCTTACTTACAGTGAGTTTAAGAAGAAGGTTTCGGCGGGGTTGATTGTGAAGACCAAGCCGTTGGAGTTGGTTTCGGATCCGACAGGGACGATGGAGTATTTGGCGGGGTCTTATCGCAAGACGGAGGATGCGGCTCCGATGCGGTTTAAAACGCAGGTGAACCTGAGTTTCGAGCGGGATTTGTCGAAGTACTTACAGGATCAGGGCATCGATGTGGATGTGCGCACGGAATCTTCCGTGATGACTTCGACGATTGTGGGATTATTGCCCGCGATTTTGGTCTTCACGGTTTTGTTCATTCTGTTTCGGCAACAGATTCGGATGGCGGGTCGGGGGGCGATGAGTTTTGGGAAATCGAAGGCGCGGATGCTGTCGCGTGAGCGGAACAAGGTGACGTTCAAGGATGTGGCGGGCGTGGAGGAGGCAAAAGAGGAGGTGCAGGAGATTGTGGAGTTCCTGCGTGATCCGAAGAAGTTTCAGAAGCTGGGTGGACGGATTCCCAAGGGCATTTTGATGGTGGGATCTCCAGGGACTGGGAAGACCTTGTTGGCTCGTGCGATTGCGGGGGAAGCGGATGTGCCCTTCTTTTCGATTTCGGGTTCAGACTTCGTGGAAATGTTTGTTGGGGTGGGGGCTAGCCGAGTGCGGGACATGTTTGAGCAGGGGAAACGGAGTGCGCCTTGCTTGATTTTTATCGATGAAATCGACGCGGTGGGGCGTCATCGCGGGCACGGTCATGGGGGAGGTCACGATGAGCGTGAGCAGACCTTGAATGCGTTGTTGGTTGAGATGGACGGTTTCGATACGCAAGAGGGGGTTATCATTATTGCGGCGACGAATCGGCCGGACGTTTTGGATCCGGCGTTATTGCGACCGGGGCGATTTGACCGTCAGATCACGGTGGCATTACCGGACGTTAATGGGCGGGAGGAGATTCTTCGGGTGCACGCGAAGAAGGTGAAGTTGGCGGACGGGGTGGAGTTGGCGGTGATTGCGCGGGGGACACCTGGGTATTCTGGGGCGGAGTTGGCGAATGTGATGAATGAGGCGGCGTTGCTCGCTGCGCGGCGCGGGTTGAAGGCGATTACGAATGCGGAGTTGGAGGAGGCGCGTGACAAGGTGCGTTGGGGCAAGGAGCGGCGTTCATTGGCGATGAGTGCGAAGGAGAAGGAGAACACGGCGTATCACGAGGCTGGTCATGCGTTGCTCTCGCTCCTGACAAAGGATTCCGACCCGCTGCACAAGGTCACAATCATTCCGCGCGGGCCTTCGCTGGGTTCGACCATGTACCTGCCCAAGGAGGACAAGTACACGTTGCGCAAGAACGAGTTGCTGGATCGGTTGGTGATGATTATGGGCGGTCGGGTGGCGGAAGAGATTGTGTTTGGTGATGTGACCAATGGTGCTCGCGGGGACATCAATCAAGCGACCAACATTGCCCGCCGGATGGTTTGTGAGTGGGGGATGAGCGATAAGATGGGGATGGTTGAGTACGGAGAGCACGACGAACACGTGTTCCTTGCCCGTGACATGGGACGCAGCGGGCGGAACTATTCCGAGGCGACGGCTCAGTCGATTGACGCGGAAGTGCGGCGGTTGTGTGACGACGCGTATGCGCGTGCGACCGATTTGCTGGTGAAGAATCGCGAGAAACTGGAACTGATTGCGAAGGCGTTGCTCGAGTACGAGACGCTATCGGCCGACCAAGTCCGGGAGTTGATTGACACGGGTAACATTTCGAACCCTCCAACCCCGCCCCGTCCGCCGAGTGAGCCACCGCCGTTGAAGGTCCGAACGGAGTCCTCCGCTTCGGAGCCGGTTGGTGAACTGCCTCCTGGTCTCTCTGGTGCTCCTGCGTAGACGTTGAACCGGCTCACGCGCCCGCTTCATCACACGGGGCGCGGGGATGAATCAAACGGGAATGTCTGACGGAAACCGTGAATCCGGCCTTGGAGCGTCCTCTGCTGAGGACGAGGCGGTTCCTTCACGCATGAGGGACGGTGGCACAGAGAGCAAGCGGGGTGCGATGGAGGAGATTGGCAAAATTTCCTTGGAGGTGTTGGGACTTTTGCCGGTGACGGCGACGCGTGTGCTTCACTTGTGGTCTGGGCGCGGTGCGCTTGCTTTGAAAGCTCGGCTCCGGAACCCGACCATCGAGTTTACTTGTGCCGATTGGGATGAGGAGCCGACGGAAAGTTCGACCCGTTTTGCGACTGAGGTTTATCGGGCTGATCCCGAGTTGCTTGTGTCGGAAAAATCGACGGAATGGTCGGGGCGGTACGACGCCGTGATTATGGATTTTGGATGGGAGAGGGCGAGGCGTCCCGAGGCATTGATGCGGGCTGCGGCTGGAGTGGTGGCGGAGGGTGGTGTTTTGATTGTTCGTCAGGCGAATGGTTCGAACTGGTGGGTGGTGGCTGATTTGCTGTCGGGCGCATGGGGTGAGGCGGGATCGGCCTCCCGAGGGCCATATTTCAGTTCGGCGTGTGTTCGCTCATGGATCGAGGGGAGCGGTCTTCAGGTGATGGGGGTGCTGGGAAAGACGGGGCGACCGGAGGTTCCCGAGTTTGCGCGATCGGTGGGAGTTGCGGCTACGTCGCCGGATTTGTTGCTGGAGGAACGGGTCTGGCGCGGGGTAAAGGCCCGAGAAACTGAGCGGATGCATGTTGCGTTCTTTTCAGGAGGGGCGCGGGGGTGTGAGGACCGCATTCGCGCGTGGGTTGGCGCGTTGTCCACGGTGGCGGGAGTTTCGGTTTCGGTGTTTGAGGGACGCATGCAGTTGACCAAGGTGGCGCCGGGCGTGAGGAAGGTGCTCGTATTCCACCGGTTCTTTCCTGGGACTGAAGCGGAGTGCGTGCGGGTGCGTCAGGAGGTCCGGAAACTGGGCTGGTCGATGGTGTTTCTTTTGGATGAACAACCGGACGAATTGCCGGACGTGTTTCGGAAAGAGGGTGCGTCTGTGTCGTTGGAGATGGTGAAGTTCTGTGATGGGGTGATTTGTGCGGGGGCGGTGTTAGCGAGTCTCTTGGGTGACACCTCAGCTGAGGTGAAGGTCTTTGAGGACGGTCTCATGGAGTTGCCGGTTATGGTGTCGCGTGATGCGTCAAAACCGTTCATCTACCTGACGGGGCTGGGCGAGACGGGCGCGGGGCATCCTTGGGTGGAGGAGATTGAGCGGGTGTTGTTGAGAAACCCGGGTGCGACGCTGTTGATGGATGAGTGCCGAGCGGTGTTTGATGCGGTGAAGGTGGCCAACAAGCGGTTCGTGGAGCGGGAGAGTGGAGCCTCTGGCGAATCCTTTATCCATTGTTCGATTGCGGTTTTGGGTGGCGAGCCGGGGGACGGGGGGCGCGGGTTGGGGCGCCCATTCCTGAGAGCGGCCTCGTATGGGATGGCGTGTGTTGCGGCGGGCTCGGGTTACGAGGGGATGGTGAAGCACGGGGTGACGGGGGCGCTGGTTGGCAGCGCGAGCGGCTTTGGCGAGGCACTTGAAATTTTGATTCGCGAACCGGTTCGCTGTGTGGCGATGGCGCGGGCGGCGCGCGCGTGGGTGAGCGAGAATCGGATGTTGTCCCGAACGATGTCGGATCAGGTGGCTTGGCTGAGACGCATCGCTGCCCGAGCTGAGGTTGCTGGTGAAGCGGGTTCGACGGTTGGTTCGGCGTGATTGGTGGGCGAAAGTGCCGTTGCCTCGTTATTTGAGGGGGAGGTGAGCGGTTAACCCTTTCGCTAAATGCTCTGCCGCAGGGAGGTGGAGCGGAAGTGCGAGCGCCGGAACAAGTCCGCCCACGATGAGAAGCCCCGTGATAAAGGCGAGGGGCCAGCGTTCTCTGGGAAGGGCGTCGGGCACCTCGTGAACGTGTTTTGGGAGTGCACCGAGGAATAAGGTTTGGAAAACCCGCAGGATGTGAATCGCGTTCAGGGCCGTCGCGAGTGGCAGGAGAAGTCCGAGCAACGGGTGGGCTTCGAGGGCACCGTGGAAGAGGAGATCTTCCGCACAGAAATCGAGGGTTCCTGGGAGGCCCACGAGGGCGAGTCCGCAGATGAGAAAGCACGCAGCGAGTCTTGGTATTTTCGAGGCCAGTCCGAGGTGGGATTGTGGGTCGCGAGCCTCGGCAACGCGGGCCTCAACGGAACGCAAGACGGTGAGCAATGCGGTGGATGCGAAGGACACGACAGTCCAGTGGAGGAGCGCTCCTGCGCCACCCTCTGGAGTTGCGGTGGCAATGCCAGCGAGAATGAAGGAGGACTGGCTGAGGCAGACGAAACCGACGATCCGGCGCGGGCTGCGGTCGGCGAAGGCGCGGACACTTGCGAGAAGTGCGGTAATCAGAGCTGCGTCGCCGATGAGGCGAACCGCTTGTGTGCCGGATTCATTGAACCCACTGAGGCTTGCTTTGCAGACCAGCACGGCCCCGAGGTGTCCATTGAACCACAGATTGGCTGCCGCAAGGTTTGTGTTTTGAAATGGTTTGGACGCAAGCGGGAGGAAGGGAAAAAGGCCTTTGCGGAACATGACCGCTGCGAGGAGGAGAAAAACGCCCAGTGTAGAAAGCTCGGGAACAACGCCATCGGCGTCCGGGTGCATGGTCAGCGAGGCAGCGGCCACGCTGATGCTGCTGAGGAGAAAACCGGTGAGGAAGGTCCGACGATGTTCGAGTGGACCGAACATGCCGGCAAGGAAGGGGAGTCCGGTTCCCCACCATCCGATTACGAACACCAGCGGGTGCGCTGCTGCTGTTGCCGTGAGGGTCGAGAGAGAAAGCAGCAGGAGGCCTGCGTTAGAGGCGCCTCGGGACTCTTGGCTAGGGCTCGTTAACAGGGTCAAGAAAGTGATGATGGCGAATACCGTCATCGTGACGGCATTGAGGGCATCGACTTTTAGCCACGGGATTAAGGGATCCGCGAACGCATGTGCAGGCGCGTTGATGCAGGAGGTTGCGGCGAATCCGAGGCACAGCGCGCAGACCAAGGATGCGGCTGCGGCTGCGGATCGAGAGGGCGCGCCCAACTCGAGATTTTTTGAAACGATGGCTCCCGTGAGGAGCGCGAGGAGTCCGCTGGAAACCCAAGGAACAGTGGCGGGATTCATGAAAAGGGAGGCTAGAGTTTGGGCCGGCCACCGGGTTCGATGGCGGCGAGGGTGCGGGCGAACCAAGTTACGGGAGTGAGGATGAACCGGTCCACGATGGCATCATAGAATCCGCGGCCGAGGGCGACGCGGTAGAGCCAGATTTGGACGGAGCGTGGCAGGATGGATTCGTAATGTTCGCCGGTGGGTGAGCGCTGCCCGCCTGCCGCCGCATGGATCCGGTGATGGTCGCGCAGCATCGAAGGCGTTCGCAGTAACTGGAGGGTCCGCAGCAGTGCGTGGCTGCAAAGGTGGAACATGGCGAACTGAGTCCATCCGAGGCCGATTTCGACAAAAATGAGTCCCACCTGTGTTTGTGCCGCATAGGCGAGGGACGTTTTCGCATCTGCACAGGTTCGATGAACGAGGGTGCTGAGTAAGGCGGTGGTCGCTCCGATGAAGATGACGAGGCCGGCAGCGGTCGAGGAGGAGACGATGAGAGGCTGGACGCGGAGCAGGAGATAGGCGCCTGCGTGGATGGAGATGGCTCCGTAAAAAATGGCGCTTGAGGGGGTTGGGCCTTCCATGGCGCGGGCGAGCCATCCGCAGAAAGGACCCTGTGCGGATTTTCCGCTGGCGGCGAAAATCAGCAGGATGGTCATGGCCACTGCGACTGGACCGTCGATGCGCGCTGTGAAGCTCGGCCATGTACCGGAAATCATACCGTTCCAATCCGAGGCACCGAAGGTGTGGTGGGATAGGAAAACGGCGATGAGCAGGCCAAGATCGGCGATGCGGTAGGTTCCGAAGACGCGCAGAGCGTTCTTTGCTGGGTCGCGGCGATACTGGAAAAAGCCGATGAGTAGGACGGAGGTGATACCGACGATTTCCCAACCGGCGATGAGGAGGTCGAGGGAGTTTGCGGTGAAGAGCAGTAGGCTACCGAAGGTGAAGAGATGGAGCAGGAGGAAGAACCGGAAGAAACCAGGGTCACGGTGGAGATAACGGGCAGAGAATGCTCCGACGGTTCCGGACAGCATCGTGGTGAGAAGGACGAGGGGCATGGCGAGCTTGTCGATGCGGAAGCTCAGCGGGAATCCGTAGTGACCGATGGAGAACCAGTGGCCGGGCTGTGCGGTCAGCACACCGGAATCACCTGAAAGCAATCGCCATAGTAAAATGAGGCAGAGGATGTTGATGGAAATACAGGTGGCGCTCGTGACCCGAGTGATGAAGCGTTCCGTCAGTTGCAATCCGAGAAACCACAGCGTCCCGAAAAGGAGGACGACGCATCCCGGAACTGAGAGGAGGGCGAGGATCAGATGGGAGGAGTCCGGATTCATGCGGCGGGGTTCTGGCGAGAAGGTTGAATCTGGACGGGGCGCAGGTGTTCGGCGCGCCCTTGGAAGTAGGTGTGCGAGTTTTGGAACTGCGAAAGTTCGCCAAACTCATCATCCTGAAAGGGTTCAAATGTGCCGTTTCGGAAGACGTGCAACTGTCCGCTCTCGGGATCCATGGTGGCCATTCGAATCCATTGATTGAAAAGGAACTGGCTTAGCTCGGGGTTGGAACGGATTGTCGCGAGCACGCGTTCAGGGGTTGATTCAACCACAAATAAAATGCGGACAGGTTCATGGATTTCAACGGTTTGCACGGGTAGTCCGGTTCTGAGGTCGCCTTGGTATCCGTTCATGACTCCGACCAAGCCACTGATGTTGTGGGGAAGCTTTGTACCGCTTCCATACCGCTCGTTGTCGACCGTTGAAAAGTAGTACTCGAGGCTGATTCCCCCACACACGGGAATGACCGCGCCAAGAACCCGCGCGAGTCCCTGATTGGTGGGGTCGAGTGTGGCGTCGTAGGTGATGAGAAACGCGCGACGGTCGAGGAACAGACCGCGCGTAAACTCGCGCCGTCCGACGATCGCGACGGCGTTGGTGCAGTGTCCGTACTCGGGTCTGGGTTCACCGATATGCTCGGAGCGCTCCTGAACATGGCGTAACGCACTTCGACTGGTGCGCTTGTTCGCGGCCACGGGAAAGCGTCGGCAGCGTTCCAGCGCATTCTGTTGTCGTGCGACGTTGATGGTCTTTTTGACTTGGTTGAAGTCTTCGTGATGCGTTTCTGGGAGGAGCTCTGAGTCAAAAAACTCCACCTCTTCGCTGCAGGTGTCGTGGTAACCGCCGAGAAACCATGTGTCTGCGGGGACATGAATCCCGCGGCTTTCAAGTTCTGAACGGACTTCCGAACGGTTTGCGATCAGCGCGAAAAGGCGGGCATTGGGCGCGCCGGTCCTGCCTCCACAAGCACCACAGCAGTAGGCGGATTCGTAGGGATTATTCAAGCTGGTGGAGCCGTGTCCGAGCACGACAACGAGACGTGCATGATTTTTGTGAAGCCCCGCTGGACCTAGCACTGCCGCAATCCGATCGGCTTGCTCTGAAGTGGAAAAGCCGTCGAGCAGGCCGGTGGTGGCGTCGCGAGATTCCTGATTCTGACGCATGAAGGTCAGTTCCGTTTTTGGTGTTGGGAGGAAAAGACGGTTGAGAGCAGCGCTGATTCGCGAATAGGCGTGGGGAGTTAGCACGCGGAGCAGGAGTGGGAAGATGCTGAAGAAGCCGAGGCACGCCGTACTGAACCAACCACGGATGAGGGTTTTGGATGAAATGGAGCCATTTCTGGCGAATAGCGCCCATGCGCGCCGGAGGCGTGTTCGGAATCCGAGTGTCGATATTTCGGTGTCGACCGCTTTCTCTCGAACTTGGTGAGCGGGTTTGACGACGACGGGGCAGAGGGAAACGCCTGATGCGTCGTCGATACCGGCGTAATCGATGGCCATTCCGAAAAATCCGGCTGCGCCGATGGTGTCCACGGAAGAATCGAGTTCCTCGATGGCGCGACGGAACGATTCCTCTCGTTCGTCGATACAGCACATCAATTGTGCGGATGGACGCCGGGTAGTTTGCGGGGTGGAGATGCCCTTTCGGTGAGCGCCGAGTGGGTTGAGGATTAACCGTTCGTGATGTCGCTCGTAGGCGAGATGGAGGATGCGCCGGCGTTCAAGTTCATCGAACGCAGTGATTTCGCGCGCGAGAGCGTCGAAGGCGGGTTGTGGAAGGGCGCGAAGGTTCTCGGAGGTGAGGCCAAGGATTTGTGCGGTGTCGTAGAGACGCGCAACGGGCGCGAGAGGATGGTGAAGAGGGTTGTTTTTGAGTGGGTTTCGCCACGCGCTGGAGCTTCCGCAGATGTTTCCGAGGGCGACGACGGTGTACGTTAAACGAAGGGCGATGAACTCGAGGATTGAGCAACGAACGCGATCGTGTGGCGCGAGCGAGGGTTCATTTTCCAGCATATGCACCATGCCGGCCCAGCCGGGAAGCGCGAGAAGTTCTGCGGTGAGGAAGTCATCCCATTCGGTTTCGGGGACTCCGAGGCGATCCAACATTTCCAGGCAAACCTCGTGTGCCTTCAGGCTAAGGCGAGACTGTCGCTCAAACTCGCGTTTCATGCCGTCCAGGTGGCGAGGAAAGAGGGCGGGGCTCTGGCTCATGATGCTACGCGAGCATTCGAGCAGTCCTTTGTCCCGATCGGGCATCGGCCAATAGGCAATGCCTTGGTCCAAATAAGCGCCTGTCAGACGGATAAGCGGCGGGTGGACGACATCGTCCAGAACAATGCCATGGGATTCTGCGACGCTCTCAGCGGGGCGCCTCGGAAGCGCCGGTGCCGGTTTTGGGGTCGATGGCAGGCGGTCGGAGCAAGCGTGCCAGAGTGCGCTGGGCGAGTCGTTTTGGAAGGCTGACAGGATGTGGGCGGGAAGGTCAGCGCGGAACTGCTGGTTGAGGCGGCATTCGTCGAGGAGCCATTGGATGTTTAGACCGTTGACGCGACTGACGCCTTGAACGAGGAGCGCTTGGCGGAGGGAGCGTCGGGTGAGGTCGGGCAAGATTTGCAGGTCGGGCTCGGCGGTAAGAACCAAATGGATGTCCGAGGCTGTGATCCGTCCATTTTCTATTTGCGTGCGATACGTTTCTTCGGGGAGGAAAGGCTCAGCGCGGTGGATGGAAGCTGCTTTCGTGACGGCAGTTTCGAAGGGGATGTCTTGGAAGGCGTGGAGGGTGTTGTGGTGGACGAATACTCCGATGGGGCCCTGGGTGGGGAGGAGATGCGCGGCGTGGTGAACTGCTTGGTGCAGACGACTGGCTCGCTGGCTCTGGCCGTCGTGCGGGGGTTCATGGGGTGGCTCCATTCACTTCGAAGTATGAGGGGCCTGCGGAGCGGGGGTATCCCCCGCGCACGGGATTTGGAATACCGATGAGGGGGGAGCCTGCCAAAGGGGGGATTTTTAGCCTTCTGGCGGGATACGCGGGGGACCGGCGATTCGGCTCAATGATGGGAGCAACAACGCATCTGGGCCACATGAGCAATCCATCGCTAGAAATCACTGAGGGGGAATCGGTTCCTGTAGGAAGTCTTTCGGGAATGGTTCGGTATTTGAGGTATGATTTGCCGTCGGGATTTCTTGTTTTCCTGATTGCGCTGCCGTTGTGCTTGGGAATTTCTGTCGCGAGTGGTTGCCCGGCTGTGGCGGGAATTTTAACGGCGGTGATTGGCGGGCTGTTGACGCCGTTTTTCAGCAACTCAGAGCTGACCATCAAGGGGCCGGCTGCGGGGATGATTGCGATTGTGTTGGGGGCTGTGACGGCGTTTACCCCTGAGGCTGGGGGTGGGGCGGATGCTGGAGCGGTGGAAGGGTATCGGAAGATGTTGGGTGTGGCGGTGGTTGCGGGTGGGGTTCAGGTTTTGCTGGGGGCATTTCGGCTCGGGGTGTTGGGAGAGTTTTTCCCGTTAGCAGCTGTGCACGGGATGCTTGCGGCGATTGGCGTGATTATTATTTCGAAGCAGGCGCATGTGGTTTTGCTGGGGGTTCCGATGAAGGGCGAACCCTTTCACTTGCTCGCTGCGATTCCAGAGAGCTTTCGAAGGATGGATCATACGGCGGGCATGATTGGTTTGGTTGGGGTTGCGATTTTGTTCGTGCGTCCGTGGTTGAAGTGGAAGGTGGTGCAGAGGGTGCCGGGGCCTATTTGGGTGCTCCTTTTTGGGGTTCCTACCGCGATGGCGTTGGGTGTTCCAGAGCGTCAGTTGGTTCACTTGCCGAGCCAGATTGCAGGGGCACTTACGCTGCCTGACTTTTCGGGAGTGTTCACGGGCGAGGGGATGAAGTGGGTGCTGATGTTCGCGATGGTGGGGAGTTTGGAGTCGTTGCTGAGCGCGAAGGCGATTGACCTGCTGGATCCGTGGAAACGGCGGACGGACCTGAATAAGGATCTTCTCGCGGTGGGGATTGCGAACACCGCTGGGGCGTTGGTTGGCGCGCTGCCAATGATTAGCGAGATTGTGCGCTCGTCGGCGAATCGCTCAAACGGGGCGCGGACGCGGTGGGCCAACTTTTTTCACGGGCTGTGTTTGTTGGTGATGGTCGCAGTGGTGCCGGGGCTATTGAACCACATCCCGTTATCCGCTCTGGCGGCGATGCTTGTGTTCACTGGGTTCAACTTAGCGTCGCCGAAGGAGTTTTTTCACATGTACCACACGGGGCGCGGGGAGTTTGTCGTGTTTTTAACGACGTTGGTGGTGACGCTGGCGACGGACCTTTTGGTTGGGATTGGTGCCGGTGTGTTGATGCAGTGGGTCGTGTTGCCGGGCGCGTTGGCGGGTAATCCGTTTCGGGCGCGGTGCGAGGTGAGTCCGCAGGGGGCGGACGGACTTCGTCGGGTGGTTGTGCGCGGGGCGTTGATGTTTAGCAACTGGATGTCGTTTTCACGGCAACTCGGGGCGGGGGATGGCGGGTTGGTGTTGGATGTCAGCGGAGTCGAGGTGTTGGATCACTCGGTGATGAAGCGCTTGGCGGAGTTGCAGGAGAGTTGGGCCGATGCGGGGCGTGTTTTCCGGTTGGAGGGAGTGAATCAGCTGCACGCGGTTTCGAGCGATCCCTTGGCGGAACGCCGGGCTCGGAAGTGAGCCGATTTCCTCTGAGGAGTGGACGGAGCTTGGCATCGCGCTTTCCGATTGAAGGGCTGGATTGATTGCTATGGGATTCTCAGTCCAAAGGTAAACTTAACGTTATGAAATCCATCCTCTCAGTTTCTGTTTCAGCTGCGTTTGCGGCTGTGGTTCTCACGTGTTCATCGGTTGTTCAGGCTGCGCCTGCTTATGAGTTTGCGCCGGGCTTCATCAAGCCCCCTGCCGGCAAGGAAACGATTGGAAATGGACACGGTGAAATCCAAGTGGATTCCAAGGGCAACATTTATGTGAGCGTCGAAGGACAACCGGAAGGCGGGCTTCAGGTTTATTCTTCGAAAGGTGAGTACGTGAAGAATCTCAAGTTGCCTGCGTCTCTCCACGGGTTCTCCATTCGGAAGACGGCAGATGGCGAGTTTATTTACGGGGCGGTGTTGGGACAGGAGAAGGTGATTAAAGCGACTTTGGAAGGGGAGATTGTGCTCGAGATTCCGAAGACGGCGTTTCCTCCGGACAAGGCGGATGCGGTTTCTCTCACCAAAAAGGACGGGACGCGGGTGAGCGGGGTGAGCCCGGTGGACGACGGAAAAAACTGGAAGATTTCTGATGGGAAGGGCGGTCAGATTACGGTGGCGAAGGATGAAGTTGGGAAGGACGTGGAGGTGACGTTGAAGGATGGGAGCAAGGTGAAAGCGTCTGACATCAAGCGTGAGGCGGATTCGGTGACGGTGGTTGCTGGTGGCAAGGACCGAAAGATTGCGCTTTCGGAGATTGCGAACGGGAAAGACGGTAAGCCAGCGATCACGGAAAAATCGTCGTTGTCGCGGTCATCGTTGAAGCTGACGAATGCGGATTGTGCGCCGAACGGCGACATCGTGGTGGTTGATGGGTACGGCGCGAACTGGATCTTTGTTTTTGATAAGGCGGGTAAACTCAAATCGACCTTTGGCGGGAACGTTGAGCCGTACAAGTTGTCGAACACACACAAGGTGCATGTGGATACGCGGTTCTCACCGGCGAAACTTTTCCTTTGCGATCGTGGAAATAATCGGATTGCGCACACCGAACTGGATGGTTCTGGTTTCAAGGTGATTGCGACGGATATGCGTCGTCCTTCATCTGCTTCTTTCCATGGTGATTACGTGGCGATTGCTGAGATTGCCGGGCGGGTGTCCGTTTGGGACAAGGAAGGGAAGATGGTGGCGGAGTTGGGGGTGAATAATACGCCGGGGCAGTCGAATACTCCGGGAGTGGAGCCCAAGGATTGGCGCGATAACGTGGTGACTTCACCGCACGGGATTACGTTCGATGCAACAGGGAACATTTTAGAGACCGAGTGGAACAAGTTCGGTCGCGTGTTGCGCTGGAACCGCAAGTGAGTGTTGGTCTTTCGATTGCCTTGGGCTGCGCGAGGTTGCGTCGCGCGGTCTTGGGTTCGGTTTTTGGGGGAGCCTTACTGGCTCCCCTGATGCTTTTTGCGCACACGAATGACGTGGTGCTGATGCGGATTGTTCCGGAGGGACGCGGCGAGGCGGGGAAGGTTTGGATGGAGGTCACGATTGATGCGTCGGCGCATCCGGTGTTGCGGCACGTGGAGAATCCCGTGCGGATGGTTGCGGAGAGTGTGTTTGTGGTGGATGGGCGGGGGCGCACGGCGCCGCTGTCTGCTTCGGCTCTGCAGCAGAGCACGTTGGAGGTTCGCACGGGCAGCGATGTTCCATCGTCGTGTCCGGTGCCGATGATTCCGGAACCGGGGGAACCGCCGTCGGAGTGGATGACGGCGCGGTGGCGCCTGTCGGAGGTGGAGTTGCCGGCGCGATTGACGGTTTCAAAGGAGAGCAAGTTGAACGTGCTGCTTTGGGTTGCGGGTGAGGGGGATATGGAGGCGGCGCCTGGGTGGGGTTGGATTTCTGGGGATGTTTCGAGCGGGGCGCTTCCATTTCCTGAGAGTCGTTTTCGGATGACTCCAGCGATTGGGATTTCTGTGGCGATTGCCTTGATGGGACTGGGTTTGAACGGGTTTGTGTTGGTGAGGCGCAAGTCGTTGTTTGGCCGAGTTCCCACGCAGGAATAGGCGGCGTTGGTGTGACATTTTGCCACTCGTAGGGATAAGTGGACTTTCATTTGCCGTTTTGACGCGGTTCTTAAAGTGGTATTGGGTTGTCTTGTTTCAAACCCAATCCCCCATGAAAAATATCAAATCACTTGGAATCATCATTCTTCTGCCAATCAGCAATCTCCTTCCGGCGTCTGGCTATGCGCAGGGGGTGGCTGCGGCGGCTGCGTTGAACACGACGTGTCCCATCAGCGGGAAGCCTGCGAATCCCAGCATCACCACGGAGTATGAGGGTGTGCGCTATGCGTTTGCGGAGGAGGCGTGCAGGCAGAAGTTTTTGAAAGACCGTGAGGCGAGCCTTTACCAAAAGCTCGGAGGGAAAGCGGCGATTGATGCAGCGGTTGAGTTGTTTTACACGAAGGTGCTGGTGGACAATCGGATAAAGCACTTTTTTGACGACGTGAACATGAATAAGCAGCGGCGTCGACAGAAGGAGTTTTTGTCTGCTGCGTTCGGCGGACCGGTTCCCTACACGGGGAAAGACATGCGGAAAGCGCACGCAAATCTTCCGGGGTTGAATGAGACGCATTTCAACGCGGTGGCGGAGAATCTGCAGAAAACGTTGGAGGAGTTGAAGATTTCGAAGGAGTTGATTGGGCAGGTGATGACGATTGCTGCGAGCACAAAGGACGATGTGCTGAACAAGCCGAGGAAGTAGGGCTCTGAATTGTTGGTGCGGATGCCGAGCACGGGGATGGGACGCGGGTCTCATCCCGGTGCTCGTTTTGTGTTTAGCGGAAACATTGAGTCACTCAATGCAGTGAACGTTTTTTTCAACTCTTCGCGATTTGGGAAACGGTTTAGGTTGAAACGCATGCGGTACGAAATGTTGTTGGTTATCGGTTGGATGCGAACGGCTCGGTGGGGAGCTTGTCTGACCTTGTGTTTGGCTTGGGTGCTTTCCGGCGTTTGTGCGGGTGCGGAGGGATCCCCGGGAGCGGAGGTTCCTGCGGTGTTGCGTGACTGGAAGGGCTGGGTTTTGGGCGGCAGACCGTCGGGACTGGCGCCGTACAATGATGCCACGCGGGTTGACCCAATTTGGTGGGAGGGCTGTTCACTGAAGGCTGAGGCCGCGCAGGCGGTGTTTGAGTTGAAGGTGCGCGTGTTTGGAGACGCATGGTTGCGATTGCCGGGAGGGATGGCGCACTGGCCCGAGGCGGTAACGGTGGATGGTACGAAAGCACCCATTCTCGAGCACGACGGTTGGCCGTGCATTCGCCTGTTGTTCAGGCCACAACCGACGGGTACCGCTGGATCGAGCGTGAGTGTTTCGTCGGCAGAGGGAGGGGGTGTCCTGTATCGCGTGGAAGGTGTGATTCGGTATGGGAGTATGCCCCAACGGTTGGCGGTTTCGGGGGACGTTGGGTTGCTTGACCTTGTGGTGGGGGGGCAGCGGGTGGAGGTTCCAGTTTGGGAGGGGGCAGATCAGGTGTGGTTGCGACGCACGGCGGTGGAGAAAACGGTGGGGACGGATTCGCTGTCGGTGCAGGTGGCTCGATTGGTGGAGGATGGGCAGCCCGTGTGGTTGCGCACACAGGTGGATTTGAGTGTGGGCGGACGAAGCCGCGAGGAGGTGTTGGGGACGCTGTTGCCTGAGGGGTGGAAACTGTCGCGACTGGAGAGTCGGCTTCCCGTGGCTGTGGATCCGGCGGGGCGTCTCAAGGTTCAAGCGCGTGCGGGGAAGTGGACGGTGGTGGCCGACGCGTTTCGCGTGGATGACGTGAAGGAGTTGCGGTTTGCGAAAGAGGTCAAGCCGTTGGCTGCGAGGGAGGTGATGGGGATGAAAGGTAAACCCGATTTTCGGGTGGTTGAGTTTGAAGGAGGGGAGCCGGTTGATCCGTCTCAGGTGAAGTATCCGGACGCATGGAAAGGCGTCTCGCTGTTTCAATGGAATACGTCTGAGCCGCTTGGACTGGTTCAGCGGCTGCGGGGCGAGGTCGCTGGGCAAGGGAGCGGACTGACGATTCAGCGATCACTCTGGTTGGATGACGACGGAAAGGCGTTCACTTTTCGGGACCGGCTGACGGGCGGGGTTCGCGGGGGTTGGAGGCTCGACGCGGCTGAGGGGGTGGAGTTGGGGGCGGTGTCGCAGGGGGACGGTGCGCTGTTGGTGACGCGGAATCCTTCCACGGGTGCGGCGGGTGTGGAGCTGCGGGATCGCGTACTGGCGCTGGATGCACGCGGCCGGGTCTCGGTTCGCGGCGATGGTGCGGTGTCAGCGTCGGGATGGCGTCAGGACGCGGAACGCGTTTCGGTGGAGATGGCGTTACCTCCAGGGTGGCGGTTGTTCGGATTGTTTGGGGCGGATTCGGTGAAGGGTGACTGGCTGTCGGCTTGGTCGTTACTGGATTTGTTTCTTCTGTTGCTGTTTGGCTTGTCCGTGGGGCGGATGTACGGCTGGGCGGGCGGATTTCTGGCGTTGCTCACGCTGGGATTAATTTATCACGAGCCTGGGGCTCCACGGTTTTTGTGGTTTTTGGTGCTGGTGCCCGCTGCGCTGCTTCGCGTGGTGAGTTCGCGGGGGGCGGTTCAGTTGTTGGGAATCGGTCGCTGGGTGGCGGCCGTGGCGTTTGCGTCGGTGGTCGTTCCGTTTGCCTACCAGCAGATTCAGGCGGCGAT
>JBEEPE010000305.1:0-2901 GCA_041191265.1 Verrucomicrobiota bacterium | reverse complement strand
AGGCTGAAGGCGAAATCTTCACCCATCCTCACGACGCAATCGTCAGCCCAGACGGTTCCCTCTACGTGGCTCAGTTCGCCTCCGGCAACACGTACCCGCTCAAGTTTGAGCGCGTCTGATGATAAAAACCCAATCCTCAAGGCGTGATGTAAAACGTCCGCGTAACAGGCGGCGCTGACTGAAGGCGCGGCTCCGTTGATCGCCCCCACTGCCACGCCACCACCGTGACAGGAACTGGATACTTGGCCCGCACAGGAATCGGCAGAATTTCGAGCAAATCCCCCTCAATGCGGGCCGGCCCCTCACGGATGAAGTAGTCCACACGCGCCCCAGAATCCGATTCCGCCAACAGTCGAATCGATTTCGTCTGCATCGCCGAGGCATCTGGTATTTCCGGAAAACGGATTTGCTGAGCCGCACCACTCACGTTCCGAACAGGTACCCGCATCAATGCCTGCTGAACCGCTCGCTTGTAACGCGCATCGCCCGGATGTTCTGCCTGCAACCATACATCCCCACTCCGCTTCAGATTATTCCAGCCCACACGGTCAAACCGGAGCGTAAACAAACCCCCGCCAATGGACTCCACCGGACCGCAAAGCGACGTGATTCGAATCCCTTCAACATCCGCCGCATGCCCAATCGCCTCTCCCTCCCGCAGACGCGTCCAGCGCTCAGGTCGTCCCGCCGGCACCTCGGTCAAAAATGCCCCCTCCAGCCGAAACACCAATCCATCTAGCGCTCGCTCAGGCAACCACCCAAGCGTCACCTGCTGATGCGTTCCGCGAACCTGCGGAACCAAAACCCCTGCCTGTCGATACCCCACCAGCTGAGGAACCTTCCATTGATGCCGCCCTTGGTACTCCTCCGTCGCACGTGCCTCCGCTTCGTCAAAACACCAAAACGTCTGAGCGCGATCCCCCGAAAAAGCCGATACTTCCGCTGCCGCAGCCCGAGGCGCCTTATCGGAGCGCCAACGATCAATCAACCATCCTGACTCCGACGCAAACACCGGCTTCAGCGGTGCGCCACCGCGCCAACGTAACGCCGAGGCCACATAACTTCCCAAGCGCTCGGCAAGCCGATCGTGGAGATCAAAATGGCCCGCCCCAACGTCCGCCAACATCGAAAACGGCGCGTCCGGAAACTCGTTCCGAAACGCCAGCGCACGCCCCGCACGCTCATCCGCCCACTCGTACTCCCCACTCACAAACAGGACCGGCACCTCCGAACGTCCGAACGCCTCATACCAATACTGCCGCGGTTCCTGCCCACGATCCGGCCAACTGCCTTTTAACGAAATTCCGGCCAAACACCGAGACGGACGGTGAACGGCAAATCGATAGGGAAAATCACCCTGCGCGGAATGTCCCAACGCCACCACCGGCACCGTCGCCAACTCCGCATACCCCGAAAGGCTCCCCAACTCCCGCAACGCCCCCTCAATCCCCACCATATCCTCTTCCCCGCCTTCAAACGAAACCGGCACCGGAGGGGTCACCCAAAGCAACCCAAACGCTGAACGCTCCATCGCATTCCGAAACCCAGCGTGCTTAAACAACGCCACCTCCAGCAAGTTGTGCTGCGCAACCACCACTCCAGACAAACGCCCGCAAGACGGCGGAATCCAAAGGTACGCGCGGGGCGACTCCTGCGTCTCCGGACTCTTCGCCCCAACCACCTCAACCGACCACTGATATTCCGCCGCGCACACCCACCGGCCCCAACTCGCAGCCGCACACAAAACCAGCCAACCCAAAGTCATCCTGAGCGGACAACGCAACAAACCCGTCGCGCGCCGGAGCCAGCCCGTGATCCGTCGCTCAACGTAGGTCTCACGCATCGAACCACTTCCCCACATCATTCAAACCGAAACGAATAAAGATCGCCCTTCTGTATGACCCAACGAACGCGCAACGGCTTGCCTTTCAACGAGGAAACATCGCTACCACCTTTCCAACCAACCTTTACCTCCACCGAATCCCCCCCAAACGGAACAGAATCCTCCAACGAGAATCCCGGATAAGCGCGCCCCGCAGCATCCTGTAACTCAACCCGCAACGCACCTCCCGCCCCCAGCTTCGCATTCACCGAGAGTGCGCCCCCAGCCATCGTGAAATGTCCACTCACCGCCTCACCCTCTTTCTCGCCCGCACGCAACGAGACAAACCCATCGGCACGATACACAAAGCGACGCAACCGGCTTCCCGGCCCCTTGTAATAAGCTTCCGTCGCGTAAACCGAGATTTCTCCGGGCGCTCCAGGCAACTCCAACATCGCATTCGCCATGTAGTTGCTCCGATTCCCATCCCGATCTTGCGGCGCAGAAATCGGAATCACCGCCTCAGGCCACCGCTTAAACTCCACCCCATCACGACTCGACATCAATACCGGCTCAACCTGCTGCGTCTTCGACTGGTACCGCGTAGGAAACCCAATGAACACATGAGGAGCACGTCCATACGGCCGAACAGCATTCGTGTACAACTGCTCCTGAGGCGCATCGCGAAAACGCAAATCCGTCGAATACTCCCAGCGAACAAAATCCTTCGAAACCGCCGTACGAATCGTTCGCACCCCCGAAGGTTTCCACGTCACCGCATCCGCCACGCCCGCCGTGAAAATCCGCCAGTACGCTCGGTATTCCCCACGGTCCACATCCCAAAACGCCAGATTTTGCGAATCAAACGCACCATTCCGAATCACCGCACCTTGCGAGGATTTTCGCCAGTTCACCCCGTCTCCCGAAACATACGCCGTCAACCCCGTCCGAATCCCCGCCAATGCCTTAAACCGCTCCGCCCTCGGCGCCGACGGGTTGGTGTCCAACAACGGCGTGAAGTTGTGCGCCCCCGCCCCCTCCCCCGCCGGCGCCCCCGCCCCGCCCCGCCCCCCCCCCGG
>JBEEPE010000304.1:0-4002 GCA_041191265.1 Verrucomicrobiota bacterium | reverse complement strand
CACCCCTGCCCCGTCTGCGGCGCGACCCACCACCCCAACACCGTCAACCCCGACCCAAACACCGCCTCCAGCCTTCTCGATTCCCTCAAACGCCAACTCGCCGAAGCTCGAAAAGCCCTCGATCACCACGAAGACCAGCGCGCACACGCTCAAGCCGACCTCGCCTCCCTCAACGACCAACTCAAAAAAAACGAGGCAGAACAATCCGCACGCGAAAAAGAAATCGCCGCCCTCACCGAGGAACAGGCCCGACTCCCTCAAACCCTCGCGACGCTCATCTCCGCTCAAGACCCGTTGCAGGCCCTCTCCCAACGCGAACACAAAAACACCGAGGAAATCGCAACCCTCACCGCCGCAGTCTCCCGCCTCAACCAACTCCGAGCCGAGCTCGATTCCCTCCGCACCTCCACAGACCACCTCCTCTCGCAACGCAACGCCGCAAAAGAACAGACCCTCAGCCTCTCCAACCAAATCTCCGTTCTGCAAAGCGAACAGCAACAACTCGACCTCCGTTCCGCAGAACTCGCCCAAGACCTTCCCCCCCTCGAAGCCTCCATCGAATCACTGCTCGCCGCCCATTCCAACCACCGCGAACAGTTCTCCTCCCAACCCCAGACGTTCATTACCCAGTTCGAAACACAGATCCACCAACTGCACACCCTCGCAGAAACCCTCGCCCAAACCGAATCGCTCGGACGCGAGAAAACCGTCGCCGTCGACGCCCTCTCCGCACGCCTCACCGAAGCAAAAGAACAGTTCAGCAACCTCGAGAAATCCCACGCCCAAGCCGCTGCCAACTGCACAGAAACCGCTCGCGAACTCCACTCCCTCCTCGGCGGTCGCCCCATCGAAACCGTCAACTCCGAGCTCGAACAATCCCTCAAGTCCGCTAGCCAACTCGTGCTCAAACATCGAAACGCCGCCGCAAAACTCGCAGAAGCGGTCGCCTCCGCCGAAAGCGAACTCTCAGAACGGCTCGCCGCAGAAACAACCGCCGACCGCATGCACGCCGCAGCATCCACCGATCTGGATCACTATCGACAAACCCTCGACGCCTCCGGAACGCCATGCTCCCTCGATGAACTGAACCTCCTTCTCAGCACCGAAGCCGCGTGGCTAACAAATGAAGAAGCAATCCTTCGGCAGACGGACGAAGCAGAGGCCGTCGCCTCCGCATCGCTCCAAGAAAAAACCGCCGCCTTGCAGCAACATCGGCAAACCGTGGCCGACCCCATGCCCCGCCCCGAAGTCCTCGCCAGCATCGACACCGTGCAGTCTGCCATCGAACGCCTCCGCGAAGAAGCCGAGCGAGTCGCCGTCCAACTCGAAACCGACACCCGAACCCGCGAACGAAACACCGCCCTCACCGAGAAAATCGCATCGCTCGAAGAGGAAAACGTCCCGTTCGCCCAACTCAACGCCCTCATCGGAAGCGCCGACGGCGCAAAGTTTCGAACCATCGCACAACGGTTCACCTTGGACGTTCTCGTCGACTACGCCAACGCCCACCTCCGCCAACTCTCAAGCCGATACCGCGTCTCACGCCTCCCCAGCTCACTCAACCTCGCCGTCATCGATGAAGAAATGGGCGAAGATCGGCGCTCCGCCACCAGCCTGAGTGGGGGTGAAACCTTCATCGTATCCCTCGCGCTCGCACTGGGCCTCGCGTCCATCACAGCGCGACGCCTCCGCATCGAAAGCCTCTTCATCGACGAAGGCTTCGGATCGCTCGATCAAGAAACCCTGCGCACCGTAACCGACACCCTCATGCAACTGGAAAGCCTCGGTCGCAAAGTCGGCGTCATCACCCACGTCACCGAAATGGCCGAAGCCATCCCCACCAAAATACGCCTCGTCAAAAGCCGTACCTCCTCCCGCATCGAAGTGTAACCGCAGCCGCACGGCCACAACTCACTCGCGACCCGGACGCTCCGCGAGATAATCCCGAACCGCCTGCGCCAACCGCGATCCCACCGCGCGATACCCAACCGTGTTGCTGTTGGAATAGTTCCAAATCGTTTCCAAACAAATCGCCACCGTGTGCGGATTAGCATTCACCGCCACCCAGTTCGCACTGATCTGACGCCAAAGCGGATGGTAATCAGGCCCCGTAAACTTCGGCCGATTACTCATCGGAATAAACGGCTGCCCCTTGCTAATCCGCCCGTAACTCAACTCGATAAACCGATCCCGCAACCCCTGCGCAGACTCCGGAAGCATGTCCCGATTCAAGGCGTAAAAAAACGTCGGATCCCCAGCACTCGGATTGTGCAAATCAAGGAACACATCCATCCGCCCCTCCTCCGTCAGCGACCGAACCACCCGCTGCGCCGCCACCGTCTCCCGCCAGTGCGGCGCATCCGACCAATCCCGGTTATGATCATGCGGAATCGCATCCTTCCCGCCGTTCCCCGTCGCAACATTGTCGACGTCCATAATCGGCACCACAAAAACCTCCGCGTGCTCCCGCAACCATTGCGCCTCGGGATGATCGGACAAAATCCACTCCGCAAATCCCTGCGCCACCCAACTCGATCCGCTCTCCCACGCGTGCTGACGCGCCTGCGCCCAAACCCCAAACCGTTTCGCAACCGGCCTCACCCCCTGCTGAATCTTCAGCATCGGCACCGAACGCCCCTCCCGCGATTGGCAAAGCTCCCCCGCCACCGCATCCGTTCGCCCCTCCGCAATCGTCTTCACAAACTCTACCGCCGTCCGCGGCGTGTACGGAGGCCCCCACGCCACCCACACCTCCGACGCATCAACCGCCAAAGAATACGTCATCCACTCCCCCTCCCGCACCCCATTCTCCGTCTGTAACCACACCTTCCCGTCCAGCGAATACGCCGCCTGGTTCGGCATCGACCACGACGCCGCCAAAGGCTTGCTCAGCGGACGTCCCGCTTCCGGCACCGTCGCATCCGACGCCCGAAGCCGCAACTGAAACCGCTCCCCCACCGAAACACCCTCCACCTTAAAATACCACCAACACGGCCAGCCCCGAACCGGGTCTCCGCCCGGCATAAACTCCACGGTGCGCGTCTCCTGATTCACCGCCACATTCCGAACCGAGCCCCCCTCAAAATCTGACGACACCCGAAGCGGCGCCCCCAAAACCTCCAACCCAAGGATCAACAACGCCAGCAAACCTGAAGCGCGCGCTCTCCTCAGCCAAAACGAAATGACGTTAAAAATCTGCATGATGAAGCGAAACGGTTACCGCTGGCGCATTCCAAGTGCCACCAAGGCCAAGAGTTTTGAAGCCGTTCCACGAAAGCCCTCTCGAATCCGCCCCTCTAACATTCCCCGAAATCGAAGGTTTACTCAGAGAAGCCCCCAGTGGTACGACCTCTGACCGGCAAGCGCCTCGTTTCCTGAATAACTCACCCTCCCCGCTCGCCAACCTTCCATGCAACTCAGCGCTCTCCAACGTCCCGCATCCCTAGTCGAAGAAGTCTGCTCGCGCCTCTCAGACCTCATCCTCGGCCAACCCGACCACGACCACGACCGCGCCACCTGGCTCCCGCCCGAACGCTCCCTCGCCCAACAACTCGGCGTCAGCCGCACCGTCGTGCGCGAAGCCACCAAGCGCCTCGAACAACAAGGCCTCCTCGAAATCCAACACGGCACCGGCATCAAAATCATTCGCCAACTCCACCGCCCCCTTAGCGATTCGCTCGCCCTCCTCATCCCAGACCTCCCCAGTCGCCTCCGCCAACTCCATCAAACCCGGCTCTCCATAGAACCTGTCGCCGCCGCCCTCGCTGCACAACACGCCACACCCGAACAACTCCTCGCCACCCGCGCCGCCCACGAACGCCTCGCACACGCCACCTCCAACGAAGAAGCCATCCAAGCCGATATCGAATGGCACCACCTCGTCGCCGCCGCCAGCGGTAATCAAATCTTCTCCCTCATCCTCGATTCTCTCGCCGACCTCGGCCTCGAAAGCCGCCTGCGAACCATCGGCCACATCGGCAAAAGACCCGCCGTCGAACACCA
>JBEEPE010000303.1:0-3662 GCA_041191265.1 Verrucomicrobiota bacterium | reverse complement strand
GGCGCGATTTCGACCACGTCGTATCCCGCTTTTGCGGCGCGATCGAATGTGTCGTCAATAGACCAACCTTGAAAAATCTCGTTGCAGATTCCGAACTTCATCACACCACCCTAACGCTCTGTGCCCCCATCACAAGCCAACGCCCCCGCCTCCACCTCCTGATGACGAATCACGCGTCCTGACGTCTTTAAGTGTCTCGCTGTCACCGCTGGCAGCGGACCCGACAATCGGGATTGTGAAATCCTACGTCGGCGCGGCGTTCAGCGAGAAGAAACTCACGTTCCGAAAATCCCTCAAGCAGGCCACCCAGTCAGATTCGCGGGGAACGTTCGTTTCTCAAGCGACCTCCCTCTCGAGGATTGAGCGGCAACGGGGCGGAGTCATAAGCAGAAGCTGTGGGCTTGTCTACTGAAGGTCCCGGTGGGATTATCCCACCATGATTGTCACGCTCGATTCCAAACGCCGCCTGACTGTTCCTGCGGCCCTGGCGCCAGCAGTGCCGGGCGACTACTTCGACGCGCAGTTCGACCCAGAAGAGGACACACTCGTCTTCCGTCGTATCGCTACAAACTCCGACTGGCTCGCTGTTCTCAAGGAATGCCCTGTGAGCATGGACGATGTGCCGCCGCGGCGGCGTGAACTACCCCAACGCCGTAAACTGTGAGCTGGCTGCTCGACACCGATGTGCTCTGCCAACCGGCGAAGCGAAACGGCAATCCACGCGTGATCGCCTGGCTAGAGCGGGAGAAAGATCGCTGCTACACAAGCGCGATTGTTATCGCGCAACTGGCTTTCTGGGTACGCAGCAAGGAAGGTCGCCAGCGGCGGGCGCTGCAAGCATGGCTCACAAAACTCATCGACGCCATGCATGGCCGTATTCACGGCTTCAACGTTTCCGTGGCGCATGTGTGGGCGGAGCAAGAACATCTGCTGGAGAAAGTCGGCCAACGAATGCCCGTGGAGGATGGCTACATCGCCGCGACCGCACGCCGGCATGGTCTCACCATCGTGACAGGCAACGACAAAGACTTTCTCCGACCCGGCCTCAAGGTCTTCAACCCATTCAAGGATGCGCAACCTGCGGAGTAGCTACCGCGCAGAGGGAACTGAACCGGCGGCCTGCTGATTGCGCCTCATTCCCTGCGGTGTGCACGTTCCCAGTCGGGCCGCCGAAGCGCATCCACCAAAAAGCCGATTCCAATGAGAATCAGAAAGAGGGACAGGAAAGTGCCGCGACTCATCCCGAAGTTGAAGTCCTCCGGTTGGCGGAACATTTCCCCCACCATCCGAAAGCCGGCATAGCAGATAAAAAACACCGCGGTGCAAACCCCGCGCGGCACCACAAAGCGGGTTCGCAGAACCCAAAGAATCGCAAACAACGCCACGCCCTCCAACAGGCCTTCGTAAATTTGTGACGGGTGCCGCGGCGTGAGCACCTCTCGGAGAACCGGCACCGCTTCCGCCGAGTGCACCGCACGGTCAATCAGTTCCGAACCGGCATCCATCGGCAGACCCATCTTGGCCAAGAACCGCTCCAACACAGGCAGCGAATCCTTCAACTCCCCCGGGAACTGCACCGCCCACCCCACCTGACTCGGCCGGCCGTACAACTCACCGTTGATGAAGTTCGCCATCCTCACCAAAAACAGGCCAACCGGCGCAACGGTCACCAAACTGTCGCCAATACCCGTCCACGAAACGCCGTTCCGACGCGCGTACCAGTAAGTGTAGGCCACAAGCCCGAGGATTCCGCCATGGCTCGCCATCCCACCTTCCCAAACCCGAACCAAGGAAACTGGATCCGCCATTAGGTTGTCCCAATCGTACAGTAACTTGTACCCGAGACGTCCCCCAAGCAGCACGCCGAACACGGCAGCCCACGTGATGAAATCGTCCACCTTCTCCGGCGCAATCGGGTTCAGTCCGCGCGCCGACAAATGACGGTAGAGCCGGTAGCCCAGGACAAAGGCCGCGACATACATGAAGCCGTACCACCGCAAACCAAACCCTTCACCGAGACGGATGATAAAGGGACTCAGCTGATGCAAATAGTAGGTCGCCGGTTCCATCAGACAGAGAGCAACTTTTCAACCCCAGTGGGCATCCAACCGTTCAAGTCCGCTCGCCACGGCGCAGCGCCTGGAATCGGAGCAAAAGTTGGAGCAACATCGACGACGCTTCCTCACAACGAGGAATGTCCACCATCACACATCACGCCCGCGCTGTTGTGCTTGCAGCCGCAAAAGTAAACCGTCCCGTCCGACTCGGCCTTGTAAGGCTTCGGCGAAAACTCGGACCCCTTGTGCGCTCCGTCACAAAACGGTTGGTTCGCGCTTTTTCCGCACGAACACCAGTAGTACGTCTTACCGGCCTCCACCTTAACGGGATACGGGCCCTTCTTGGGAATCTCAGGAGTGCTCATGATGGATAAAGTCGACTGTTCTTCGGGCGCCTATTTCTTGCCAAACTCCGTCCCACGCGCGTCGATCAACCGTTGAACGAATCCCGTATCGTACTGCCCACGCACGAAATCCGGATCGAACATGATGGCCTGCTGGAAGGGAATCGTCGTCTTAATCCCGCGCAAAATGTATTCGCCCAGCGCGCGCCGCATCCGAGCAATCGCATTTTCGCGCGAAGTCCCCATCGCAATCACCTTGCCAATCATGGAATCGTAATGCGGCGGCACGGTGTACCCCGTGTACGCGTGCGAATCGATTCGAACGCCCCGACCGCCGGGCGCGTAATACAAATCAATCCGTCCAGGGCACGGAGCAAACCCGTTAAACGGATCCTCCGCATTCACCCGCACCTCAATCGCGTGATACTTGCGCTTCGCATTCTTCACAAAGTGCGAAAGCGGCTCGCCCGCAGCCACCTTGATTTGCTCCTTCACCAAATCGATCCCGTACGCTTCCTCGGTGATGCAGTGCTCCACCTGAATCCGCGTGTTCATCTCCATGAAGTAAAAGTTCCCAGAGTTATCCACCAAGAACTCCATCGTCCCCGCCCCCTCGTAGTTCACCGCCCGTGCCAACCTCACCGACGCCTCGCCCATCCGTTCCCGTAACTCCTCAGTCATCAACGGACTCGGACACTCCTCGATAATCTTCTGATTTCGACGCTGCATCGAACAATCGCGTTCTCCGATGTGCACCACGTTCCCGTGAGAATCCGCCATCACCTGAAACTCGATGTGGTGCGGGTTCTCAATCAGTTTTTCAAAATACACGCCCGAGTTGCCGAACGCCTTGTCCGCTTCCATCCGCGCGCCACGGTAGCCTTGAACCAACGACCCCTCGTTGTGAGCCGGTCGCATCCCCTTCCCACCTCCACCCGCAACGGCCTTGATCATCACCGGATAACCAATCTCCCGCGCAATCCGCATCGCATCCTTCTCCGTCTCCACCAAACCATCCGAACCCGGCGTCACCGGAACCCCCGCCGCCCGTGCCGTCGCACGCGCCGTATTCTTGTCACCCATCGCCCGAATCGCCGACGGAGGAGGCCCAATAAACTTGATGCCGCAACTCGCGCACACCTCCGCAAAATGGGCGTTCTCCGCTAAAAATCCGTACCCCGGATGAATCGCGTCCACGTTCCCGATCTCCGCGGCGGAAATAATCCGATCGATTTTCAGATACGACTGCGCACTCGGGGCT
>JBEEPE010000302.1:0-4267 GCA_041191265.1 Verrucomicrobiota bacterium | reverse complement strand
CGCGCGGCTTCATCGATGGCTTCGAACTGCTCTTCGTTGAGCACCTTTTCGTCGATCAGGATTTGTTTCCAGCGTTGGATAGGATCGTGATCGCGCTTGAAGCGTTCGATTTCGTCTTCGGTACGGTAGACCTTGTGTTTGGCGTCCGCGACGGAGTGTCCGTAGTATCGGTAGGTCGCGATTTCGAGGACGGTTGGGCGGCTTTCTTTGTGAGCGCGCTCAACAGCGACTTGGGTTCTGGCGCGGACTTCGTAGACGTCTTCTCCGTTGAGTTGTTCCCATTCGATGGCGAACCCCGCGGCGCGTTCGGCGAGGCAGGTTGGGTAGGCGCTGGAGCGGCAGAGGCTGGTGCCCATGGAGTACCCGTTATTCTCGATGATGTAGATGACGGGAAGGTTCCAGAGCGAGGCGAGGTTGAGGCTTTCGTAGAAGCAACCTTGGTTGACAGCACCGTCGCCCATGAAACACATGGCTGCTCCGGTGAGGCCTTTGTATTTGAGGCCGTAGGCGAGACCGAGACCGAGCGGTGTTTGACCTCCAACGATGCCGTGACCGCCCCAGTAGTTTTTGTCAGGAGCGAAGAAGTGCATGGACCCCCCCTTCCCTTTCGAGCAGCCGGTGGCTTTCCCGAACAGCTCGGCCATGCATTCGTTCATGTTCATGCCGACGGCGAGGGCGTGGCCGTGATCGCGGTAAGCGGTGATGACATGATCGTTGGGCCCCATGAGGGAGCAGGTGCCGACGGCGACGCTTTCTTGTCCGATATAGAGATGGAGGAAGCCTCCCATCTTGCCTGCTTGATAGTTTTTTAAGGCGGCCTGTTCGAATCGTCGGATTCGAATCATTTCTTTCAGAAGACGCAGTTTATCAGCGGCCGAGAGGTTTGCGTTGATCGGCGCTTGGGCGAAGCTGGAAGCAGTGGTGGTTTCCATACGAGGTGGTGTTTAACGCAGGTGCGTCGGTTCAGGGAGAAGGTTAGGTCGGCCGTTGGCGAGTGGCAAACATTTGGCGCATTCTGTGAGGTGTCGCGGAACGATTAGTCGGCAGGCATCTCGGCGGCCATTTTCCGACGCGATGCGGGGTCGGTGACGACCAGCGAGAGGAGCGCCATATCGGCTGGGGTGATTCCGCTGATTCGACTCGCTTGGCCGAGGGTGGCGGGTCGGATGGTGGAGAGCTTTTGGCGGGCTTCGGTACGGAGGCTTTTGAGGCTGGTGAAGTCGAAGTCCGGTGGGAAAGGTTTGGAGTCGAGGCGGCGGAGTCGGTCTACCGCGACGGATTGCTGACGGATGTAGCCGGCGTATTTGAGGTCGGTTTCGAGCATTTCCCAGATGGCGTCAGGGAACTGGGAGCGGATCTCGTTCGGGAGGTTTTGGTAGGGGTTATCGGGGCGGCGGAGCCAGTGTTCGAGGGTGATCCCGTCGAGGCGGCAATTGGAGGCATAAGTCCCTGCTTTAGTGAAAGATGCGTGGCGTTCGGAGAGGTGTTGCCATCGGGTTTCACAGACGAGTCCTAGCGCGTGCGCTTGGGGAGTGAGACGGAGGTCGCAGTTGTCGTGACGCAGGAGCAGCCGGTGTTCGGCTCGGCTGGTGAACATGCGGTAGGGTTCGGTAGTCCCCTTGGTGACGAGGTCATCGATGAGCACGCCGAGGTAGGCTTCGGACCGTGAGAGGACCAAGGGAGGTTTCCCTTGGAGCTTTAAGCCGGCATTCGCGCCCGCGAGGAGCCCCTGCCCTGCAGCCTCTTCGTAGCCGGACGTTCCGTTGATTTGTCCGGCAAAGTAGAGGTGTTCCACCCGCTTCGTTTCGAGCGTGGGATGGAGTTGGGTGGGCGGGCAGTAATCGTATTCCACCGCGTACCCAGGCCGCAGGATTTCAACCTCCTCGAGGCCGGGAACCGTGCGGAGGAAAGCATACTGCACCTCCATGGGAAGCGAGGTGGACACCCCATTGATGTAATATTCCAAGGTGTGTCGGCCCTCCGGCTCCAAAAAAAGTTGGTGCCGCTCCTTCTCCGCGAACCGGACGACTTTGTCCTCAATGGAGGGGCAGTAACGGGGTCCGACGCCTTCGATCCGTCCGGCGTACATCGGCGAGAGGTGGAGGTTACTCCGGATGATGTCGTGGGTTTCCGCGTTGGTGTGCGTGATCCAGCAAGGGAGTTGTTCCACGTGGAGACGGTTGTCTTGCCACGTGTTCAGGGTGAAGATTTCGTCCCGCGTCCGTTGAAGAGTATCGGCCAAGAATGAGAAAGGCACGGGCGGATCATCGCCCGTTTGTTTTTCGCAGACGGAGAAGTTGATGGTCCGTCCATTGAGACGCGCCGGCGTGCCGGTCTTGAAGCGTCCGAGTTCAAACCCGAGGTCGCGTAGACTGTCGCTGAGGGAAGAGGCGGAATCGCCCATTCGTCCCCCCTTCTGGTTCTGAAGGCCAACATGGAGGAGTCCGCCCATGAAAGTTCCGGTGGTAACCACGACGGCCTTCCCCAGGGCGCGGTACCCGAGATTGGTTTCGATGCCTTGGACGGCGTCATTCTCCACGAGGATGCGAACAGCATTCCCCTGCCGCAGCGTGAGGCCTGAGGTGCCTTCGAGGGTGGCTTTGGCTCGGAACTGGTAAGCCTTTTTATCGCATTGGGCGCGTGGCGAACGCACGGATGGGCCTCGGGTGGCATTCAACATCCGGAACTGGATTGCGGTCGCGTCGGTGTTCAGACCCATGAAGCCTCCGAGGGCATCGATTTCTCGCACAATCTGGCCTTTGGCTTGTCCGCCTATCGCAGGATTGCAGGACATTTGTCCGAGCGAATCGAGGTTTTGGGTCAGGAGAAGCGTGAGGCAACCGAGGCGACTCGCAGCGAGGGCAGCCTCAATGCCGGCGTGGCCTCCGCCGAGGACGATGACGTCATACTGGACGGGATCGGTGAACATGGGCGTTCAGCTTACCGCGAGCGGGGCTTTGATGGAATGAAAAGGGTTGGGGAGAAGAAGGGGCACACGAAGACACGAAGGCACGGAGGGGAGAGGGAGGGGCGGGGGTTATGTGCGCTTGGGCTGCGTTCCACGTGGAACATTTTGATCGCAAACTTCAGCGAAGGTCTGCACGAAAGCGTTCAAATGCTCTTCCGGAGTGTCCCATCCCCAGCTGATTCGGAGCGTTCGGTCCGACTCCCCTTCCCCAAGGCCAAGGGCTCTCAGGACATGCGAAGGCTTTCCCGCACCCGCGCTACACGCGGAACCGCTGGAAACTGCGAAGCCGGCTTTATCGAGGCGGACCGTCCACCGCTGACGGCAATCGCTCAGTTCGGGAGCGACAAAGGAGACCGTATTCCAGAGACAGGCTTCGGACTCACCTAAAATCCGGATGTCGGGATGGATGGCGGCTAGCGACTGGGCGAACCGGATGCGCCGAGATGACTGCGTGCCGACGGCGTGAAAACGCGCGGAACGATCCTGAAGCGCGGCGGCAAACGCGGCGGCGAGGGGGGCGTTCTGCGTGCCCGAGCGCCGGGCATCCTCCTGTCCCCCACCCTGCAGAAGCGGCGTCCAAGGCGTGTCCCGCGGCAGGTGGAGGAAGCCAACCCCGACGGGCGCGCCCATCTTGTGTCCGCTTCCAAAAACGAACCCATGCTCGAGAATGGAGGACGGGAGAGCGAGGGGCATCCGGCCGACGGCCTGAGTGACATCGACAGCGAGGGGCAACCCGGGCGGGAGCGAAGAAACGAGCGCGGAAAGATCGGTAAGGCATCCGGTTTCGTTGTTCGCGAGCATGGCAAAGAGCGCGGCGGGTGGCGTGCTCAAGAGGTCAGCGGTGATGGGAGCGGGTTGTCCGGCGGGCGTGACCGGCACGTTCAACGTTCCACGTGGAACATAATGACGGATGGCGTCCAGCACACAGGCATGTTCCGTTGCCACGGCCGCGACGGGTTGGTTCGCAAAGACGCGACCAAGGTGGTGGGCAATCGCATTGGCGGACTCGGTTGCGCCAGAAGTGAAAACCAAGCGCGCGGGGTCTAGTCCAAGTTCCGTCGCAATGACTCGGCGGGATTCCTCGAGAAGAGCGTCCGCACGTTGTCCGGCCCGATGGAGGCTGGCGGGGTTGCCATGAAAGGCACGATGTGAGGCGTTGAGGCGGTCGAGGGCGGCCTCGCAAACGGGAGCGGTGGCGTTGTGGTCGAGGTAGATCACCTCGGGATTATGGACCTACTTTGCCGTCATGCGAGCCTTGGCCTCTGGAAGCGCGGAGGGTGAGAGCTGTTGGTAAGTGTT
>JBEEPE010000301.1:0-12375 GCA_041191265.1 Verrucomicrobiota bacterium | reverse complement strand
GATTTCGTCGCAGGCGCCGCAGGGGCGCCCCCCGTACCCGGCTCCCCGCCCTTGTCCATCGCCACCAACGCACTCACCGTTACAAACTGCAGTCCTTTCTCAGACAACCCTTTAATCACTGCCGGCACCGCGTCCACCGTCGTTTTGTGAATGTCATGCATCAACACAATCGACCCAGGCGGCGTCGCACGCAAAATCTCCGCCTCCACCTTCGCTGAATCGCGAACCTTCCAATCCAACGGATCAACATCCCAAAGAATCGTCCGATACCCAAACCGCGACGCCGCCCAAGCCCGCTGCGTCACCGTGAAGGAACCGTACGGAGGCCTAAAAGAAACCACATCCACCCCACACGCCGCCTTAATCGCCCGATGCGTTCGCTCCAACTGCTCCGTCACACTCCCCTCAGCCATCTTACCCAAGTTCGGATGCGTCAGCGAATGACTCGCCACCTCGTGCCCCTCCGTCACAATCCGCTTCACAATATCAGGATGCGCTTCAACGTTCGTCCCCACCAAAAAGAACGTCGCCTTCACGTTCCGCTCCTTCAAAATGTCCAGTAACCGCGGCGTCAACGTCGCATGCGGGCCATCATCAAACGTGAGCGCCACCTGACGTCCATCCACCTTACACCGACTGTAAGAAGCCTTCATCACCCCGCCCCCTCCCTGCAAAGCGGTCGCGGTCCCCGCCAACCCCGACGGCTCCGGAGTCTGTCCAACCTTCGGAGCAATCGGTTGAGATTCGCCACCCAACCCACTCACCCCAGAACCCTGCAACGACGACGCCGGCACCGGCGTCGGTTGAACAGTCGGTTCCTGCGCACAGAGAACCGAAAAAGAAACAGCACACACCAGAACTTGTGAGATCCGGAACGCTACAGGGGCAGAGGTCAAATCGCGCTTCATGAAGGAGAGCCAGAAGCAAACCCGTTTCCTGCTGACCGAAAAAGCCGATTTTCCCCAAAACTTCAATCTCCACTCCCCGCCACCGCCCGACGAAGCCGATCCATCACCGCCACCCCAACCCCAATCTCAGGCACCCCCTCCACCACAATCCGATCCAACCCCCCAGCATCCAGTCGTCTCAACGCAGAAAACAGATTCGCTGCCGCTCGCAGCAAATCCTGCTCCGGACACAGCTCCACCACCATCCGATACCCCATCTCCCGAGCCAAAGCCGCCGACGTCCGCCAAACCAAAACACCCTCCCGCCCTACCGGTAACTCCAACCCCACACCCGCAAAAACCATCGGCGTCCTCGGCGCATAATGCCCCTCAACCTGACCCGGCATCAGCCGACCCGCCGATCCACATAACTCCGACGATACCTCCAACCCAAGCAACAGTAAGTCTTCCTTCGTCACCGGACCCGGACGCAACACCGTCACCCTGCGGCCCCCATCAAACCGCACAATCGTTGACTCCACCCCGTGGCGACACTCACCCCCATCCAAAATCAGGGGAATCCGCCCGCCCAACTCTTCAAAAACATGGCCCGCCGTCGTCGGACTAATCCGCCCAAACCGGTTGGCACTCGGCGCTGCAACCGGATGATCCAACTGCTCAATCACTGACCGAAACACCAAATGAGACGGACACCGCACCGCAACGGAGGGCTGTCCGGAAGTCACAATATCCGGCACCCGCGAACGTTTCGGCACCACAAGGGTCAACGGACCGGGCCAGTACCGCTCAATCAGCTCGGTTAACACGTCTCGGGGCACCGAGGAGAAATCCGCCACTCGCTCGGCCATCGAGAAATCCCTGACATGGCAAATCAACGGGTCAAACGACGGCCGCTCCTTCGCCTCAAAAATACGCGCGGCAGCCAACGGATTTAGCGCGTCCCCCGCCAATCCATACACGGTTTCCGAGGGCATCCCCACCACTTCGCCCTGACGAAGGAAATAAACCGCCATCTGCGTGGCGGTCACCAACTCGCGCGGCTCAATCGCCCGTACCACCTGCGCGCTCATGTCATTCCCTCCGAAGAACCCGCCGCGCCTCCAATACTCGATTCCGCGCCTCCTCAGCCGACTGCCCAAAAGCGGTCAGGTGCCCCATCTTCCGGCCGCGCCTCGGCTCCAGCTTGCCGTACAAGTGCACCTTCACGTCCCCCATCCCCAACACGCCCACCCAATCAGGTTCACCACTCGTCCACTCATCCCCCAACAAGTTTACCATCGCTGCCCCGCCCGTCTTCAAACCTGTGCACCCCAACGGCAGCCCACAAGCCGCACGTACCTGTTGCTCAAACTGACTCGTCACCGATGCGTCAAACGTCAAATGCCCCGAGTTGTGCGGACGCGGCGCCAACTCATTCACCATCACTTGCCCGTCCGCCATCAAAAACATTTCCACCGCCATCACCCCCACCAATCCGAGCCGCTCCGCAATCGAAACCGCGAGCGATCGCGCCGCATCAGCCGATGAATCTGGAATCCGCCCCGGACAAACCGTCACATCCAAAATGTGATGCGTATGCACATTCTCAAAGACCGGATAAACGCGGCATTCACCCCCAATCCCCCGAGCCACCATCACCGAAATCTCCGCCACAAACGGCACCCACCCCTCAAGAACCGCCGTCTGCCCATTAAACCCCGCCAACGCCGCCCGAGCATCCACGCCTTCCGATATCTTTACCTGCCCTTTCCCGTCATAGCCAAACGCCGCTGTCTTCAACACGGCCGGCCGCCCCAACTCCTCCAGAGCGCGCTCCAAATCCTCATCCGTGTCCACCCGACGAAACGGCGCGCAAGGGAACCCGTTTGCCCTCAAAAACTCCTTCTCCCGCAACCGATGCTGGCACACATGCAAAATCGATCCAGCGGGACGAACCGGAATCACCTCCTCTGCCCATGCAACCGTCGCCGATGGAACATTCTCAAACTCAAAGGTCAACACGTCGATTCGGTTGAAAAAAGCGCGCACCGATGCCTCGTCCTCGTAAGCCCCCACAAACTCCGCGTCCGCAACCTGTCCCGTTGGTGAATCGGCATCCGGACTATACGTCTTCACTCGATAACCGAGCTTCTTTGCCTCGATGGCCATCATCCTCCCAAGTTGGCCGCTCCCCATCACCCCAATCGTAGCCCCTGGAAGAATACACCCCGTGGTCCCACGCAGTTGCTCGTTTGTGTCCGTCTTCATGAAATCGTCTCCCATGCTCGTCGCGTCATCGTCCGGCTCCCCCTAACCTCACGGCAACTCACCCGCCAACACTTGCGCCGTCTGCTCCGCCCGAAAAGCCGCCAACCTTTGCCTCAGCTCCGCATCGCCATGCGCCAAAATCGAGGCCGCGAGAATGCCCGCGTTTTTCGCCCCAGCCACGCCAATCGCCAAAGTCGCCACCGGAACCCCAGCCGGCATCTGAACAATCGACAACAGCGAGTCAACCCCACGCAACACCTTGCTCTCCACCGGCACTCCCAACACAGGAAGGTTCGTGTGAGCAGCCACCATCCCCGGCAAATGCGCTGCCCCACCCGCTCCCGCGATAATCACCCGAATCCCCCGACCCTCCGCTCCCGTCGCGTATTCGGCCATCAACACCGGAGTTCGATGCGCTGAAACAACCCGCTTCTCATACGAAATCCCAAACCGCTCCAACATCTCCACCGCGTGACGCATCGTCTCCCAATCAGAGACGCTCCCCATTATGACCCCCACCAACGGCGATTTTGATTCCATCCCGACATACTCAACCGTCAGTGACCAATTTTCAAACCCGCAGGATAAATCACCCGCCTCGAGAAGCACTCCGCCCTGCCCGCCGCTCAACAATCTCAGGAAGCAAAATCACGTTCGCGACCAAGATGGCAATCGCACATCCCCATGCCGTCCAAGCCAAAGGAAAGCGCTCCATGGCCGCATAGGCAATCACCGGAGCCAGAACCCCTCGGATGCCTGTGAAAAAGGTGTGCACCGCCATGTAATCCGCCACGCGCTCCGGCACCGTCACTTTCGTCACCCACAACGACCACACCACATCCCCGCCCGAGTTGGCCAACCCGTACAAAATGGCGCCCACCACCAAAACCCACATCCGATCCCCAAGAAAAAAAGCGAGAATGGCCGCCGCGAACAAAAAGTTGAGCAACGCACGCAGCACAAAAAAGTTCCATCGATCAAACAACCTCCCCCACCAAAGCGTCGTAGACAATCGAGCCACATTCGGAATCACCGCGGTCAAAAGAGCTATCTCCTCAGCCGTCCGAATAACCCCTTCGGAATCTGGACGTGCCAACAACTCCACACGCAACGGAAGCATCACCAAGTTGCCTATCCCCAGAAACATCCAAGAAATCAGGGTCCGCCGAAACACCCCGTCCGTTCCCACAAACCTAAGCCCCGAAAGCGTCCGCGAAATCATCCCGTCGCCAACCTCCCTACGACCCACTCCCTCGTTACCCCGCACCATCATTCGAGGAAACCGAGCAACCAGAACCGCACTGGCTCCGCAACAAAACGAAGCCCCTCCAAGAAGCCACGGATGCCCGTCAGGTCTCCAATCCAAAAAGCGTCCCATCAACGCCCCAGCACCCACCGACGCCGCAATCCGGATAAAAAATGCCCTCGAAAACAATCGCCCCCGATCCGCATCTGGATACGCATCCTGGTACACCTGAGTCATTAATGGAACAGTCGCTGCCACCGCAGCCCCCGCCGCAGCGACCAATACAACATACCCACCCTCCGAACTCGCGAACGCAGCCGTCCCAAAAAGAATCGCCGCCATCCACTGAACCAAAGACGCCGCAATCGCCGGCGTAAACCCCGTCCGATGGAACAACGCCACGACAACCGGTCCCGCCATCAGGCCCATGTTCGGCCCAGCAACCAGCCAAGCCTTCGAACCAGAAGATGCGCCGAAATGCCGGACCGCTACCAATAGCGCAAACGTCGCCACCACAGTTTCCACCACCCCCGCAAAGGCAGAACGAACACATTCCAGACGGAACGTCGTCCGAACCCCGTCAACCACCTCCTCCCTCGCCCCAACACCGTTCACAACCTCACGACGTAACGCCAATAGCGCACGCCTTCACAAATCCAAAGAACAACGGATGCGGTTGATTCGGCTTGGACTGAAACTCGGGGTGATACTGACACGCCAAAAACCACGGATGATCCCGCAACTCGATGAGTTCAGCCAGTGTTCCGTCAGGAGAGGTGCCGGAGATTAAAAAGCCAGCAGCCTCCATTTGTTCCCGATACGCCTGATTGAACTCGTACCGATGCCGGTGGCGTTCCCGAATGCTCTCACAACCGTACACCTCCGAAGCTTTGCTCCCCTTTCGGATCTCCGTCGGCCACGTCCCTAGTCGCATCGACGCCCCCTTGTCCGTCACGTCCTTCTGCGCCTCCAACAAGTGAATCACAGGATTCGGAGAGGCCTCATCAAACTCCGTCGAGTTCGCGTCTTTCAACCCACACACATTCCGAGCGAACTCGATCGTCGCAACCTGCATCCCCAAGCACAGCCCGAGGTAGGGAATCCCCTTCTCCCGCGCATACTGCGCCGCGCGAATCTTCCCCTCAACCCCACGCTCACCAAATCCACCGGGCACCAAAACACCCGCCACCCCGCCGAGAAAACGTTCCGGATCCCCCGTCTCCAAATCCTCCGCATCCACCCGAATCAAATCGATGCCGCAATCCGCTGCGGCACCCGCATGCGTTAGTGATTCGTAAATCGACTTATACGCGTCCTGTAACCCGATGTACTTGCCCACCACCGCAATGCGCGCCCGTTTCGACGGGTGAATGATTCCCCGAACAAACGCCGTCCACCGCTCCATATCCGCCGGCGGCGCCTGCAATCCGAGCAATCGGCAAACCGTCTCATCCAAACGCTCCGCCTGCAGCATCAAGGGCATCTCGTAAATCGTGTGCTCCACGTCCCGCGCCTCCACCACCGCATCCAACGGCACATTACAGAAAACCGACAACTTCTTCCGAACTTCCTGATCAATCGGATGCTCCGTCCGACACACCAAAACCTGCGGATGCAACCCAATCTCGCGCAGCTTCGCAATCGATTGCTGGGACGGCTTCGTCTTCAACTCGCCTGCCGCCTTAATATACGGAACCAGCGTGACATGCATGATAATCGCGTTCTGCGGTCCAACCTCCAAAACAAACTGACGAATCGCCTCAAGAAATGGCAACCCCTCAATGTCTCCCGTCGTCCCACCAATCTCCGTAATCAACACGTCGCACGGCTGCTCCTCCGACAACGCCCTTAACCGAGCCTTGATTTCGTCCGTCACATGCGGAATCACCTGAACCGTCGCCCCAAGGTAATCCCCACGGCGCTCGCGCGCCAAAACCGTCTCATAAACCTGACCCGACGTCGTGCTATTCGACCGACCGAGAACGCAATGCGTGAACCTCTCGTAATGCCCCAAGTCCAAATCGGTTTCCGCACCATCATCCAAAACGTAAACCTCTCCGTGCTGGAACGGGTTCATGGTCCCCGGATCCACGTTCAAATACGGATCGAACTTCTGGAGCACCACGCGAAGCCCCCGTTGCTCCAGCAACGTACCCAACGACGCCGCAGCCAATCCTTTACCCAGCGAGGAGACCACGCCTCCAGTGACAAAAATGTATTTCATGTGAAAAAAATCGATGACGGTGGAACGCCGGCCCCGGGGACGCCGGCACCAATGCCCCGGAAAACAAAGAAGCCCTCGATACCGCAATCCACTCAACGCGAATCACGGAGCCGAGAGCGCTCCTGCTGGGTCAGTAGAATTCGCGCCCGAAGCCCAACTGGCAAGAGCAGAACCGCACCACGAGAGGTCAACCCTTTTGTGAAAGAATCCGCTCCACCGCTGCCGCGTCCGCCGGAGTGTCCACTCCCACCGCCTGATGCCGCGTCTTCACCACCCGAATCGGCACCCCATTCTCCAACGCACGCAGCTGCTCCAGTTTTTCCAACCGCTCCAACACCCCCTCACGCCACTTCACAAACTGCATGAGAAACCGAACGTCATACCCGTAGATCCCCAAATGCCGCAGCGGCACGTGCCCCAACGCATCGCGGTCATACGGAATCGGGCTGCGCGAAAAATACAACGCATCGCCGCTCCGCCCCATCACCACCTTCACCACATTCGGATTAGTCACCTCCCCCAACTCCATCGGCGTCGCCGCCGTAATCATCCGTATCGACCGATCTTCCCTCAACTCGCCAGCCAGCTTCCCCACCAGTTTCGGGTCAATCAACGGCTCATCCCCCTGCACATTAATCACACACCGATAACCTTTTAATCGCGACGCCACTTCCGCACAACGATCCGTCCCAGTCTTACACTTCGGCGACGTCAACGCCACCTCCGCCCCAAAGCCAAAGGCCGCCTCCGCAATCCGCATATCATCCGTCGCCACAATCACCGAATCCACCCCGCGCGCCCGGGAAACCCGTTCCCACACATGCCGAACCAACGGCTTGCCCGCGATTTCAAACAACGGCTTCCCCGGAAAACGAGTGGACCCGTACCGGGCAGGGATAATCACAGCAACCTTGCTCATTCCCCATCTTGTAAACAGCCACCCCCACGAGTCGAACCCGAACCAAATCCCTCAATCGCCCCCGCGTTCCATCCGAAAAAGGCTGGAACGAAGCCAGACCGCATCTTAGCCTCACGCCCTCTTGTCCCCGTAGTTCAATGGATAGAACGACGGTTTCCTAAACTGTAAATCCAAGTTCGATTCTTGGCGGGGACGCTCCCCGAACTCCCGACTTCGCACGCCACAAGCGAAATCGCACTCTACCCCGGCACTCTGTAACCCGTGCCACCCGCACTCAACTCCCCGCTTAAGAAACCTCCACAGAAATCCCACCCCCAATCCACACCTCGCAGACCTATTACACGCTGGAACTCTCCCCAACCCGTCCCTTACCCTCCCCACCCACATGTCCTTCGACGTCTCTACCCTCGATCTGAGCCCCCTCCGCGCACGGTTGTCCGAGCTGCGGAGGTATCTTTGACTTACCAACACTCCAAAAAAATCTCGCAGACGTCGAAGAGGCCATGAGCGCCTCCGATTTCTGGGACAATAAAGAGCGCGCCCAACAAAACGTTGAGCAGGTCTCCATCCTCCGCTCCAAAATCCATCCCTTCATCGCGTTGGAAAAGCGGATGGCCGACCTCGACGCCCTCATCGAGCTCTACACCATGGACCCAGATTCCTTCTCTGGACCCGCAGAAGTCGAAACCGAACACCAAGGCTTCATCCGCGCACTCGAAGATTTCGAACTCAAAATGCTCCTGTCCGGTCCAAACGACCGCTACAACGGCTTCCTCTCCGTCCAATCCGGTGCCGGAGGAACCGAATCATGCGACTGGGCCGATATGCTCCTCCGAATGTACCAACGCTGGTGCGAGCGGCGCGGATTCCAAACCTCCATCATCGATATCCAACAGGGTGAAGAAGCCGGCATCAAATCCGCCACCATTCGCGTCTCCGGCGAGTTTGCCTTCGGTTACCTCGCAACCGAACGCGGCGTCCACCGCCTCGTCCGCATCTCCCCCTTCGACTCCAACAAACGCCGGCACACCTCCTTCGCCGCAGTCGATGTCGTACCCGAGTTGCCAGAATCCGCTCCCATCGAAATCACAGAAGCCGACGTCGAAATCGACACCTACCGCGCCGGCGGAAAAGGCGGACAAAACGTGAACAAGGTCGAAACCGCTGTCCGCATCCGGCACAAGGCCACCGGTTTGGTCGCCGCCTGCCAAAGCGAACGATCCCAAGCACAAAACCGTACCCTCGCCATGCGAATGCTCGCGGCAAAACTCCAGCAAATGGAGCTCGATCGCAAAAACGCAGAACTCGAACGCCAGTACGGCGAGAAAGCCGATGTCGCCTTCGGTTCCCAAATCCGAAACTACGTCTTCCAACCCTATCAACTCGTAAAAGATCTCCGAACCGGCGTTCAAACCAGCGGAATCCAAAACGTCATGGACGGAGACATCGACCCCTTCATCGAAGGCAAACTCCGCGGCCTTACCAACAAACGCGGGGCCGACGACGACGATCTGGATTAAGCGTCGCAGAACTCAACAAATCCCCCGTCAGAACTCCATGAAACGCAAAGGAATCATCCTCGCCGGAGGCTCAGGCACGCGCCTCTACCCCATCACACTCGGCATCTCCAAACAGATGCTCCCCATCTACGACAAACCGATGATCTACTACCCCCTGACCACGCTCATGCTGGCAGGGATTCAAGACATCCTCATCATCTCCACACCCCAGGACACACCCCGGTTTGAACAAATCCTCGGCGACGGTTCGCAGTGGGGAATCCATCTATCCTACGCCGTACAACCCTCTCCCGACGGCCTCGCCCAAGCGTTCATCATCGGCGAATCCTTCATCGGAGATTCCCCCTCAGCCCTCGTTCTCGGCGACAACATCTTCTACGGCCACGAACTCCAAACCCTCCTCGAACGCGCTGACGCCCGCGAAACGGGAGCAACCGTATTCGCATACCATGTCAGCGATCCCGAACGCTACGGAGTCGCAGAGTTCGATGCCTCCGGAAAAGTCATCTCGCTCGAAGAAAAACCCGCAAACCCCAAGTCCAACTACGCTGTCACCGGTCTCTATTTCTACGACCAACAGGTCTCCAAACTCGCTCGCTCGCTAAAACCCTCCGCACGCGGCGAACTGGAAATCACCGACCTCAACCGGCTCTACCTCGAACAAACCCAACTTCAGGTCGAACTCATGGGCCGCGGCTACGCTTGGCTCGACACCGGAACCCACGAATCCCTTCTCGAAGCCGGACAGTTCATCGCCGCTCTCGAAAATCGTCAGGGACTCAAAGTCGCCTGCCCCGAAGAAATCGCCTTCCGCAAAGGCTGGATTTCCGCCGAAAAGGTAGAGCAACTCGCCAAGCCGCTCGCGAAAAATGGCTACGGAAAATACCTCATCCGACTCCTCACCAACCCTGCGCTCCGATGACATTCACCCACCTGTCCATTCCGGACGTCATCCGCATCGATCCAAAAGTTCACGGTGACGCGCGCGGATTCTTTCAGGAAACCTTTCGCCAAGACCTTTTCGATACCACCGTTGGCCATCCCGTTCATTTCGTTCAGGATAACCATAGCCGCAGCTCCAAAGGCGTCCTCCGAGGCCTCCATTATCAAGTCGAACGTCCCCAAGGAAAACTCGTTCGCGTCACCCAAGGCGCTGTGTTCGACGTCGCGGTCGACATTCGCACTAACTCTCCCACTCGCGGTCAGTGGGTTGGAGAAATCCTCAGCGCAGAAAACCACCGACAACTCTGGGTCCCACCCGGTTTTGCCCACGGATTCGTCGTTCTCTCAGATTCGGCCGACTTTCTCTACAAAACCACCGACTACTGGTTCCCCGAACATGAACGCTGTATTCGCTGGAACGACCCCACGCTGAACATCCCCTGGCCCCTCGACACTCTCCCCTCCGTCTCTGCAAAAGACCAGAACGGGGATTTGTTCGTCTAACACCCCATCCCGCGTAAATCGCGCAAAAAACAGGGGCGATTACCCGCAGGTAACCGCCCCTTATTAACAGGCACCGGCGCCTCATCAGTGAGACGCAACCGAAGAAGCGCCTCAAACCAAGGCTACACCAACTCCGGAATCGTACTGCCGTTCCGGACAATCATGATCGGCCGTCCGCTCGGGGTGTTGTACTCCTTTCGCGGATCAATCCCCAACGTCCGGTAAAACGTCGCCGCTACATCGTCCGGAGTAATCGTCCGATCCAACGGCCCCTCTCCCTTCGCATCCGAAGCCCCCACCACCTGCCCACCACGGATTCCCCCACCCCCGAGCAAACAGAACATCGCGCGCGGATAGTGATCGCGCCCAGCCTTCGCATTCACCTTCGGCGTACGGCCAAACTCACCCGTCACAAACACAGTCGTCGAATCCAATAACCCCTTCGCCGCCAACGCACTAAACAAACCACTCAGCCCCGCATCCAACTCAGGCAACTTGCGGTTTTTCAACGCCGAAAAGTTCTCGGTGTGCGTGTCCCAACCGCCAAGCTGCACCGTCACAAACTTTACCCCTGACTCCACCAACCTCACCGCCAACATACAGTTGCTCGAAAAACCATCCTCACCAAACAAGGACGTGATGCTCGACGGCTCCTTCGACAAATCAAACGCCTCGCGCGCCTTCGTCGAACGCATCATCTGGTAAGCCTTCTCACCAAAACGACCAATCCCGCTCAGCATCTTGTCTTCTTCCGCAAACGCACCAAACGCAGTGTCATAACGCTTCACCAAATCCTGACGCCGATCCACATCACTCAACGAAACACCCCGAAGCGCCAAACCACGCACCTCCATCGCTTTGCCCCCCTTCACCGGCGCCGATCCCGTATCAAACGGGCCGTACTCCACCCCAAGAAATCCCGTCGGATCACTCCCCTGCGACGGAACCGCCACAAACCCAGGCAACTCCGGCACACTCCCCAACTCCCGACTCACCACCGCCCCGTAACTGGGATACGAAAGCGAAACAATCGGACGATTCCCCGTCGCCATGTACTTCGCCCCCAACTCGTGCGCAGCCAGCGTGTGCGAAACCCCGCGCAACACCGCAAACTTGTCCGCGCACCGCGCCAACTTCGGCAAATGCTCACTGATCTGCACCCCATCCGCGTTCGTCGCAATCGGCTTAAACTCACCTCGGTGAGTCTCAGGCGCATCCGGCTTCAAATCAAAGGTGTCCATGTGACTCGGCCCACCTCCAAGACGAACGAAAATCGCGGCCTTCGCCTTGCCCTTTAAATCCCCCCCCGATGCGCTTTTCGCCTCCTCCGCGCGAGCCATGTAGTCCGCAAGGCTCAACCCCAAGCCAAAGCCGGAGACTGCGCCAATTTTGATGAAATCACGGCGCACAACGCCGTCACAGTATTGATGAATCAGGTTCATGGGTGGTTTTCGGGGTTCAGTTTCTCTCTCTCGAATCTTCGCTCAAATCGCTCTCGTACTCTCAATGGTTCACTAAAAACTCACGCGTGTTCAGCATGGCCCAAAGCACCTCCACACAACCGTCCACGGCCGAAGGCGCCGCAGCCACGTCCGCTCGCGCCTTCGAAACTTCTTCCGCCGTCGGTGGCCTACTGACCGTCCGCAAAAAAATCTGGCGCACCACCGCATCCACTTTCTCTCCCTTCTCCGCCTCTGATTGAGCCACAACCGCCCCCCCCTTGCGCGGCGCCTCCACACCCAACGCCTTCTCAATCCAAGCCCGCCCCCCCGCCGGACCAATCGCGCGCTCGCCCACTCGCACCGGATACTCCGACAAAGCAGCCTCCGAATCGCTCGCCATCGCAATCGCATCATGCACCACCT
>JBEEPE010000300.1:0-13538 GCA_041191265.1 Verrucomicrobiota bacterium | reverse complement strand
CTCGCGGGAGTGTGAGGGGGGTGGTTTGATTTAGGGGTTACATGGATACGGATTTGATTCAGGGGGGTGGGTTGGGATGGCAGATGGATGAGGAGCGTGCGGAGTTGTTGGCTCCGGCGGGGAATTGGGATTGTTTGCGTGCGGCGGTCGCGAATGGGGCGGATGCGGTTTATTTTGGGATGCCTCGGTTTAATGCGCGGATGCGGGCGGACAATTTTTCGGAGTCGGAGATTCCGGCGGTGGTGCGGTTTTGTCATGACCACGGGGTGCGGGCGTTGGTGGCATTTAACACGTTGGTATTTACTGGTGAGTTGGATGCAGCTGGGGAGGCGTTGGATGCGTTGAATCGTGCGGGGGTGGATGCGGTGATTGTGCAGGACGTTGGGGTGGCGCATTGGGCGGGGAGGCGTGTGCCTGGGTTGGCGGTTCATGCGTCGACGCAGATGACGGTGACCTCGCCGGAGGGGGTGGAGTTTGCGAGGGGGTTGGGGGTGCGGAGGGTGGTATTGGGGCGTGAGGTGTCGTTACGGGAGTTGGAGCGGTTTTCAGGGGAGGGTGGGCGGGTTCCTGTTCCGCTGGAGATGTTTGTGCATGGGGCGTTGTGTGTGGCGTATTCGGGGCAGTGTTTGACGAGTGAGTCGTTGGGGCGTCGGAGTGCGAATCGGGGTGAATGTGCGCAGGCGTGTCGCATGCCATACACTTTGGAAGTGGATGGGCGTGAGGTGGATTTGGGGGATAAGCGGTATTTGCTTTCGCCTCAGGATTTGGCGGCGGTTGAGGAGTTGCCGGCGTTGCTTCGTTTGGGTGTGCGATCGTTCAAGATTGAGGGGCGGTTGAAGAGTCCGGAGTACGTGGCGGCGGTTTGTCAGGTGTATCGGCGGGCGTTGGATGCGGCGTTGGCGGGGGGCGAGGTGATGGCGGGGCGCGAGGATTGGTATCGGATGGAGATGACGTTTTCGCGGGGTTTTTTTACGGGGTGGATGCATGGGGTGAATCATCAGCGGTTGGTGCCGGCGCGGTTTGGGAAGAAGCGGGGTCCGTTTGTGGGGTTTGTGAAAGGGGTAGGTCGTGATTGGGTGGAGATAGAGGGAGGCGGGGTGGAGGTGGTTGCGGGGGACGGATTAGTATTTGATACGGGTGGAGATACGAATGCGGAGGTGGGGGGGCGGGTGTATGGGGTTACGGGGGGGCGGGTGGAGTTTCAGCGAGGGCAACTGGATGGGGTTCGATTGCGGCGTGGCGACCGGGTTTGGAAGACGAGTGACCCGAGGTTGGATCGCGAGTTGAAGCAGAGTTTTGCGGGGAGGGTGCAGGTGAGGAATCGTGAGTTGGTTGAGGCGCGGGTGTTGGGGAGGGTGGGAGGAGTGCTACGGGTTGAGATTTGGAGGGCGGGTGTGCGGTTGGTTGCGGTGGATGGGGTGACGGTTTTGGAGCGTGCGGAGCGAGCGCCGTTGGTTGCGGAACGGTTTGCCGAGCATGTGCTGACATTTGCGGAAGCGCCGTTTGAGGTGGAGGCTGTGGATTGGGCGGTGGAGGGAGAGGTCCATTTTCCGTTGGGCGAGATGAATCGACTGCGTCGTCGGTTGGTTGACGCGTTGAGGGCCGTTTGGTGGCCGGACCGTTCGGGGACTGGGGTGGATTGGCGCTCGGTGATGTCGGGATTATCGGGGAAGGATGTGGGGGTTGACTCTATTTTGCTGAGGGGCGGTGGGTTGCGGGTTCTTTGTCGAACGATGGACCAGTTGGAGGAGGTTTTGGGGCTTGGAGCGTGCGACGGCGTGAAGGCAGCGCGGGGAGGGGGCGTGTTTGGTGATGCGCTGTGGGTGGCCTTGGATTTTGAGGATGTGCGACGGTATGCGGCGGCGGTGGAGTTGTTTCGGTCGAAGGCGGGGGAGGGAGCGTCCATTTTTTTGGCGACGCCACGGATTCAGAAGGCTGGGGAGCAGGGCTTTTTTCGGTTGATTGAGAATGCGCGTCCGGACGGGGTGCTGGTTCGTAACCCCGGAGCGATTGCGTTTTTTCGGGGGGAGGGTGGACGAACGGGGTTGCGGTTGGCGGGGGATTTTTCGTTGAACGTGGCGAACCCGATTTCTGCGGCGTATTTTCTTGGGATGGGTTTGGAGACGGTGTGTGTTTCGTACGATTTGAATGCGGGCCAGGTTTTGGATTTGGCGAGGTGTGGGGGGGAGTGGACTTCACGGATGGAGGTGACGTTGCACCAGCACATGCCGATGTTTCACATGGAGCACTGCGTGTTTGCTGCGTTTTTGTCGGAGGGGAGCAGTTATTTGGATTGTGGTCGTCCGTGTGAGCGGCATGACGTGCGGTTACGAGATCGCGTGGGTGTGGTGCATCCGTTGCGTGCGGATGCGGGGTGCCGGAATACGTTATTTAATGCGGTGGCTCAGACGGGAGCGCAGCATTGGTCGGAGTTTTCGCGTGCGGGGCTTGGAATGTTTCGGGTGGAGTTGTTGGACGAGAACCGAGGGGAGACGCGGCGGATTCTGGAGGCGTACGGAAAGTTGCTGACGGGCGGTATGGATGGGGAATCGTTGTGGCGCGGGTTACGGGTGACGGCGCGGTTGGGGGTGACGGAGGGGACGCTTCGCGAGTGAGCGAGAGAAGCGGATGGGCAGTACTCGGCCGTTGGTATTGGCGCGAGTGTGGGGGAAGCGTCGCGTGGAGAGGGGTCGCGACGGAGCGGCTGAGAGGCTGAGGGGCGTTTAGCGGTAGTGGGGCGAGCTGATTCGGGAGTAGTCGTATCGCTCTTGGAGACCGAGGGAGGGAGGGAACTCTTCGTAGCCTGTCGACACCCACGGCACGGTGGATTTGAGCAACGGTTTGTAAGTGGAGCCGGGCCAGCTGACGGGGAAGGTGATGGTTTCGAAGAACCCGAGGTGAAACCGGACGATGGTGCGGCGGACTCCTTCGAAGACGGGATAGAGGCCGAAGTTGAAGTCGTTGGTGCCTCTCCCGAGTTTGTAGGGTTCGAGGTCGTTTGCGTGCATGAGCACGTCGAGAAGTTCCATGTGAGCGCCCTGCATATTGCTCAATCCACGGGCGAGTTTCCGTACTGCGGTGTACTGCACGATGGGCGGCTCTTGGATGTCAGCGACCAAGCTGGAAGCAGCGACCACAGCGACGAGTGCGGCGAGGCAGGTGGAAAGGGGGCGTTTCACAGAGGGGATGTTGGATGGGCGGGGAAAGGCAATCAACGAAAAAGGGCACGGGTGAAAGCCCTCTTCCGTTGTTGCGCCATTGCGCAAATACTACTTGCACGAAACGGCAAGTACGGTCAGGTTGGTCCGCATGCGAAAGCGGTTTTTTAGATGGCTCACCGGCCTTGCGGTCTTGGTGGGAGGTTCGGCGAGCGTTTTTGGAACGCCGACGGGATTGAATAATATTCCGACAGCGGACACGGTTCCGCATCGTACCGTGGCGTGGCAGGGTTTTTTAAACCTAGGTGGGCCCAATGCGGTGAACGGGGTGCCGGGGTATGGGCCGACCGGCAAAGGCACGCTGTGGACCGGTTTCAAGACGGGGTTACAGCTCCAACGTGTGAGGTTGGAGTGGGGGCTGGATACGCCGATTTTGCCGGGTCAGGCCGGTCCGCTCGCGTTTCAAACCAAGGTTGGGTTCAACCCTTGGGAGAATGGGTCTGTCGTCGTGGGCGTCGCGAATGTGGCGCTTACGGACACGCGTCGCTCGGCGGAGCCCTTTACCTACGGGGTGGTGACGCAGGATTTTGGACGATTGCGAGTGCATGCTGGGTATGGATATCAGGCATACGGGCAGGCTGGGATTGGGAGTTCGTCGTTGCTGGCTGGGGTGGATCGGACGTTTAAGGTTTGGGAACGGGATCTGAACCTTAATGCGGATGTGATTCAGACGGAGCGGCAGCACGCGTGGCTTCCGGCGGTTGGGGCGAAGTACAACTTGAGTTCGCACGTTGTTTTAGAGGCTTGGGCAAACTTTCCGGAGCACGGAAAGGCAAGTGGGATGGCGAAAATCAACTATGTTTTCACTTACTAATATGAAAAAACAATACATCATTAGCAGTCTTTGTGCTGTGCTCTGGGGCGCTGGGAGTCTTTTGGGCGATATCGGGTTAATTTCCGTCCAAGAGGCGAAGGCGCTTCTCGATACAAAAGATGAGAGCAAGCGTCCCGTGGTGATTGATACCCGTGGAGGCTACAAAGATTACTTTCGCGGGCATTTACCGACAGCGCATCACTTGAATTTCGATACCTTGCGTGGGACGGACAGCGCGGTGCCGGTTCAGTATTTACCGGATGAGTTGACGCGCGCGCTGCTGCTTCGCGCGGGGGCTGATCGGGAGCGTATGCATTTGGTATACGCCACTGGTGCTGCGTTACCGAACGACGAGATTCTGAGTACCAGCATGGTGGTTTATGTGCTGGAGAAGTTTGGAGTCACGAACATCCGAGTGGTGGATGGAGGCCTTGCCGCCTGGCTGAAGGCTGGGTACCCCCCGGCAAAGGAGTATTTTGGCAATCCTCCCGGTCGCTTATCGACGGACGTAAAATCCTCAATCGGTGTGAACGTTGAGACCGTTCAGGCGCACGTTGGGAAGCCGGGCAATGTCCTCGTCGATGCGCGACCGTTGAACGAGTACCAAGGAGATGACGATGTCTGGCTTCGAAAGGGCCACATTCCGGGCGCCATCAGTTTTCATTGGGCGCGTCTCATGAAACCGGACAACACCCACCAGTTTCGGTCCATCGAGGAGATGCGGGCTGAGCTCAAGAGCGCGGGAGTTACGTCGGATCAGTCGATCATCTGTTATTGCGGAACGTCGCGGGAGGGCAGCCTCCTCTACTTCACTCTCAAGCATGTTTTGGGGTATCCGGATGTGCGACTGTATGAAGGATCTTGGAAGGAGTACGTTTGGTTGAAGGGTCAGACGCTTCCTGCAGAGACTGGAGGGCGCGCGGCCGGTCAGCAGCCGAGCAAAGGAGCGAACGACAATAAACGCCGGTAACAGATTCAGAGCAGGGCACACGAAGACACGAAGCCACGAAAAGAGGCGGAGGGGGCTGAGTTCGGGAGAACGTTGAGTGGTTGCCCGCGTTTGAACCCTTCACCCTGTCGCCGGGGTGAAGGGTTTTTGTTGGCTTCGGCGACCAACGGGTTGCTTTGTTGCGGATTGCTCGGTGCAGAAGGTGGTTCCGCAAAGAGGTTACGTCGGGAGAAAGCACCTTGGGTTATGGCGGAGGCGTCGGGGCGAAGGGGAGGCGGGGGCTGCAGAAATTGGGTTAGGGCGTTGGTCAGCACGAAAAGCCGCGGGGATGGCGAACGGTTCCTGCTCAGGATGCGTGCGACAGGAAAGGAAAAGTGTTGGGCGAATCATGAGTAAAAAAAACAAGCTTCGGGGTGCGGCGACAGCGGGGGGGCCTTCCTTGGCGGTGCGAAGTGATGGGCTGGGCTCGTGGGATGTGGTGCGGTTGATGGGGGCTGTGCAAGCGCTGGGTCCGGATTTGGCCAACACGCAGGGGGTGGCGATGTATCGGGAGTGGCTTCAGGCAAACGGATCGAACCCTGTGCGGTTTGCGGCGTTGTTCAACTTGGGGGTGCTTCTCGCGGCGGGGGGGCAGCGCGAGGCGGCGGTTCCGGTCTATTTGGAAGCGCTCGAGGTTCAGCCTTACCTCGGCGAGGCGAGGATAAACCTCGGCCTGACGTATGAGGGATTGGGGCGCAAGGAGGAGGCGCTGGCTGAGTGGCGGAAGTTGATTGACGACCCGTTGGCGGTGAGTTCGGTGTCGTTGGAGGTTCGCTGTTTGGCGCACAACCACATGGGTCGGTTGCTGGAGACGCTTCATCAGTACGAACCATCGGAGCAAATTTTGTGGGCGAGTCTTTTGTTGAATCCGCGCCAGACGGATGTTTTGCAGCACTGGTTTCATTTGCGTCAGAAGCAGTGTCGTTGGCCGGTGGAGGTGGATGTGCCCGGCGGGACGGGAGGTGAGACGTTGTTGTCGCTTTCGCCCTTGGCGATGCTGGCGCATTCGGATGATCCGGGGATGCAGTTGCTCACGTCGATTGCGTTTGCCCAGCGAAAGTTCAACACGATTGGGGGAAATCTCAGCGCGGGGCGAAAATACAAACACGAGCGGTTGCGCATTGGGTACTTGTCGTCGGATTTCCTGACCCATGCGGTTGGCTTGTTGCTCGGGGAAGTTTTTGAGGCGCACGATCGTTCTCGGGTTGAGACGTTTGGCTTTTGCGTCTCGTCGCGCGAGGACGGGTCGGTGCAGCGTGCACGGTTGATTGCGGGTTTGGAGCACTTTGAGAAGGTTGGCCATTTGACCGATGAAGGGATTGCGCGGCGGATTTTGGATTGTGAAATTGATGTGTTGGTGGATTTGAACGGGATGAGTTTGGGGACGCGGATTGGGGTGCTTTCGTATCGTCCTGCGCCTGTTCAGGCGACGTGGTTGGGGTTTATTGGACCGACCTCGCTTCCGTATGTTGACTACGTGATTGCGGATCGTTTTGCGATTCCGGAGGACTTGACCAAGTTTTACCGTGAAAAGCCGTTATACTTGAGCGGCAGTTTCTTACCGCGGGACAACAAGCGCGAGATTGGTGCGGCTACGACGCGTGTCGCGCATGGGTTGCCTGAGGGGGTCTTCGTTTTTGCCTCGTTCAATAACATCTACAAAATTAATCCAGTGATGTTTGGAACGTGGATGAGGATTTTGAACCGTGTTCCGGGGAGTGTGTTGTGGTTGCTGGACGATAATCGTTGGGCGACGGACAACTTACGGGCGGTTGCGCAATCGTGTGGGGTGGATCCTGCGCGACTGATTTTTGCGGGGCGCGTGATGCCTCCGGACCATTTGGCGCGGCTGCGTTTGGCGGATCTTTTCTTGGATAATCATCCTTACAATGCGGGATCGACGGCGAACGACGTCTTGATGGTGGGATTGCCGCTATTGACGTTGAGCGGGCGCACGTTTGTTTCGCGGATGGGGGGGAGTTTGTTAACGGCGATGGGGTTGCCGGAGTTGATTACGCGGAGCCACGCGGAGTACGAGGAGCGCGCGGTTGCGTTGGCGACTGGGGGCGAGTTGGCGGGATTGCGGGCTCGATTGGGGCGGATAAATCAGGAGTCGCGCGCGACTGCGGCGCGTCGCTTTGCGGGGGATTTGGAAGAGGGTTTAGCTCGGGTTGCTGGATTTTCGTTGAAACGGGCGGTGGCGCTTCCGGTGGTGCCGGTTCCTGCGGCGAGACGCAATCGGAACGGGAAGAGTGTCTTGGTGCGGGGGTGGAGAGATATTAACCACTCGTTCTCATTGGTGAATCAGCAGCAGTTGATTCGAATGATTGACCGGACGGAGTTGAGTGTTTCGCACGAAGACATGCCGTACGCATTTGCGACATGGTCCGCTGCGACGAACGGGGCTGGGTTTGGTCCGGATTTTACGCGACGAATCGCCTCGATTCCGGGGCCGGATGATTCCGAGCCTGATGCGGTGTTGCAGATGGTTTCTCCGTTTGGGTTGTATCAGGGTCCGGCCAAACGTGTTGTGACGTTCATTGTGACCGAGTTTGGTCCTGTTGCGGAAGATTTTGCGAAGGGAAGTCCTGAGCCGTTGGCATTTACAGCGGGTAGGAACTGGGTGGTGACGCCATCAAGCTGGTCGCGCGGCAAACTGATTGAGTCAGGCATGCGAGCTGATCGCGTGGTGGTGGTGCCGCATGGCGTTGATGGGAAGGTGTTTCGGCGGTTGAGCGACGAGGAGCGGCGCGTGGTGCGTGGGCAGTTGGGGTGCGAGCCGGGAGACTTTGTTTTTTTGAATATTGGGGGGGCCTTTTGGAATAAGGGGATTGATTTGGTGATGATGGCGTTTGCGGAGTTGCGGCGGGAGTTTCCGCGGGCGAAGTTGGTTTTGAAGGATAACCGAGCGTTGTATCGTAGGTCGGTTGAGACGATTATGCACGAGGTGGAGCGTTTACGTCCGGGGTTATTTACTGAGGAAGTGATTCGATCGATTGTGACGTTGCCTGGGACGCTGACGATGGATGAGCTTCGATTGGTGTATGGGGCGGCGGATTTGTATGTTTCGCCTTACCGTGCGGAGGGCTTTAACTTGCCGGTGTTGGAGGCGATGGCCTGTGGGACGCGGGTTGTGGTGACGAGAGGTGGGGCGACGGATGATTTCTTTGATGCGGGGATGGGGGTTGCGATTGGGAGTCGGTTTGTGCGGAAGAGTGAATCGAATCAACCGGTCCCCGGAGATTATTTGGAGCCGGACTATGAGGAGTTGAAGGTGCGGATGCGGGAGGAGATGCAGCGTGGGGTGCGGGGGCCGGGGGTGGTTCCGGAGGCGTTCATGCGACGGTGGTCATGGGAATCGGCGACGGAGCGGTTGTTGGGGGTGTGTTTTGCTGCGGGTCATTTGAGTGAAGGATGAGTGATGCGAGACGTAACGCTTGTCATGGTTGAGACGGAGAGTCACGAGCTCGCTCGGGTTGCTCTTCTCCAGTCTATCGCAAAGTACCCGTTCGCTGAGTTGCTTGTTTTTACCGATCGACCTGAGCGGTTCCCTGAGGCGCAGTGCATTCAAATACCCAAGCTCCAGTCGATCTGGCAGTATAACAACCTGATGCTCAAGGTGGTTCCGGATTTTATTCGAACTCCCTTTTTTTTAGTGATTCAGTTTGATGGCTTTATTTTGAACGAATCTGCCTTTGACGAGGTGTTTTTTGATTTCGATTACATTGGCGCTCCGTGGAATGGTGAGCCTGAGCAGTCTTGTGTGGGGAACGGGGGATTCTCGTGGCGTTCGAAGCGATTAGCTGACGCAGTAAAAGCCTGCGTGAGTGATTCGCAGGTTACGGAGGCGGAGGATGTTATGATTGGTCAGAGGTTGCGACCTAGACTTGAACATCAGGAGGGGTTGAAGTTTGCGTCTCGGAGCGTTGCCAGCCGTTTCTCGTTTGAGTTTCCGGCTACCGACATTCCGACGTTCGGCTTTCACGGAGTATTTAATCTTCCTTTGGTTTACAAAGATAATATCGAGTGGCTGGTGGGTCAGTTGCCGAATCGCGTGCTTTTGGAGGGTCCGGGCTTCAACTTATTTGTTCTTACCATGGACGCCTTAGGGCTCGATAAAACGCTTCTGATGCAGAGAGCGCGTTCCGCGAGAAATCTTCACGCATGAAAATTAGCGTCATTATAACAACGCATAAGCGTCCGGTTCTGCTCGAGCGGGCCGTTCGGAGTGTTGCGGCGCAAGTGCTTCCAACGGGCATAACTCTAGAACTTATCATTCATGATGATGATGCCTCGAACGGTGAGGTGCTGACGGGTGGGAGTCCGGTTTTACGGTGTGTGCCGAACTCTATTCAGTTGGTGTGTGTGAGGCGGATGATTGGGGAGGGTGGGGTTGCGCGGGCCCGCAACCGAGCGCTCGCGGTGAGCTCAGGCGAATGGGTTTTATTTCTCGATGATGACGATGCGCTGGCGGCAGGTGCCCTCGACAGATTGTTAACTTTTGCGGTGGAATCTGGAGCCGATTTTTGTGCGGGAGGTTTCAAGGTTTTGTCGGAGGGTACGGATGAAGATTTCGCGCTTCTTCCCGTTACAGTCCCAGAGTGGTCTTATGAATCTCTGATGATTGGGAATCTATTCCCGATTGGTTCGTTCATTATGAAGCGGAGCTGTGTTAGCCAGCTTTTTAATCCATGTTTGGCGACACATGAAGATTGGCTGTTTCTTCTCGATAATGTAGGGTCCTTAAATATTAGAATATTACCGCAGCATGTCCTCAATATATTCCACTGCGATTCTCGGTTGAGTGAGCACCGAAACGAAAGGTTGGGTGCAGCGCAGAAGGCTGGGGACTATTTGCGGATTTATTCTCTTTACCCTTCGGCGTCCCTCTTCACGAAGCGACTCTTGATTTTGCAGTCCATGGGGGGAGTTTCTTTGGAGAGATTGCTCCTGCCCCCTGAGCATCCTTAGGCGGATGCTATTAAATCAAGATGACCGTTACTGGTATGGGTTAGCGGTAACAGCAGGTAGCTTGAGCTCGGAGTTCCCGACATTAAATGTTCTCATGATAGGTCTTTCCTCCCTCAGTGCTCCCGTGCCGGAGTCGGCAGGCACCCATAGTAAGGGAGTTGGTCGGTTTGGGTCCTTAATCACCCGAAATTGTCAGAGTCGACTAATAGGTTGGCGTGGGTGCTTTGAGGTCTAGAAGCGGCGCTGGGGATTTTCCGCGCAGATTGGGCGCGCGATAGAGGGTGGTCTGGCGCGTTTAAGATGTTTGCTTGAGGGTTTTTATCTCTGAAAAAGCGTTCCTGACGCGATTAAACTCTGCGAGGGCCATGCCGACGACTTGATCCATGTTGTAGTAGCGGTACGTGGCGAGGCGGCCGATGAAGGAGGTATTGGGTTCAGTCTCGGCGAGGGCTTTGTACTGGTGGTAAAGGGCAGCTGTTTGGGGGGTGGGGATGGGGTAAAAGGGTTCTTTCCCTGGCGCGAAGTCATCGGGGTACTCTCGGACGATGGTCGTATTTTCGCACAGTTGGCCTGTGGCGTGTTTGATTTCGACGATGCGAGTGAAGGCCTCTTCGTTGGGGTAGTTCACCTGCATCGCCGGTTGCCAGAACCCGGGTTTTCCGGAAATCGTTTCACGGGGTTTGAGTGCCGCTGGATCGAAGGACTCGTGTTCGAAGCGCAGGGAGCGGTAGGGCAGGTGACCAAACCGATGGTCATAAAATGCGTCGATGGGGCCGGTGTAGATCATGTGCCGAAAGCGAATGGACGACATCGCCTCTCGATAGTCCGTGTTCAGCAGGAGCGCGACGTTATCGCCACAGGCCTCAAGCATCCGTTCAAACATTCGGGTATAGCCGGCTGCGGGGATTGCCTGAAAATCCTCCACTAAATAACGGTCGTCTCGGTTGGTTCGAATGGGGATTCGGCCGCAGACGCTTGCGTCGAGTTCTGCGGGGTGGCGTCTCCACTGTTTGAGCGTGTAGTTCTTAAAAAACTTTTCGTACAAATCCCAGCCCACTTGCGAGATGACCACTTCTTCCGAGTTGGCGGGATGCTCAATCGGCACACGCTTTTCGGAGAGCCATGCCGTCATTTCCTCCGCCGAGGATGAACGTCCCAAGAACTGTTCGAAGGTGTTGAGGTTGATTGGAAAGTTCCAGTAGCGCCCGTCGGTGTGGGAAAGAATTTTGTATTCGACGGGACGCCATTGGGTGAACTGGCTCAGGTATTCGCGAATGCGCGGAGAGTTGGTGCGGAAATAATGCGGACCGTAGGGGTGGATGAGAACCCCGTGATCGTCGTAGGTGTCGAACGCGTTCCCTCCGATATGGCTGCGGCGGTCGACGATGAGAGAGCGTGCACCGAGTTGAGTGGCCGCGCGTTCGGCAAATGTGAGTCCGGAGAAACCGGCTCCGACGATAAGAAAATCGAAAGTCATGGGGGATTGATCAAGCGGCGACCGGTGTTGGAGAGGCACCGGAGAGTGAACCGTATCGCGTGTGGCTTAACGGGATTGCCACTGATGAACAAGCCGCATTCCGCATTCGTGCAGGGATGTGGACGGGAGATAGCAGTGCCGAAGAGTGGAAAGGTTTTCCAGATTCCGCGCGACGTCTTCGAGGGGGCATATTCGTCATGTACCCCGACCCAACGATTGACTGAAACTTCCAAGTGCCATGACGAAGCTCGACATATTGATACCCTGCTATGCCGCGAATGAGAAGCTCACGCGCTGCATCAACTCAATCCTCGCGAACACTTACTATCCTTACAATCTGGTGCTTACCGTTCAAAAGCAGTCGGTAGCAGAGAACAGGAATCACCTGTTGCGGTCGGGGACTTCGCCCTACGTTGCATTTTTGGATGACGATGTGGAGATGCCGCATCACTGGGACAAGCACTTGATTGAGTGTCTTGATCAGTTGCAACTTCCTGATGAGGTGGATGTCATGGGGGTGAAGGTTGAGAAGCCATTTATCGGTGTCGTGGGACCGCGCATTGTTGGGGCGGATGGGTCGCCGCAGAATCTATCGAGTATGGTGGAGCTTGGGACTTTTGCGGTTGGCTACGTCTGCGGGGCGGTGATGGTTTGGCGGCGATCTGATTGGCCGAATCTGTATGCGGATACCAACTTTATTGCGAGTCAGTACGAGGATACGGACTTAGTGATGCAGATGTTGGCGAAGGGCGGGGTTCCTGTGATTGATGGACGCGTCACGGTGACTCATTTCAACGAGATGAAGGAGAACACCCTGCCACGTGGAATCAGAACAAGGCGTATTTCCATGCGAAATGGGCGGGATTCCGTGACTCTGGAATCGTGATGCCGCGCCAGGTTTCATCTTAGGAGTTTCCACGGGAGACCAGAGGCGCTCGGGTTCCGAGGCCATTTGGAGAAGGGCATGGAACGCTGCTTGCGCGCAAGCGAAACGTGATGAAACGCAATCTAGGGATGCTGTTTGGGGTGATTGGTGTCGCGATTCGGGTGTGGGCGGCACCGCCGGAGTTTGGGGATTTTTCGTCGTCTACGCTTACGGCGAAGGCGTGGCAGGCGATGGATCGGCGGGAGTATCGGGATGCAGTGGTTTTTGCAAAAAAGTGTGTGGACCTGTATGGGAAGCAGGCGGTTGAGATGCAGGAGTCGCAGAGTGAACCGGTGCCGGGGAATCTGAAAGAGGAGGTTGCGAAGCAGTGGGCTCTTAATGATGCGGGAACGTGCTTGTTCATTCTTGGACAGGCTTACGAGCGTTTAGACAAGGGGACGGAGGCGCTGATTGCGTACCGCAAGCTGCTTGGCGAGATGTCGTTTGCGCATTCGTGGGACACACGTGGCTGGTACTGGATGCCGGCTGATATCGCGAAAATGCGGGTTAAAATGCTGGAATATGATGCGTTGCGATAACTCTGGTAGCTGGTTCGCCGGTCGGTCTATCGGTGAAGATTCGGGTTCCTGCGGCGGAGTTAGTGCGGCTGCCGTTGCTCGTTTGTGTCGAGTTCTTCTAGGGCTCTTTCTCGTGGTGCTTGTGATGGCGCGGAGTGCGCAAGGATCTCAGGTCCGTTTTCAGGAGGTTTCGCCGGGGACTTGGAAACTGTTGAAGGACGGCAAGCCTTTCGTGATTCGTGGGGCAGGCGGAACGGTGCACCTTGATTTATTAAAAGCGCATGGCGGCAATGCGTTGCGAACGTGGGGAATCGAGGACTGGGAGAAGGTGGTCGATGGGAAACGCGTGATTGATCGATGCGCGGAGTTGGGCATTGGACTGGTTGCGGGCATTCATATCGCGCACGAGCGGCACGGATTTGATTATCGTGATTCCGCGCAGACTGCGAAGCAGCGCGAGATGGTTCGCGGCATCATCCGCAAGTACAAAGACCATCCGGCGATTTTGTTGTGGGGGCTCGGCAACGAAATGGAGGGGCCGGAGACGGACGGGAATGTGCCTCACGTGTGGAAAGAGATGAACATTCTTGCGGGGATTGTGAAGGAAGAGGATCCGCATCACCCTGT
>JBEEPE010000299.1:0-4639 GCA_041191265.1 Verrucomicrobiota bacterium | reverse complement strand
GAGTTGGGGGTGAGCATTGCTTCGATTTTACAACCGGAGTCGACTCATTCACAGGCAAATACGACCGGTACCGCGCAATCACGCCTCGGTCATGCAAAGTGGAAAATGGTTTCTGGCTCATTCGAAATGCTCTACTCGGATCATCCGCGGCGCTTTTTTCACCGCCTCCAATGCCGCTAGGCGCGACATCGCCTCCCCAATCTGACGATTCGACGTCGCATGGGTCATCAAAATCAACGGAACCGTCGCGCCCTCATCCTCCGACTCTGGTTGCAAAATGGAAGCAATGCTGATCCCAAGCTCACCCAAAATCCCAGCAACCCGCGCCATCACACCCGGACGATCCTCCACCGAAAGTCGGAGGTAACAAGCCGACCTAATCTCCGCAATCGGTCGGCAACTCCCATACAACGCATGCGTCACAAACCCCGCATCGCGCCGTGGACGAACCAGCGACTCCGCCGCCTCCGCAACATCCCCCAACACCGAACTCGAAGTCGCGTCCTGACCCGCACCCCGTCCGTAAAACAGCGTCTCCCCCACAAGGTCGCCGTGCACCGCAACCGCGTTGAACACCCCATTCACACTCGCCAGCACGTGCTTCTCCGGAATCAACGTCGGATGCACCCGAACTTCCACCTCCCCACCCATTCCGTCCTTACCCGCCTTGATCACCCCCAACAGCTTGATCCGGTAACCCAGCTTGCGCGCGAAACAAATGTCAGAAGCCGTGATGCTTTCAATCCCCTCCACATGCACGCGATCCGGAGGAACCCAGAATCCGTACGCCAGCGATGCCAAAATAATCGCCTTATGCGCCGCATCCCAGCCGTTCACGTCAAAGGACGGGTCCGGTTCCGCGTACCCCGCCGCCTGCGCCTCTTTCAACGCTTCCTCAAAACCCATCCCCGTCTCCGTCATCCGAGTGAGAATGTAGTTACTCGTCCCGTTGATGATTCCGTGAATCGACACGATGTGGTTGCCCACAAACGACTCACGAACCGCCTTAATAATCGGAATCCCACCGGCCACCGCCGCCTCATACAGAACCGGCACCCCGTTCCGATTCGCACACTCAAAAATCTCGCGTCCGTGCTCTGCCAGCAACGCCTTGTTGGCCGTCACCACCGCCTTGCGAGCCTCCAACGCAGCCAGAATAAACGCCAGACTCTCCTCCTTGCGCCCCATCACCTCCACCGCAATCCCCACCTCCGGATCCGCAACCACGTCCCGCCAATCCGACGTCAACAACCCCGCATCCACCCCCTCCGCCACTCGCTTCGCCACGTCCCGAACCGCCAATCGTCGAACCTCCAAATCCAAACCCGTCCTGCCACGAATCAACGCGCGATTCCCCGCCAGATGCTTGAAAACACCCGCTCCAACATTCCCCAATCCCGCGATTCCAACTCCTATCGGCTTGTCCATTCGATTCATCAGTTCACTGGCTACACCACGCCTCACTCCCACTCAATCGTCGCAGGCGGCTTACTCGAAACATCATACACCACCCGGTTAACCCCCTTCACCTCGTTGATGATGCGTGACGAAATCTTCGCCAAAAGATCGTACGGCACCCGAACCCAATCCGCGGTCATCCCGTCCTGACTCTCCACAATCCGTAACGCAATCGTGTCCTCATACGTGCGGCCATCCCCCATCACCCCGACCGAGCGAACCGGCAATAGAACGGCAAAACTCTGCCAAACCTTGTAGTACCAACCAGAGGTCTTCATCTCCTCGACCACGATTGCGTCCGCTTCCCGGAGTACACGCAAGCGCTGCGGCGTAATTGCACCGATGATTCGCACCGCCAGCCCGGGCCCTGGAAACGGTTGCCGATGAACCACCTCTTTCGGTAACCCCAGCTGAGTCCCCACCTCGCGAACCTCATCCTTAAACAACTCCCGCAACGGCTCCACCAACGCAAACTTCAAGTCTTTCGGCAGCCCCCCAACATTGTGGTGACTCTTAATCAACGAAGCAGGATTCCCAGCAATCGCCACACTTTCAATCACATCGGGATAAAGAGTCCCTTGCGCAAGAAAGCGGAACTGACCAGAACCGGACCGCTTACTCTTGCTCTTCGTCACCGATTTCACCGCATCTTCAAACACGCGAATAAACTCGTGCCCAATTACCCGCCGCTTCTTCTCTGGATCGGTTACCCCGCGAAGCTTCGACAAAAACCGGCGCGTCGCGTCCACCGTCTTCAGCCGCATTTGAAAGTTGTCCCCGAACAACTTCTCCACCGCCTCAGCCTCATTCGCCCGAAGCAACCCGTTGTTCACAAAAACACAGGTCAACTGATCACCAATCGCCCGGTGAATCAACGCAGCCGCCACACTCGAATCCACCCCGCCACTCAACCCCAACACCACCCGATCCCCACCCACCTGCTCCCGAATCCGCGAACAGGTTTCCTCAATGAAAGATCCCATCGTCCAATCCGCCTTCGCTCGGCAAATTCCGAGGACAAAGTTCGACAAAATCTCCTTCCCGCGCGGCGTGTGCACCACCTCGGGATGAAACTGAAGCCCGTAAAACTTGCGCTTCGCGTCCTCCACCACTGCGTACGGACTGTTCGTCGTTGTTCCAACCGGACGAAACCCCTCCGGAAGCTTGGTCACCTTATCCCCATGCGAGTTCCACACCGCCAACTCCTTGTCCAAGCCACGGAAGAGCGCGCACGACTTCGAAACCTTCAACGTGCCCATGCCATACTCACGCTGCTCAGAATGCTCCACCTTACCCCCAAGATGATGCGCCAAGAGCTGCATCCCGTAACAAATCCCCAAAACCGGCACCCCCAACCGGAACACGCCCTTATCAGGTTGTGGGGAGCCTTTCGCATAAACGCTGGCCGGACCGCCTGACAAAATCACGCCGGCAGGCGCCAGCTCTTTGATTTTCGAGGCGGGCGTATTGTACGGAAGCACCTGAGAGAAAACGTGAAACTCGCGGATACGCCGCGCGATGACCTGCGTGTACTGCGACCCAAAATCGAGGATCACGATGCGTGAATGATTTGCCATAAAAACTCCGTTGATTCCGCCTACGCGGGGAAACGAATACCCCTACCCAATCTGTGGGATTGAAGGAAGACCGAAACGCATCTTCCTCCCCGTAACACCCCCGATTCAGACTGCCGCCTGACCCGTCTCGCGCGGGCTGCGACGTCCCGCAGCGAGGACACACAACATCGACAGCGCAATCAAACCCGCTCCAAACGCAAAGGCTTTCCCGTAACCCAAATCCACCAAAATGCGATCCGCGTCGCCGAGCGGACGAGCAAACTCCGAAAAAGCCAACGGCAACGGAAGCACCGCAAGAATCGGCCCCAAAAATCTTCCCAAACTCCCAGAGGCGGACATCAACCCCATCACACGCCCCTGCGCGTGTTGATCCACATAGCGCGACGCCATCCCGCTCAGCGTTGGCGTGAGCAACCCATTGCCGAGGGCCATCAGCGCACACACACCCATGAACCCCTTCACCGCCGTGACGGTCGGAAGCAACCAGAGGCTCAGTGCCAAAATCAACGCCCCAGCCACCGCCAACTCGCGCTCAATGTTCCGCTTCAATAACCGCCTCAGAAGCCCGCCCTGCACCAAAACCGCCAGCACCCCGACATACGCAAATCCGTAACTCGTCTGCTCCTGATTCCAGCCGAACCGATCCTTACAAAACAAAGCGAACAGCACGTGAATAAACGCAAATCCCGTGGTTGAGAGCACTGATGCCGTCAAAATCATCCCAATCCAACGCCCCATCGCCCCAGAGAACACCTCGCTCAGCGGCAAAGCCGAAACTGCCGCCCCGCGCCGCTCGGCGGGATAAGTCTCCGGTAAACGAGCCCACACCAGCACCCCGTTCAACACGGATAAACCAGCCGCCACAAAGAAAGGCAACTGCGTGGAATACTGACTCAAAATCCCCCCCAACGCCGGCCCCATCACAAACCCCAACCCAAACGCAGCCCCAATCATCCCCATCGTGCGAGAACGCTTCTCCGGCGGGGTCACGTCGGCAATGCACGCTTGAGCCGTCGCAATATTGCCCCCACTCGCCCCGTCAATAATCCGTCCTAGGAACAGCATCCACGCGGATTGCGCCACTCCAATCACGACAAACCCCACCGCCGTACCAATAATGCTCACCAGCAAAACCGGTTTACGCCCAATCCGATCCGACAAACGCCCAAACAACGGCGCTGCCACCAACTGCACAAGGGAAAACACCCCCACCAAAAAGCCCAGTTCCGAGGGCTTCATCAAAAAAGGCTCACTGTTCGCGTAAACCGGCAGCACCGGAATCACGATGCCAAAGCCCACCATGCTGATGAACACCGTTAAAAAAATCAGACCAATCGGAGAGCGTTGCGAGGACATGTTTGTGCAGTCCGCTATTCCTCGCCACCCCCCGCCCCCACGCAACCGCAAAATCCACCCACCCGACCCGCGGTTGCCTCAAATGCCCCCCCCTCACTTGGGAAAATACGCCCGACTGGATTCGAACCAGTGACCGACGGATTAGAAATCCGTTGCTCTATCCAACTGAGCTACGGGCGCCTCTCCCCTTCTTTTCACCTTTGGCGAAGTTTCCCGCAAGCGCTAACCCTACTCGCTGGGCCCGTTCA
>JBEEPE010000298.1:0-10302 GCA_041191265.1 Verrucomicrobiota bacterium | reverse complement strand
CGTGCGCGACGTTGACGGCCCCGATTAGGTTGATGTTGAGAACCCTTTGCCAGTCGGAGGGGTGGAGGTTCCAGAATGGAAATCCGAATTTCCCTGAGCCTGCGCCGACACTGAAGACAATGTGATCAACGTGATCGAGGCTTTGCGCCCAGTTTTCGATGGAACTCAGGTCCGTCACGTCGCAAGGGTGAATGCCCTCGGCCCCTGAGATATCGGATGCATGAACTCTACAGCCCTCTTGGGTGAAGGAGTTTGCGATGGCCTTTCCGATTCCGGATGCCGCGCCGAAGACAACGACAGATTGGTTTTGGAGGTGGAGATCCATGGGGAGGCGTTATTGGCCGATGGCCGCGATGAACTCCTGTCGAGGGGATCCATTTTTAGCGAATCGGAGGTAGATGCGGTTTCCGCAGAGGGTGGGTGAGGAGAGGGATTCGTCGCCGAGTTTGTTTTGTGCGATGAGTTTAGCGCCTGTGGGCGAGACTTTAACGACGGACGTGGTGGCTTGGAGGTTTGTGATGAAAATGAGGTCATCGAGCATGACGGGTGACGCGTAGAAATCGCGGTCGATTTTTTCTTTCCAGAGTTCGTCTCCGGAATCGGATTTGAAGCAGGCGAGGTGTCCGGAATCGAGTGCGGCGTAGAGATGTTCGTCGCGCATGAGCATGGAGGGGACGTAGACGCGGGTTTGGTTTTGCCATGCGACTCGGCCGGAGCCATCGGCTTCGATGGCGGCGAGGTGGTTTTTGGGGTAGCCGCCGCTGACGAAGATGCGGCTACCGTCTGTGACGGCGGCTGTGACGCATTCTTCGGTGGAGCCGGGAATTTCCCAGAGTTTGCGACCGGTGAGGGGATCAAAGCTCGAGATGAGGTTGCAGCCCGAGAGGATCATTTGCGTTTTACCGGCGCATCGAACGATGGAGGGGGTGGTGTAGTTTGGAAGTTGGGGACGGGTGTGAGACCAGAGGACTTCTCCGGTTTTGCGGTTGAGGGCTGCGAGCGTTCCGCCCCCTTTGTGGTCGGCGTTTACGAGAACGGCTTCGCCGTGGATGACAGGTGAGACTCCGAATCCTTGGTGCATCACGAAGTCGCAAATCTTTTTTTGCCAGAGGATTTTGCCGTCGAGTGAAAGCGCGGAGGTGAAGACGGCGCCCTGGTTGGGGAAGTTGATGTAGAGGCGTTCACCGTCGCAGGCGACGGTTGCGGTTGCTGGGCCGGCAAGGCGGTGTTTTCCGGCATCGAGGTGTCCTTTGTGAACGGGGGTGGCCCACTGTTGCTTGCCGGTTTTTCTGTCGAGGCTGAGGACGATTTGTTCTTCGGTTTCGGTGTTGGCGGTTGCGATGAAGATTTGATTTCCGACGATGGTGGGCGATCCGTGCCCTCTTCCGGGGATGGGGGTGGTCCAAGATACGTTAGCGGTCTCGCTCCATTTGGTGGGCACGGATTGAGGGCTTGCGGCTTGTCCGTCGGCGGTGGGACCGCGCCACGCGGGCCAGTCTTCTGATGGGACTGCGAGGGCAGAGGCGAGGGCGGCCGAGGCGATGCTGAGGGTGGCGAGTTTTACGAACGAGGATCGGGTGATGATTGTATGCATCGTGGGAAGGAATTGCTGAGGCGTTTGAGCAGGATGTGTACGCTCCGAGGTGAACTGCGTGCTGGGCCGTTTAGTGCGTTTGCATGCGGATCGCACGGGGTATGATGTTGAAAAGTAAACGCGCATGAATATCCGAACGAATCAGAGGGGCGAAAATGAGGTGGGGCGTCGCGAGTTCCTCCGAGGTGCTGGGGTGTGTATGGCTTTGCCTTGGATGGAGTCATTACGGGTTTGGGGGGGTGAAACGAGTGCTTCGGGAGTTGGGTCTGGGGCGCCTCGGCGATTGGGGGTGTTTTTCATGGGGAACGGGGTGAATCCGCATCATTGGGGCGGAGAGAACACTGCGGAGGGGCTTCGTTTGAACGACACGCTTCGTCCGCTCGAATCGGTAAAAAACCAGCTGCTGATTTTTAAGGGGTTGTGGAATCCGACGACGGTGACGGGTCCGGGAGGTCATTACCCCAAGATGAATGTGTTGTCGGGTTTGAAGGTGAAACAGACCACGACGGATGTGGAGGTGGGGGTGACGATGGATCAGATGTTGGCCAAGGAGATTGGCGGACGGACGCCGGTTCCGAGCATGGTTTTGGGAACGGAGCCTCCGGGGTACAGCACGGACAGCGGATTTACACAGATTTATTCGGCTTACATTTCCTGGAGTTCACCAACGATGCCGGCGCCGAAAGAGATTTATCCGCAACAGGCTTTTGACCAGTTGTTTGATGATGGGCAGAAGCGGAAGCGGGATCAGAGTGTACTTGATTTGGTTCGTGGGGATGCGAAGTCGCTTCGGTCCAAGTTGAGTCGTCGGGATGCGCAGAAGTTGGACGAGTACTTGAGCTCGGTTCGGGAGTTGGAGGAGCGGATTGCGGCAGCGGATCGTTTTAGTCGCAAGGAGACGGGGGGAGCGGGATGGCAACCGGCGGTGGTTCAGCCGACCATGAATCGTCCAGCGGCGGGGATTCCTGCTCGGCCCGACGAGCATATTCGGTTGATGATGGATTTGGTGGTGCTGGCGTTTCAGATGGATCGGACGCGGGTTGCGACGATGATGATGAACAATGATTTATCGGGGGTTAAGTTTCCTGATTTGGAAGGGGTTACAGGGGGGCAGCACGAGTTGTCGCATCATGCGGGGAATCCGGATCGGTTGGCGATGTACCAGAAGGTGAATGAGTACCATCTGCGGTTGTGGGCGGGGGTGTTGGAGAAGATGCGGTCGACGCAGGAGGGGGATCGGACTCTTCTGGACAACAGCATGTTGTTGTTTTGTTCGAGTTTGATGGACGGGAACGCGCATGATTCCACGCAGTTACCGATTTTGGTGGCGGGAGGGGGTGGGGGAACAATTCGTGGGGGTAGGGTTTTGGATTATTCGAAGGATCCGAATCGCAAGTTATGCCGGCTTCACATGGCGTTGATGGAGCGGATGGGGATGCGTTTGGATCGGTTTGGGGATGCTGAGACGGCGTTAGCGGATTTGGGTTAGAGAGGATTTTGCGCGATGATTCCGGTTGGGTTGGCGCAGTTGACGGTGATTTGCCTCGGTTTGATGACCGTGCCGGTGTTCGTGTTGTGGTTGGCTGCGGAGCGGCGTCGGTCGCGGAGAGAGGCCTCTGTGCGCGCGCGGTTTGTTTCCTGCCGTCTTTGCGGAAACGCCTTTGAGGCGAGGCGGGAGCAGGGGGTGGTGTGCACGTGTCCGAAGTGCGGCGTGCTGAATGGCGTCGAGGGGCAGTGAGCCGTGGCTGCGTTGTGCTCTGCGCGAGATGATTACAGTTTGAAGCCGAGTTCGCGCAGGAGTGCTTGGAGGCGGGATGGATCGTCGGTTTGGAATTCGATTTCGCGGTCGGAGACGGTGCCCCCGCATCCGAGTTTCCGTTTGATGGTGGCACCTAGGTTTGAGATGTCCTCATCGGTGTGGTGCGGCTCGAACCCTTGGACGACTTGGACCACTTTGCCGCCGCGGTGAGCGGTGGATCTCCGGATGTGTAGTTTGCCGGGTGGTTGGATACGAGCGGGTTGTTCGGTGGGGACGGGTGGCCCCGGCGGGAGCGTGTTGGCGTCTATGTTCAGGGAGGCGAAGGGATTCTGGAGTCCGGAAGTGGGCCCTGAGAGGGGGATGCGTTTATTCGAGGGGCGTGACATCGGCTACATGAGGTTGGCTGCGACTTCCGCCATGGGGCTGCGCTCGCCTTTGAATAGGTTGACGTGTGCCATGAACTCCTCACCTTGCAAGCGGTTGCGTGTGTAGACGAGGCCGTTGGTGTGGGCGTCGACGTAGGGGTTGTCGATTTGGGCGAGGTCGCCGATAAGAATCATTTTGGAGCCTTTGCCCATGCGGGTGACCAAGGTTTTGGCTTCGTGCGGCGTGAGTTGCTGGGCTTCATCGACGATGAAGATGGATCGGGGAATGGAGCGTCCGCGGATGTGGGCGATGGCTTCGACTTCGATGAGGCCGGCTTGGATGAGCGGTTCGTATGAGCGACCGGGTTTGGTTCCGGCTCTGGGATTGGCGGGAGAGGATGTTTTGGTGTCGGCTCCGGCGGATTTGCGGGAGCTTTGGCGTTTATTTTCGAACTGTTCGGGTTTGCGCGGTTTTGCGAGGAGGTATTCGAGGGCGTCGTAGGAAGGCTGTAGCCAAGGTTGCATTTTCTCTTCGACGCGTCCTGGGAGAAATCCGATGTCCTTGCCGGTGGGCATGATGACGCGGGTGATGAGCATTTTTTCGTAGTCGCCTGTTTGGACTTGCTCGAGAGCGGCTCCGACGGCCAGAAGGGTTTTTCCCGTGCCCGCTTTACCGTAGACGGTTACCAGCGTGATGTTTGGATCGTAGAGAGCGTCGAGGAGGAATCGTTGTCCGAGGTTGAGGGCTTGAAGGGTGCGTCCTCCGCGAACAGCGATGTGGTCGCGCGTGAGGGGAACGAAGACGCCGTCTTTTTTATGGCGCGCTGGGACACCGTGGCTGGGGGCGTCGCTATTTTTGATGAGGAGGTACTGGTTTGCGAGGAAGCGCGTTTCTTCCCCTGGGAGGTGGATGAGTCCTTCGCTGGAGAAGGCTTGGACACGGTTTCCTGGGAGTTCGAGGGATTCGTATTCTTCGTCGCTGTTGCGGCGTTGTGTGCGGCGGATGTCGTTATCGTCTTCGACGCGGTCGGTTCGATAGTCCTGCGCATCGAGTCCGAGCGCGCGGGCTTTGAGTTGTAGGTTTAGGTCCTTGGTGACGAGAAAGGTTGGTTCGCTGCGGGTATCGGCAAGGTGAACCGCGGAGGCGAGGATGCGGTTATCGGTTCGGCTGAGATCGGGGAACAGGGATGCTGCTGCGGCGAATCGGTCGCTGCGGGAGGAGAGGGTCCAAGATTTTCCGTCGAAGGTGACGGCGGGGTTGATACAGACGTGAAGTTTTCCGCCGGAGTCGAGGGCGACGCCGGAGCGCATGGAATCGGCGGTTGGGAATTTGTCGCTGAGTTTGCGGTGGACTTCGCGGGCGTTGGCGCCGCGGGTTGTGTTTTCTGATTTAAAGCGGTCGAGTTCCTCGAGGACTTCGATGGGGATCCAGACGTTGTTGTCCTGGAAGTGGAGCATGGAGAGGGGGTCGTGAATCAGGACGTTGGTATCGAGAACGAAGTTTTTGATTTGGGAGGTAGGAGACATGGGTTGTTTGGAATTTGCTCACGGTGGTGGAGGGAACGCACGACAGAAACTTGCTGGATTTTTGGCGCGGTGTAGGACGGTGGGGATGAAGTTGGTTTCTTGGAATGTGAACGGGCTCCGTGCGGTTTTGAAGAAGGGTGCATTGGATGCGGTTTGGAGTTTGAGTCCGGATTTTCTCTGTTTGCAGGAGACGAAGTGTCAGGAGTCGGACTTGCAGGGGTGGATTCCGGAGGGGTACCACGCGGTTTACAGCTCGGCGGAGAAGAAGGGTTATTCGGGAACGGCCATCTTTTCGCGAGAACCGTTGCGGGTTGTTGGAACGGGGATGGGGGTTTCGTTGCACGACCGGGAAGGGCGGATTATCGCGGTGGATGCGGGACCGTTTTTTCTGGTGAATGTTTATGTACCTAACTCGCAGCGCGAGTTGACGCGGTTGGATTATCGGCAGGAGTGGGACCGAGATTTTGCGACGTTTTTGGAAGGACTTAACGTTCAAAAGCCGGTGGTGGTTTGCGGGGATTTCAATGTGGCGCACACGGAGATTGATTTGGCGCGTCCGAAAGAAAACACCCGCACCCATGGGTTCACGCAGGAGGAGCGAGCGGGGTTTGATGGTTTTGTGAAGCGTGGTTTTGTGGATACGTTCCGCGTGTTTGAGAAGGGCGGAGGGCATTACACGTGGTGGAGTGTGATGGGCGGCGCGCGTGCTCGGAATATTGGTTGGAGGATTGACTACTTCCTCGCTCATCAATCGCTGGAATCACGGCTCAAGGGGGCCGCCATTCATCCGCAAATTACGGGGTCGGACCATTGTCCTGTGTCTTTGGATTTGGCGTAGCTGCGATTTGCCGGGCTGCGGTGGCCGTTAGAAGGTTTCGGGCAGGAAGGTGGGGATGCTGAGACCGGTGGGCGGTTTCCATTCGCCTCGGACTTGGAGGGCGTGCAGCTCGATGTTTCTGCCGCCTAGCGCGTACATGGAGGCTAGGAGTTTGCGTGCGTCTGAGGGGATGAGTATAACAATGTTTCTGCCTTTCAGATGGTTGAGGGCATGGAGCAGAAGGGTTGAAAGCACGGCCTCGTCTTGAGCGAAGGCAGGCCCTGGCATGCTCCACTCGGGATGGCGGGTGAAGGTGACGGCACCGAGGAGGGTGTTAGATGAATCGCGGGCGACGAGGACTTCCCACGGCAGGGCGGTCTGCGCGAGAAGGGCTTGGTGGTCGCTGAGGCGTGAGATGCCGCAGAGTTCTCGCTCGCGTTGGGCGATTTCGGGGGCGTGTTCTGGATTTGCTGGCGCGATGCGGACGCCTTGGAGTTCTGGCACGGTGATGCCAGTTGGGGGGACGGCGAGGAGAACGTCTTGATAAATCGTGACGGGGCGGAATCCGAAGCGGGAGTAGAGGGAGAAGGAATCGAGGTTGAGGAGACTGGAGACGAGGCGCAGCGGCAGGTTGAGTTGGTCTGCGAGGTTGCAGGCCCTTGTGACGAGGGCTTTCGCGATGCCGCGTCGGGCGAAAGCGGGGTTTGTGGCGATGATTCCCGCGGAGACATGGGTTTCTCTCGGATGGATGAAGGCGACTCCGGCGAGTTGTTGGTCTAGCCAAGCGCCGAGGGAGTGTTCTGGGTCAATGCGCCGATACAGGGCGGGGAAATGAAGGAAGGGGAGGTGGGAGTCGCCGAACCGTGCGCCTTGGTTCAGGTGCGTTTCGTACCAGCGAGTGAGTGAGCGATGCAGGAGTTGAGCGACTTCATCGTCCTGCTTGTCCGTGAGGGCTCGGATGGAAAGGGATGACGATGCCGTCAACGGGTGCGCCGATTCACGAGAGAGCATGGTTGACTACTTTGAAGGCGGGGAGTTCGCCTTCGTGCTTGGTTTTTATGAAAACCGGAATCGTTTCGACTCGGGCGTTCAGCAGTTCGTTTGTGAGGGTACCCAGAACGATGTCACCTCCGGTAGCGCCGTCGCAGTAGCGACTGGCTTTGTTGACGGTATCTCCGATGACGGTGTATTCGAGGCAGTCTTCGGCTCCGATAAACCCGTGGAGCACTTCGCCGGTGTAGACGCCGATTCCAAGATCGCAGGTGGGGAGTCCGTTTGCTTTGCGGCGTTGGTTTACCTCGCTCATCTTTAGTTGCATGCCGATGGCTGCTGTGACGGCGTGCATTGCGTGTTCCGCATCGGGTTCGGGACTCCCGAAGACGGCGAGGATGGCGTCGCCGATAAACTTATCGATGGTGCCATCGTTCTTGAAAATTTCCGCACCGAGAACTTGGAAGTAGTCGTTGAGCATATCGACGACGACTCCGGAATCGAGGGATGCGCTGGTTTTTGTGAAGCCGCGGAGATCGGAGAGCAGGATGGTCACGTTGGATTTCTCGCCTCCGGGTTGGAGTTTTCCTTCGCGCGATTTTTGGAGGAGTCGGTCGCGTATCTTTGGTGAAAAGTTGGCGAGAAGGTGTTGGAGGGTTTTGTTGTTCTGTTGAATTTCCTCCTGAAGCATCTGGTTTGCGACAGAGGCGGCCGCGTAGTGAGCGACGGAGAGGAGGAACTGAAGATCGTCTTCGCTAAAGGCTCCGCGGCGTTTTGGGTTGTCGACAAAGATAACGCCGATGGCTTCCTCATTCCACACGAGTGGCGCGTACATGCCGGTTCGGACGCCGATGGCTGCCATGCTGGCGGTCACATCTTTTTGTTCGGTAGCGGAATCTTCCCAGATGAAGCCTGATTGTTCGAGGGCAGCGCGGCGGATGAGGGTGCGACTGATGGGGGGACTGTCGGCGGGGATGCTCGCGCGGATGGTCAGTTTGCCGGACTCTTTTTCACGAACGAGAAGTGCGCCTCGAACGGCTCCGGGGATGAGGTCCAGCACGCGTCGCAGGATGAGGTTGAAGAGGGTTTCGAGGTTCCGCTCTGCTGCGAACTGGAGGGGCAGTTGATACAGCATCTCGAGTCGCTCGCGTGTGCGGGCGTCAACCCCTTTGAAGTCGGGGGCACCTTTTGATGCAGCGCTTAAGGTGAGACCGATTTCGTAGGGAGAATCGACGTTGCCGAGCGTGGTTGAGGTTTGAGGGAGGAAGGGGTGCTTGGCGCTGAAGATTTTGATGGGGTAGTGGCCGAGGTTCAGGAGAACGGGGAGAGAGCGGGTGACCTGCCCCACCACGATTTCACCGTCGATGCGGGTGCCGGAGGAGCTACCGAGGTCTTCCACGGTGACTGCGTCTTCGGAGACATGGACCATAGCGTGACGTCGCGACACTCCTTGGGAGGCGATGACAACGTCGCAGGTTAGTTCTCTCCCGATGACGTAGGACCCTGGGGGAACTTGACTGAGCGCTTCGCGGCCATCGTCGTTTCTGACGAGGAGATTGATGAAGGACATGTGTATTTAAAATGAGAGGAATCCCTGCCGTTTTCAAACTGTTGCTATCTGAGCGGCAGCGATGCGGGTTACGGATCCAAATCAAGTTGGTCGGATAGAGTGTCGACGACGCGGCGGTGTGGCGCGGCGAGTGGGAGATTGCGCAGGTGGGAGAGCGGAATGCGATGGAGCCCGCTCTCTCTGGTGGGCGCGTGTTTTTTGGTGGGTATTCCGGAGGGGAGGATGTGCAGGGAGATTTGAAAGCGGGTGACTGCGAAGCGGTGCACAAGCAGGGGTGTAACGGGAGTGGAGGGGGGAGCGATTGTCGGCAGGGTCCAGAGATTCCTCCAACGGGGTCCAGTTCTTAGTTCGAGGAGAATTCCCTCGGGGTTGATATCCCATAGGGCGAACTCGTCTATTGCGGTTGGTTTAGCTTTTCGGCGTTTTACTGGGAGGTCGGCTGCGTTTCCTTGATTGGCGCATGATTCGCGGATGGGGCAGCGCTGGCAGGCGGGTTTGCCGGATGTGCAGATGAGCGCGCCGAGTTCCATGGTGGCGGCGTTAATGGCGCGGTATTCCGGATTGGCGGCGGCGAGAAGATTTCGCGCGTGGGTGTCGAGTTTTGACTTTGCGGCGGCGGTTGAGATTTCTTCTCGTACATTGAAGATTCGCGCGAGGACGCGTTGAACGTTTGCGTCGATGGCGGGTTCGGGGAGGTTGAATGCGAAGCTTGCGATGGCGCCAGCGGTGTAGGGGCCGACGCCTGGCAGGGCTCGGATGGCGGCTGTATCGGCGGGAAGCTGGCCGTTGTGCCGCGCAACAACTTCTTGTGCAGCGCGATGGAGGTTCCTTGCCCGGGAGTAGTAACCGAGGCCTTCCCATGCACGCAGGACATCCGGTTCGGTGGCTGTTGCTAGCGATTCGAAGGTTGGGAAAGCTTGGATCCACCGTTGAAAGTAGGGAATGACGGTGACGACCTGCGTTTGCTGGAGCATGAACTCCGAGATGAGGGTTTGGTAGGGGTCGTTTGAGTGGCGCCACGGAAGGGAGCGAGCGCTCACCGAGAACCATTCCATGAGGAGTGTTGCGAGTGCGTGATAGGAGGCGGGCGGACGCATGAGTACTTTTTGAAAGTGGCGTTGTCTATGGGGAGCAGATGATGGGAGTGGACGGATTCGAATCTGTTTTATCGTTTCGCTGAGCGCGACAGTGACGGTGCTTGGTTTTGGGGTGTATGACGGGAGCCTCGCTTTGCGAATCGGGCGAGATTTGAATCATGCGCGACTCTTATGGCACCACGAAAGAAACGAGCGGACACCGATGGTTTGGGCGAGTTGGATTTGTTTTCGGGTGGGGAAGGTGTCCTAGACCGGGATGTTCCGGCGCTTGGCGAGCGGTCGGTGCGGGGGGGAAGCGGGGAATCTCGGAGTAAGGGGGCTGAGGGGGCGAAGTTGTTCACGCGAGATTTGGCGTTGGATGAGGTTCACCGATTGCGAACGGTGCTGCTTGCTCGGGGATGGGCATTGGAGCAGCGGGCGCACATGGAGTTTTTTGCGAAGCGTCCTGACGTGAGCGTTTCGGTTTACACGAAGGGGCCCAAGATTGTGGTTCAAGGGAAAGGCACTCCGGAGTTTTTGGAGTTTATTTTGGAGCCGGAGGTGACGGGAGTTTTGGTGTCGGCCACGGGGGATGGGGGGGATG
>JBEEPE010000297.1:0-4675 GCA_041191265.1 Verrucomicrobiota bacterium | reverse complement strand
ATCGCCGCCTGCTGGTGCTGCAACTTTTTGTACTTCAGGAAGAGAATCGCAATCCCCCACGTGAAGAACAGGGTGCTGGCGAAACTGATTGCGAAGTGGTTGAAGAACAACTCCATCAGCTTGTGCTTCGCACCCATCAAGCCCGTCGCCACCAAGACCTTCAGCAAAACAAACCACACCACAGTGACTACCAGCCCGATGCCCGAGCTCAGCAACGCATTCGGATTGGTCGGATCCTGCTCCTTCCAAACCGTCCGCTGTTTTTTGCCATCACTCGCCCCAGACTCAGTCGCTGGCCCGCTCCCCGCCATCAACTCCTCCAGCGAAGGCACCTTAAACTTGGTGTTACAACCTGGACAGTTCACCAGTTGGCCAGCCATTTGAGGTTCGGCCATGAGCTGCATCGAGCAGGAAGGGCAGTTGAAATGCATAGGTCGGGGTGGAAGCGGGTTGAATGCCTGAAATGCGACTTTGTGTCGCGGGAGGCTTAGCCACACACGAAACGTTTGGCAAACTCGACTGCGTTTTCCTGAAAGCCGACTCCATCCGAGGGGCAGATAATCCCCCCCGATACCCCTATCGTTCGGCAAATACCGCGATTGCGTTTCCACCGATGACCCTCCCTGCTAGGTTTCCGTCGTCTGGATCATGCCAACACCCCTCCGATCCCAACTCATTCTCCCCGCCGCCTCCCTTCTCGCGGGAGTCGTCGCAGGCAAACTGCTCGTCAACCCCACAACGCCCCCTCCGGAGGAGCTCACAACAGCCTCGCCAAAAGTGAGTTCTGTGGACACTTCGTCCACCTCCGACCCAGTCGCCGGCGCCACGCTCAACACCACCTCTCCCTCGAGCTTCGCCAGCCTCCCTCGCCCCCAACAGCTGGACACACTCGTTCGCATCTCTCGGCAAACCTCGGAGAACCCCTCACTTCAACTGCTCCTCGCGCAACTCGCAACGGATCTCCCCGCACCGGTTCTCGAGGAACTCCTCACCGCCCTCGCCGGACGAACCGACGGGCCTTTCCTCGCAACAACCTTGCTCGCTGAACGCCTCGCCGCCACCGACCCAGCGAGAGCCATCGAACTCGGGACGAACCGCAAATCGCCCCAAATCGTGGAAGCGGGCCTCAGTGTGCTCCTCGCCCGCAACGCAGCCGATGCAATCAAGGCGATGTCCAACCTGCCCAAGGACCTGAACGTCAATTTCTCCAATGTCGAACAGTCTGGCCTTGTGACTCCCGGCGGCTCTTTCGCAGACGCAATCCGCGCCATCCACTCGCAACCCGCGCTCCTTGAAAACATCGCCAACTCGAAACAGTGGGAAGTCTCGAAAATCCTCGGCGCGCTCGCCGCAAAAACAGCCGCGACAGATCCAGCCCTCGCACTCGCCGAAATCCGCGCATCCGCTGCTGAAATCGTCAACGCCAACCCAAAACGCGATCCCGCCGCCTCCGACATTCAAATCGCTAAACAACGAGATGCGCTCATCAGCCAAATCGCGGGAAATGCGGTAAATCGACTCCGGTTCGAGTCCGGTCCAGACGCCTCCAAACTCTTCGACGCACTCAAAGACACCGAGAAAAAGGTCTGGAGCTTCAGCATCGAAGCCGTCACCCGCTACAACCACTCCGGCACCGAAACCGCCATCTCCTTCGCCGAATCGCAGGCCTCCAAAGAAAATATGTCCTCCGCCGCCTCGGGCGTCTGGTGGGCACTCGCCAACCAAGACCGCCCCGCCGCCCTCGCCTGGATTGAGTCCTTACCTCCCGGCGCTTTTCGCGAAGGAACGCTCAAATCCGTCATGATGGACGCCTGGAACCGTTCCAAATCCTGGGGCGACCCCGATATCGCAATGACCGCCGCCTCCTCGCTGCTGTCCCGCGGTTCTCAAGTCGACTACTACGCAGCGATGCTGTCGGACCGGCATTTCGGCTACGACGACGGACGCACGCGAGCCCAATTCATCTCGGAACTTCCCCTCACCCCGCAAGAGAGGAGCGACCTCGAGCGCCGCCTGGCTCCCGTGAAAGCTCGTTAAAACCTTCTCATGCGCGCCAGACTTCTCCTCCTCTGCGCTGCCCTCGGCGCGTTCGGATTTTTTATCGGATCAAAACCAACTGACCTCCCACAGTCCCACTTCCCCCCGTCAACAACCGCGCTCAAGACCGAAGCGCTGCCGTCCGAGGAAACAGACCGCCCAGCGTCCGCTCCCACGAGCGAGCCCCAGAGTGGTCTCACGGCGCCTCCGACTGACACCGAATCGTTCAAGCAACTCGACTTATTTCTCAAACAAGGGACGACTTCTCCGGCGGATCATCGCTTGCGGCTAATGTCGGCAATCAACGCGCTGAGCCCAAAACAACTGGAGCGCATGCTCGATCAAGAACTCAAGAGCGACCTGTTTCTCCGCTCCGATCGATTTGATTTCCAATACGCCGCCGCGCGCTTCGGAGAAATTGCGCCACAAAAAGCCGCAGAACTGTGGGCCAGTCGGGGCGAGGCACGCAGCTTCAGCACGGACCTGATCGCCCCATGGGCAAAACGCGATCCCGTCGCCTTCACGAACTGGACCCTTACGCAACCACCTGAAATCCAGCGTGCCGCGCGCGAAAAACTCACGCAAGTCGCCTCGCAAGACCCCGCGCTTTTCGCCTCAATCGCCCACCAACTCGCCTCCTCGCCCAACGCCAGCGAAACCGCCCGAGCCGCCATCAACGCCCTTGTCGGCAAAGAACCCTCCCACGAAAACCAAGTTGCCTACGCCCAACGCCTTCCAGAAGGCGCCATGCGGAACGCCGCACTCTCAGAACTCGCCACGAAGACCACCTTTGACATCAAAAGCCGTCCGGAGGTTCTCCAAGCACTCGCCAACTTACCCGAGCGCGATGCCCACAAAATCGCCTCTCACCTCGCGCAAAAAGTCGACTCCCTCCCCCCGAGTCCCGTACGCGAAGCGGCGATGCAAGCCGCCTTGCGTGAACAAGCCCGCACCGACCCCGCCTCAGCCGCAAAACGCCTCGAATCCCTCCCCGCCAACTCGGCCGACTACGCGGCAGCCGTCCGAGGTTTCATCGACAGCACCTCAGCAAAAGACCCCGCCTCAGCCGCCGAGTGGGCCCTCTCCATTCCCATGTCCTCCGCAACCCATCGCACAGGAGCCCTAGAACGCGTCGCCACCGAATACTTCCGAACCAATCCGGACGGCGCCCGCGAATGGGTCGAGAAAGCCCCCCTCACTGACGACGAGTACCGACGCCTCACCGGTCGAACACGAACCGGACCCCGCTAGTCCCCCCCGCCTGAATCAACTCCGATCGTAAACGCAGCCCCACCCGCGGTTCATGGGCCCGGGCAACGTCCGCCCCGTCGACCTCAACCCCAACCCATCCCGCGTCATCAAGCGCGTGCGCTCTTGTGTTCCGCAACCTGATTGCACCGTTTTCTCTCACTAAGGATGACAGAACGTTTTTTGCGAGTTAGAAGAAACTCTGATAACTCGCACAAACATTTTCCCGTGAAACTCCTGACCCAATTTTGGAACTCGTCCATCGGCAAGAAGTGGATTGTCGCGCTAACCGGTTTAGCGCTAATCGGCTTCGTGTTCGGCCACCTCGCAGGAAATCTTCAGGTCTTCGCTGGACCCGAGAAAATCAACGAGTACGCCGCATTTCTCCACTCGATCCCGAAAACCCTTTGGGTAATGCGCATCGGCCTCATCGTCGCATTCGTCACTCACGTCGTTGCAACCATATCGCTGGTGACAGCCAACAAATCCGCCCGTCCCGAAGCGTACGCCGTCACCAAACATCAGGTCTCGCGTCTCGCAACGCGCATGATGTTCGGGAGTGGTTTGGTGATCGTTTCTTTCGTGGTCTATCACCTTCTCCACTACACCCTCCGCACGACCGACGCCCGCTTCAAACTCCTCGCCGACGGCGGGAAACTCGCCTCCGAGAACGATGTGCACACCATGCTCGTTCTCGGTTTCCAAAGCCCGCTCGTCTCCGCGTTCTACCTGCTCGCCGTTGGATTGCTCGCGGTGCACCTCAGCCACGGAGTCACCAGCGTCTTCCGCACCCTTGGCCTCACCTCTCACAATAATGCCACCGGACTCGTGAAACTCGGCAACCTCGTCGGTGCAGCGGTCTTCATCGGATACGGCTCGATTCCAGTCGCTGTGCTTGCCGGATTCCTCAAGCTCCAAGCCTGACACTCTCACCCATCCCTCAACCCTTCCAAGCACCCCTGAAACAATGAGCATCACCCTCGATTCTCGGATCCCCTCCGGACCGCTCGAACAGAAGTGGGAGAATCACAAGTTCGAATCCAAGCTCATCAACCCGGCCAATCGCCGCAAGTTTGAGATCATTATCGTCGGCACCGGTCTCGCCGGGGCCTCCGCAGCCGCCAGCCTCGGAGAACTCGGGTACAAGGTGAAAGCCTTCTGCTACCAAGATTCGCCGCGCCGCGCGCACTCCATCGCCGCTCAAGGCGGAATTAATGCCGCCAAAAACTACCAGAACGACGGTGACTCCGTGCATCGCCTGTTCTACGACACCATCAAAGGTGGTGACTTCCGAGCACGAGAAGCAAATGTTCACCGTCTCGCCGAAGTCAGCGTTTCCATCATAGATCACTGCGTCGCACTCGGCGTCCCCTTCGCTCGCGAATACGGC
>JBEEPE010000296.1:0-10570 GCA_041191265.1 Verrucomicrobiota bacterium | reverse complement strand
ACCGCCGGCCACCGAGTCGATAAACCCTGCTCCGAGGCCAGCGAAACCGAGCCACACGTATGCGTCCGATGTCACGGCCCCAGTTTCGGAGAACACGGTCCCTTTCGCAATCACCGTACGGATGGGCAGGGCGGCGTTGGAATGAGCTTTGGTGGTGGGGATGGGGGTGCGGGTGGGGCACGCTGTCCGCGCGCATGGGTTAGCGAAACTCGATCCAGTTGAGGCCGGCTTCGCCTGACTTTTCGCATCGCGCGACGATGCAGAGGTCGAGGAGTCCATCTGCCGAGACGGGGATAGTGATTTCTTGAAACGGTCCCTCAGCGGAGTGGGGGAGGGGCACACGGGCGAGGAGTTCGCCGGTGGGACCATTTTTACGTAGTTCGAAGGCGGCGTTGGTTGGCTTGAAGTTTCCAGCTCGGACGGTGAGTTGTTTGATGCCATCCATTCGGATGTCCTTAAAAAGGATGTGGGCTCCGTCGTTGAAACGGCCGATGAGCCCGGTTTCGCCTTCGACTTGTTCGACGGCTGACATTCCGTGATTTGCGTCGTAGAGAGCGGCTTTCTTTTTTCGCGAATGAAGCACGATGGTTTGTTCACCGCGCAAACGCGGGAGTGCGCCGTTTTTTCCATCGTCGGTGTAGGCGGCGGTGAGCACGAGGACGCCTTCGCCGGTGCGGTCGTTTTTGTCGGGTTTTGCGGGCGCTTGGAAGGTGCCTGTGGCGCCCTTTGAGACGGGAAGTGCTTGGGTGGAGGCGAGGGAGAGAATCCAGTCGACCATTGCGCGCACCTCGGGAGGAGTGTGTTGCGGATGAGGTGGCATTGGCATTTGGCCCCAGACTCCGCTGCCGCCGTTAAGGATTTTAGCGGTGAGGCGGGCGGGAGCGTCCTTATCGGTTTGGTAGCGTAAGGCGACATCGCGATAGGCGGGTCCGGCTGAGGCCGTTCGTTCGGAATGACAAGCGAGGCAGGTGCTGGCTTTGATTTTCGCCAGTCCTGGATCGGTGGCTTCGATGCCGTCCGAGGCGAAGCGGCGTGACCGGAACTCGCCATCGAAGGTGGCCTCGGATTCGCGAATGGCGTCGCCGTCGGATTCGGTGAGGTTGAGCGTGTAGGGGATGGCTTGGTTCCAATCGAAGAATGAGCCGTGTGCGGGATTTGCGATGGTCACTGAGGGTCGGGCGTTTCCGACATGAACGGTTACATTGGATTGTGAAGATGCGCCTTTGGAATCGGTAATGGTGAGGCGGATTTCGTGTGAACCGTTGGTGGTGAGGGTGTGTTCGAGGCGGTTGCCAGTGGCGGCGAGTGGCTGGCCGTTGAGGGTCCAGTGGAATCGAAGCGGGTCGCCATCGGGGTCGGTGGAGTGTGCGGCGTTTGCGTTGAGGGTGAAGGGGGCTGTTCCAGCGGTTTCGGAGAGGTCGAGTCGAGCGATGGGGGGCCGATTGCCTCGGCGATACACAAGGCGCGAAATTTGGCTGTCGGTGTTGTTCCACCATTGGTCGCCGTACTCGATGAGGTAGAGCGCGCCGTCGGGTCCGATTTTTAAGTCGATGGGGCGGCGCAAGTTGGCGCCGCCGATGAGCGGTTCGAGAGTGGGTGGCGATTTGGAGAGGTCGGCGATTTGGATCCAGTTCCGCATCCATTCGTAGACGAAGAGTTTGCCGTGGAACTGTTCGGGAAGTCGGATGGGCGAGGGGTGTTGAGCGTCGAAGTGGTAGACGGGACCGGCCATGACGGAGCGTCCGCCGCTTCCGACGCTGGGGAAGTTGGTGGAGGCGGTGGAGGAGTACCAGAGCAGGGCTGGTTTTGCGGGAGGCAGGAGGCGCGTGCCGGTGTTGTTGGGTGAATCGTTTCGCGGAGACTCGGGTGATTGGCGTCGGATTTCCTTTTTTGCGTCAAAGTCGAAGAGTGGTAGCGCCTCGTTGGGGCCGACGAAATACGGCCAGCCAAAGTTGGCGGCGGAGCGGGTTGCGTTGATTTCCTCGTAGCCGACGGGTGTGACGCCGAGTTCGGGGACGACGTTGGGTCCGACATCGCCGATGTAGAGCGTGCCGGTTGGATCGTCGACGGTGATGCGGTAGGGATTTCGGATGCCCATGCAGTAGACTTCGGGCGCTCCGTCTTTCCCGTCGGCGAAGAGGTTGTCTGAGGGGATGGTGTATTTGCCGTCTGGGGTGGGATGGATGCGCAGGATTTTTCCTCGGAGATCGCGTGAGTTGGCGGCGGAGCGTTGGGCGTCCCAGCTTTTTCGGCCGGGACGTGGGTCGACTGGGAGGCCGGGGTTATAATGGCAGTTGTCGCCGTTGCCGATGTAGAGGTCGCCTTTGGCGTCCATCCACATGGCGCCACCCATGTGGAAGACGTGGTCGGTATCGTAGTCCCACGCGAGGAGGACCTTTTCGGAGGCTGGGTCCATCTGGTTGTTGTGCACGGTGAAGCGGCTAACGCGCATGGTGCCGGTCTTTTCAGCGGGGCAGAAGAGCGCGAAGAGGTGGCCGGTTTTCACAAAGTCTTTTGCGGCGGCGAATCCGAGGAGGCCGACCTCGCCTTTGGCGTGGGTTGGGATGGAGCCGAGCGTTGAGACGAGGCGTGTGGCGGGGTCCCAGATTTTAGCGGTGCCCCAGAACTCAACGAAGAGGATGCGTCCGTCGGGGAGGCACTCGAGTTGGAGTGCGTCGTGGCAGTTGGGGACGAGGATTTCTTTTTCGAGGCGCGCGGGATCGAACGGCTCGGCGGCGGGAAGGGGGAGCAGGGTGAGGGTTGCGAGCAGGGTGAGGAGGGGACTGAGGCGCATGGGCATAGGAGAGCATGAGCGGGGCCGCGGGGGGAGTGGGTCGTATGGGACTTACGAGACGCGGGAGGCTTGGGGTGGGGGGCTTACGTCTGTGGGCGATTTCATTTTCTGGGGTGGGTGGCGGCGTTATGCTGGGGCATGGACTGGAAGCAAAAGCGGTTAGTTTGGTGGGGGATAGGTGCGGGCGTGTTTCATGGGTTAATCACGCGTTGGGTCTTTGGACTCAACCATGGGGAGGCGGGGCCGAGTTGGAAGAACGCGTATTCGGTGATGACGACGGCCTTCATTTTTGGGGCGCCATTGACGATGGGATTTTTGTCGGTGTGGATTGCGGAGATGTCGGGGCCGATTGGGTGGCGTGGGCGGATTTTTCTGCCGTGGGCATCGAGTCTTGCGGGGTTGGGAGCGACGATGTTGTTGGGGTGGGAGGGGTTGATTTGCGTATTGATGTTGGTGCCGGTGATGATGGTGGTTTCCTCGATTGGAGGGTTACTGGCGGTGGGGGTTCGGCGTGCGATGGGACGGGACGGTCAGGTTCGGAGCGCGGCGTTCTTGGCGGTGTTGCCGTTTTTGGTGGCGCCGGTGGAGCACCTTCGAGCGCGAGCTGAGGAGGTGCGTGAGGTGCATAATGTGATTGAGGTTGCGGCGGCTCCGGCGCGTGTTTGGCGGGAGGTTCGGTCGGTTCCTCGGATTTCGGAGGCGGAGCATTCGGGGTCGTGGATGCATTGGATGGGATTTCCGAGGCCTGTGGAGGCGGTGTTGGAGGGGGAGGGGGTTGGTTCGGTGCGGATTGCGCGGTTTGAGCGGGAGTTGGTGTTTGTTGAGCGTGTGACGCAATGGGATGAACTCAAGCGGCTGGCGTTTACCATCCGTGCGGATACGGCGAACATTCCGCCGACGACGCTTGATGAGCATGTGACGATTGGGGGGCCGTATTTTGATGTGTTGGATGGGGTCTACGAGATTGAGGCGCGCGAGGATGGGACGGTGCGGCTTCACCTTTCGAGCCGCCAACGACTGAGCACGCGGTTTAACTGGTATGCATCGCTGTGGACGGAAACGGTGATGTCGGAGTTGCAGGGATATATTTTGCGGATTGTGAAGCGGCGGGCTGAGGGTGAGGGGCTTTGATGGGACCTGTGGGTCGTATGGGTCGTGTGGGACCTATGAGGGGGAGGGGGTTCGGTAATTGCTTTTGCTGGGGGGCAACGATTTTTATCTGATATGGCTCGTGCAATCCGTGTTTTGGTCTGGGTGCTGATTTCTGCTTTGGGGGCGGGGTCGGTGGCGTATTCGGCGTTTCACAAGGGGGAGACTATCAATGCGCTTTGGTTGGTGGTGGCGGGGTTGTGTTCGTTTGCCGTGGCGTATCGGTTTTATAGCAAGTGGCTGATGACAAAGGTTCTGGTGCTGGATGCGCATCGAGCTCCGCCGTCGATTACTCACGCGGACGGGAAGGATTTTGTGGCGACGAACCGCTGGGTGGTTTTTGGGCATCACTTTGCGGCGATTGCGGGTCCGGGTCCTTTGGTGGGGCCGGTGTTGGCAGCGCAGTTTGGGTATTTGCCGGGGATGCTTTGGATTCTGATTGGGGCGACGCTTGGGGGTGGGGTGCACGATGCGATGGTGATGTTCGCTTCGATTCGGCGCGGGGGTAAGTCGGTGGGGCAGATGTTGAAGGAGGAGGTGAATCCGGTGGTGGGGTTTGTGGCGATGATTTCGGTGCTGGCGATTATGACGATTTTGCTGGCGGTGTTGGGGTTGGTGGTGGTGAAGGCGTTGGCGGAGAGTCCGTGGGGGTTGTTTACGATTGCGATGACCATTCCGCTGGCCTTGGTGATGGGGTTTGGTCACACGGTGTTTGGGGTGAGCGTGCGTGGGGTGACGGTGTTTGGGATTATCGGGTTGATTGCGAGTGTGTGGGCGGGGAGCAACTTGAAGGCGTGGGGCATCGAGCATTTGTTCGACCATTCGGGGGAAACGATTGCGTGGTCGATAATGGTGTATGGGTTTGCGGCGTCGGTGCTTCCGGTTTGGATGTTGCTCGCTCCGAGGGATTACCTGAGCACGTTCATGAAGATTGGAACGGTGGCAGTGCTTGCGGTCGTGGTGATTTGGGTGGCTCCGGAGTTGAAGATGCCGAAGCTGACCAAGTTTGTGGATGGGTCGGGGTTGGTGTTTGCGGGGAAGGTATTTCCGTTTGTGTTCATCACGATTGCGTGCGGCGCGATTTCGGGGTTTCACGCGCTGATTTCGTCGGGCACGACGCCGAAGTTGTTGGATCGGGAGGATGCGATTCGGAGTGTGGCGTATGGAGCGATGGTGACGGAAATGTTGGTGGCGTTGGTGGCGTTGGTGGCGGCGTGCGCGTTAGAGCCTGGGGATTACTTTTCGATCAATGCGGGGATTAACAAGACGATGGCGCCTCAGCAGGTGGTGGAAGTTATTTCAAATGCGGGGTTTCCGGTGACGGTTGAGAGCATGGGCAAGCTGGCGTCGGACATTGGGGAGAAGACGATGTTTGGACGGGTGGGGGGTGCGCCGACCTTTGCGGTGGGGATGGCGCAAATGTTTGCGAGGGCGTTTGGTTCGGCGTGGATGTCGTTTTGGTACCACTTCGCGATCATGTTTGAGGCGTTGTTTATTTTGACGACGATTGATGCGGGGACTCGCGTGGGGCGGTTTATTTTACAGGATTTTCTTGGGGGAGTGTGGCGTCCGCTCGGGAACACGCGGAGTTTGCCTGCGAATGTGTTGGCGAGTGCGTTGCTGGTGGCGGCGTGGGGGTATTTTCTGTACCAGGGCGTGGTGGATCCGTTGGGGGGAATTAACACGTTATGGCCGCTGTTTGGGATTGCGAACCAGTTACTTGCGGTGATTGCGTTCTGTTTGGGGACGACGGTTTTGATTAAGATGGGGCGGGCGCGGTATGCGGCGGTGACGGGGGTGCCGTTGCTTTTCTTGATGAGTGCAACCTTCACTGCGGGTTGGGTGAAGTTGTTTGATCCGAGTCCGAAGATGGGATTTATCGCTGCCGTTCGCTTTTATTCTGACAAGGTTGCGTCGGGGGGTACGGAGAAGGAACTGCGTGATTGGGGTGCACAGGTATTTAACTTCAAGGTGGATACGGTGGTAACAGCCTTTTTTTTGGTGGCTGTGGCGTTGATTTTCCTGGGGTGTTTGCGCGAGTGGGTGCGGTTGTTGAGCGGGCGCAAAGTGGCTGAGCTTCGGGAGGAGCCGTATGTGGCTCTTGCCGAGGGTGGCGCTTAACTCTGTGGGACTCTTTGATTAGTCGTTGCCGAGGAGGTGGGCGGTGAGGCGTTCGGTGTAGCCGGTGTAGCGGCCGTCGCGGTCTTTTCCGCGTGATTCGAGGGCTTTCCGCAGGGCGATGATTTCGGTGCGGAGGGGTTCGGCGGGTGCGCCGAGTTCGTCGAGTGCGGCGACGGCTTCGAAGACGGCGTGCGGTTGGGTATCGAGGGTTTGGAGGAGTGCGCGGAGGGTTTCGATCGCGCTGGTTTTGGCGGCATCGATGTCGGATTGGGCGAGGGCAGCGGCTGCGGCAACTTGGACGGACGGGCTGGGATCTTTGAGGAGGGCTGACAGTTGGTCGGCGTGGGTGGATATGGCGCGTGGTCCTCGCATGCGAAGGGCGATCGCGCCCCAGTAACGGATGGCGGCGATGGGTGAGTTGAGGTGGGCGGCGAGTGCGGCGGGGTTGGTGGAAGGGGCGGACGCGTCGTTGGCGGCGACGAGGAGTTCGCGTTGGGGGTAGTGGGCGGATTGGAAGGAGGGGTCTGTTACGCAATCGAGCCAGGGGCGGCCGGCGGTGATGCGGATGCGTTCGGCTTCGGGGATGAAGCCGGCGTCGTGGGTTTTGAGCAGGTGGGCTTGGAGGGCTTCCCGGAGTTCGGTGAGGCGGGGTTGATGCTCTGGCAGGGCGGCGAGGTTGTGCACTTCATCGGGATCGGAGTTGAGGTCGTAGAGCTCCTCTGCGGCCCGCGGGGCTTCCCAGAAGCGGCTTTGGGCGGCGTTGAGGCGGCCTTCTTTCCAGAGGGAAAACCACACTCGCGTGGTTGGGGTTTGGAACTGATACGACACGTGCTGGCCGGCGGGGAGGTGCGGCAGGAAGTTGCGCAGGTACACGAAGCGTCCGTCCGACAGGCTGCGAACGAGATCGATCCGTTCGTCCATGCGTCCGCGGAACCCGTGCACGTAGGGTTGGGGGGCTGAGGCGTGGGTGCCGAGGAAGGGGTGTCCGTGCATCCACGGTGGGGTTGGGATGTCGGCAAGGCTGAGGACGGTGGCCGCGAAGTCGACGAAGCTGACGGGGCGGTCGGAAGTGCCGCCGGGGGAGTAGTCTGGCGGGCGGAGGTGTTTGAACTGGTCGGGGATGTGGATGATGAGGGGGACACGGAGGCCGGAGTTGCCGGGCCAGCGTTTGCTGCGTGGCATCCCGGAGCCGTGGTCAGCGAACTGGAAGACGATGGTGTTTTCGAGGAGGCCGGCTTCGCGGAGTTCGCGGAGGCGCTCCCCGGCATCGGCGTCGGCGGCATGGACGCCGTCGTGGTATTGGGCCCAGTCATGACGGGTCTCGGGGGTGTCGGGATGGTAGGCTGGGAGGCGAACGGCGTTGGGGTTGGTGGTGAGGGAGTGCGGACGGGACCGGATGCGGCTTTCGTGACTTTTTTCGGAGTTGAAGACGGCAAAAAACGGTTGTCCTTCTTTCCGATGGGACCAATGGGCTTTCTTGGAGGATTCGTCCCAAGGGGAGGTGGTGGGTTTGAGGTTGTAGTCTTCTTTTGCGTTATTTGTGCAAAAGTAACCCTTTTCGCGGAGAAGTGCGGGGAAGAGGCGGGTTTGGGATGCGGTAGGGACGAGGCTGCGCATGTGTTCGGCGGCTTGGGCTGGGGGGTACATCCCTGAGATGAGGGTGGTTCTGGCGGGGGCGCAGACGGGGGCGCAGGACCAGGCGAAGCGATAACGGGTTCCTAGGGAGGCGAGAGCGTCGGCGTGGGGGGTGCGGGCGACGGGATCGCCGTAGCAGCCGAGGTGGGGACCGTGGTCTTCGCTTGAGAGCCAGACGATGTTGGGGAGTTTTTTTTCTGCGGCTGACAGAGTGGGGAGCGGGGCTAGGGAGGCGAGGAGGATGGGAAGAAAGCGTTTCATGAAGGACTGGAAGTTCGGGGGTTATAAAAATGGACAAAATTTACGGTAGGAAGGGTTCAAACTAAACCATGTCTCGGGCCGCTTTGGTCTCAGAGAGCGTCTCTGTTGAACACCTGCCCTTGGGCATTCGTTCCGCTTTATACAGTTGGAGAATTTGTAACCTCCTTTTCACCGATGGGTGGTGGGAGTTCAACACCTGTGCGAAGAAGACAACCCCCAGATCAGAATGCGACCTCGCAAGAGAGTCGTAATGCGCTTGGTCCCTTCCGTTTACGGAAGGGAGAGCGGGTGTCTTCGCGTGTCGAGAGGGCGTCCGAATCGCGGCGGGTGAGACCTTGGCGGATGAGTCGGGGACGCGGGCTCACTGCCAGAGTGATTCGCAGAGTTGAGAAGGCCTTTCGCGTTGTTGAGAGGAGTCGAGTGACGGCAGCGTTGTTGGAGCAGCGTCCGCAGCAGGCGTTGCGGGAAATGCCGCGCTTTTTGCGATGGATTTCGGCGTTGATGGTGGTGGCTTTTACACTGGCGGGCTTCCCAGTGCGTGCGGCGGTGTTGTACTGGGATTCGGATGGGGTGTTTTTGAACAACGTCTTGAACCAAGCGGGCACGGGTACGGGCGGGGCGGGAACGTTGGATTTGAGTTTGCCTTTGTGGTGGAACGGGCTTTCGGCGAATCAGAGTTGGAATAACTCGGCGAATGACACGGCGGTGTTTGGGGGGACGGCAGGGACGGTGACGTTGGGGACGGGGGTGAACCTGACGGTGGGAGGGCTGCAGTTTAATACACCGAGCTACGTTTTGAACTTGGGAGCGAACACGCTGACCTTTGGGGGGGCGAATAACACGGTGACGCTGAACTCGTTGGCGCAGGCGAATGCGACGACGGCGGTGGGGGCGACCATCACGGGGGCTGTGGCGGGGACGGGGAATGTGACGCTTTCCGGTGGTTTGGCGGCTGGGTTGGTGGCGAACACGTTGACGTTGAATGGTACGTCGACGACGGGGTGGAGTGGGGCGACGACGATTGGGGTGGGTCAGACGCTGAGTTTGGGCGGGCTTAGTCAGGCGTTGGTGAGCACGTCGGGGATTACGCTAGCAGGCGGCGGTTTGACGCTAGTGAATACGACGACGGCGGGGGAAGCGGCATTGAACCGGGTGAATAATGCGGCGGGCATCACCTCGCGTGGCGGGGCGATCACCTTTACGAACACGGCGAGCGCGTCGGTGAACTACGCGGAGACGCTGGGAGCGTTGACGCTTGAGAGTGGGTTGCTGACGGTGACGAACACGGCAGCGAACACGTCGCCGAGCACGCAGACCTTGACGTTCTCGGGACTGACGCGGAGCGGGGCGACGAACACTTCCATGGTGAACTTCACGGGAACGGGTTTGGGGAGCAACGCGCAGAGTCGGATGATTTTTTCTGCGGGGGTGGCCGTTGGGGACATTGGTCCGTGGGCGATTTACGGTGGGAACTCGTTTGCGGCGTATGACGCAACCAACGGGGTTTTGGGTTCAACGACGACCGCACTGGCGGTGGCATCGAACAGCGCGACAACGAACTTCAACTCGAATGCGGGGAATATTACGGTGACGGCGAGCACGAACCCGTCTTACAAGACGCTTCAGATTAATAGCGGGACGGCGCGGGTGGTGACGGCCACAAGCAACACGGTGAGTTTGGGGGGTGTGGTTTCTTCGGGGCAAAACCACTCGCTGACGGGAGGGAACTTACAGGCGTTGACGGCGGGAAGTCCGCTCTATGTATACGTGGGTGCGAATCAGCTTTCGATTGGGTCGGTGATTCAGAACGTGGGCGGGGGGGCGACGGCGAGCACGCTTGTGTTTGGGGGTGCGGGGACGTTGATTCTGTCAGGGACGAACACGTACACGGGTGGCACGGTGATTAACGGGGGTTCTCTACAGGTTGCGTCGGTGCCGGCCTCGGGTTCTTCGGCGATTGGAACGGGAGGAGTGATAGTGAATGGTTCGGGAACGATTCAGATGAACCAAGCGACCTCGCAAGCGTTTGCTCGAGATATTACTTTGGCGAATGGCGCGATAATGACGCTGAATCCGACGTCGAACACGGCCTCGATTAATCAGACTTTTTCGGGGAATATCACTGGAACGGGCGGGGTTGCGGTGACGAGCGCGAATGCGACGAATGCGATTGTGTTGTCGGGAACGAACACGTTTACGGGGCCGATTCAGATTACGAGTGGTACGCTGACCGCGCCGACGGCGGCGTCTTTGGGGAACAGTCAGAATCCGGTGAACTTGGCGAATACGGCAGGGGTGACGTTGAATCTCTCGGGGAGCGGGTTGACGTACACGGTGGGGTCGATTTCTGGGGCGGGCACGACGGGGGGGACGATTACGTTGGGGAACAACTTCCTGACGTTTGGGGGGAACAATGAGAGCACGACGTACGCGGGGACGATGACGGGGACGGGGTCGATTGTGAAGGTTGGGACGGGGACGACGACGTTGACGGGGACGAACACGTACACGGGGGCGCCGAGTTTGAATGGGGGGTTGGTGAGTATTGCGGCATTGACCAACTTGATGCCTGCGGGGACGACGACGATTAACTTTGGGGGAGGGGGGATT
>JBEEPE010000295.1:0-14045 GCA_041191265.1 Verrucomicrobiota bacterium | reverse complement strand
ATACGCAAACGGGATCGGTGAAGACGGATTTGGCGGGATTGGCGACGGGGGGTGGGATTGGGGTATTGACGAGTGTGGCGGGCATTGCGCCGGGGGATATTGATTTGATTGCTCCGAAGGGGTTTGTGGATGCGGGTGATGCGGGCATTCGCGTGTCGGTCAATCTCAACATCGCGGCGGTTCAGGTGTTGAACTCGAGCAATATTCAAGTGTCGGGGGCGAGTGCGGGGGTGCCGGCGGCACCGGTTTCTGTCTCGGTGAGTGCGGGCGCGATGTCGGTGGCGTCGAGCACCACTAGCGCGACGGTGGGGGTGGGTGGGGAGAGCACGAAGCAGACAAAGACAACAACCCCGAAAGAGGAGGTGCTTTCGATTATCTCGGTGGAAGTGGTGGGTTACGGGGGCGGCGATTCGTCGGAGGATGAGGAGAAGAAGAAAAAGAAGGCGGAGTAGGCTGGTCCGGTTTACGGGGCGGATGGGTCGTATGGGTCGTATGGGGTCTGACTGGGATGAAGCGCTCGTGCGGGTGGGGCGTTGTTGTCATCCAGTGTTTAAGTGCTGGCGCTTGATTAGCGGGAGTCTGCGCTGCAAGATGGAAGGCTATTTTCCCGCGGTCGGTCTGCGGGGATCTGATTCCCCCGCAACTTCAACCACATCTAATTTATGCAGCACATCCGTAATATCGCGATTATCGCGCACGTCGACCACGGCAAGACCACGTTGGTGGACCAGCTTCTCAAACAATCCGGTACGTTCCGTTCCAATCAGGCCATTGTTCAGGAGGAGCGCATCATGGACTCGATGGATCTCGAGCGGGAGAAAGGGATTACGATTCGGGCCAAGAACGCTGCGTTCCGGTACAAAGAGTTTCATGTGAACATTGTGGACACTCCTGGCCACGCCGATTTCGGGGGTGAAGTGGAGCGCATCATGAAGATGATTGACGGGGTTCTCCTCGTGGTGGACGCGCATGACGGTCCACAGGCGCAGACGAAGTTTGTGTTGAAGAAGGCATTGGAGAACGGGGCCAAGCCGATTGTGGTCATCAATAAAATTGATCGCGACAATGCGCGTCCGCACAAGGTGTTGGACATGGTTTTTGAGTTGTTCCTTGAGCTCAATGCGAATGATCAGCAGCTCGATTTTCCGGTGGTTTATGCGAGCGCGCGTGATGGGTACGCGATGCGTGAGGTGGGGCAGGAGGCGTCGGATATGCGTCCGCTCTTTGATGCAGTGATTGAGCACATTCCGGCGCCGAAGCCGTCGGGCGTGGATTATTTGCAGTTCCTGGTTTCGAACTTGGATTACTCCGATTACCTCGGGCGGATTGCGTACGGTCGCATTGTTTCCGGGAGCATCAAGGTGGGGCAGTCGGTGGTGTGCATTCACGCGGACGGGAAGCGTGAAAAGAAGAACGTCACGGCGCTTTTCGGTCACCAAGGTCTGCAAAAGGTGGAGATTCAGGAGGCTTCGGCGGGCGATATTGTGGGGGTGTGCGGATTTGAGGATGTGTTTATTGGCGAGACGATTACGGACACGGACGAGCGTGAACCGCTTCCGTTCGTTCAGATTGATCCGCCGACCATCACCATGAAGATTTGCATCAACGATTCGCCGTTGGCGGGTCGTGAAGGCAAGTTGTTGACGGCTCGCCAAGTCCGCGAGCGGTTGGTTCGTGAGACGAGGACCAACGTGTCATTGCAGTTTTCGGATACGGACGTGGCTGGGCACTTCGAGGTGAAGGCGCGTGGCGAGATGCAGATTGCGGTATTGGTGGAGCAGATGCGTCGCGAGGGGTTTGAGCTATTGGTGTCGCGTCCGGAAGTTATCTTCCAGAAAGCGGAGGACGGAACGTTGTTGGAGCCGATGGAGTCGGTGTTTGTGGATGTGCCGCATGAAAACTTGGGGGACATCCTTCAATCGTTGGCGGGGCGGAAAGCGGACATCATCAATATGGATCACTTGCCGCACAGTGTGACGGTTCAGGCGGTGGCTCCGACGCGCGGGTTGATTGGGTTTGAGACGGATTTGGTGAATGCGACGAAGGGGCACGGCATTATGTCGCACTTGTTCAAGGAGTACGCGCCGTACCGGGGTGAGATTCCGACGCGCAACAACGGGGTGTTGATTGCGATGGAGGGTGGGATTGCGACGAGTTACTCGCTGGATTCGATTCAGGAGCGTGGCCGTTTGTTTATTGAGCCGGGTGAAGAGGTTTATGAGGGGATGATCATTGGCGAAAATGCGCGTCCGGACGATATGCCGGTGAATCCGTGCAAGGCCAAGAAGTTGACCAACATGCGTTCGCAGGGGGATGGAAAGGGCATTCAGCTCGCGCCGCCGCTGAAGATGTCGTTGGAGCGTTCGTTGGAGTATATTGCTCCGGACGAGTATGTTGAGGCGACGCCGAAGAGTTTGCGGTTACGGAAGAAGTTGCTTGATGCGACGGCGCGGAAACGTGCGTCTGGCAAGATTGGTTAGTGGGAGGGGTTGCTGGTTTCCTCGGCGTCTGAGTTTGTGACGCCGAGGGGCTGCGGGAGCGCTACTGAGCGGCTCAATGCAGCGAGTCTGTTGATGTGGGTCGTGTTTGCTTTTGCGGAACGGTATCGGAAAAAAGGCCGTGGGTGTGGGGGGCACGGGTTGGGGTGGTGGCGGGTTCAACGGGTAGTGTGCGAGCTGTCGTTGTGAAGTGCGATCATCAGGGGCTGCGCGGACCATGCGAGGTTATGCGGAGCTTTAGATGCTGATGTCAGGGCGGCATGGGGTTGGCTTTTCAGGGGGGATGAGGTTTTTGATTCGGTTACGATTTCTTTTGGCGTTGGTGGGTTCGGTGGCGGTGGTGGGGGCGGAAGGGGATTGGGCGGTTTATTTGGGGGACAAGGCTTCGAGCCACTACTCGGGATTGTCGCAGATTCACGTGGGGAATGTGGCTGGGTTGAAAGAGGCTTGGCGTTACCAATCGGGGGGAGCATCGGCATCAAATCGTTCTCAGATTCAATGTAATCCGCTTGTGATTGCCGGGGTCTTGTATGGGACAAGTGCCGAACAGACGGTGTTCGCGGTTGATGCAGCTACGGGACGGGAGTTGTGGCGGTTTGATCCCGCGAAAGACGGGTTGAGCAAGGGTGGGGTCAATCGCGGGCTGATGCACTGGCAGTCGGGGGACGACATGCGAATCCTTTTCGGAAACGATCGTTTTCTGCATGCGCTGGACGCCCACACGGGGAAGCGGATTCCCACGTTCGCGAATGGGGGATCGTTGGATTTGAAATCCGAGATGGGACGGGACATTGGCGGCCTTGCGCTGAACTCGACGACGCCTGGAGTTGTCTTTGGCGATTTGGTCATCATGGGGATGCGTCTCGGCGAGGGGCCGGCGCCCGCCGCGCCGGGGCCGATTCGCGCGTTTGACGTGCGCACGGGCAAGTTGGTTTGGCGGTTCAACACGATTCCGTATCCAGGGGAGGAGGGTTACGAGACGTGGCCGCCGGACGCGTACAAGTATATCGGGGGGGCGAATGTCTGGACGGGATTTGCGTTGGATGAGCAGCGTGGGATTGTGTTTTGTCCAACGGGGTCAGCTGCTTATGACTTCTGGGGTGGAAATCGGATTGGGCAGAACCTCTTTTCGAACTGTCTGATTGCGTTGGATGCGCGGACGGGGAAACGGTTGTGGCACCAGCAGTTGGTGCATCACGACTTGTGGGACCGTGATTTACCGGCGCCGCCGAATCTTCTGACGGTGACGCATTCTGGAAAGCGGGTGGATGCGGTGGCGCAGGTTACGAAGTCGGGGCACGTCTTTGTGTTTCATCGGGAAACAGGGCAGCCGTTATTTCCGGTGCGCGAGGTGGCGGTTCCTTCTTCGGATTTGCCTGGGGAATCGGCTTGGCTCACGCAACCGATTCCTGAGAAGCCTGCGCCTTTTTCGCGTCAGCTTCTGACGCAGACGGAGCTGACGGATTTGACGCCGGAAGCGCATCGCGCCGCGCTCGAGCGGTTTTCGCGTCTTCGTCCGCATGCGTTGTTTCAGCCGCCGAGTCGTGAGGGAACGATTATTTTTCCGGGGTTTGACGGGGGTGCGGAGTGGGGAGGTGCGGCGGTCTCACCGGAGGGGGTGATGTATGTGAATGGGAATGAGATGCCATGGGTGCTGACGATGATTGATGCGAAGCGGCCGGAAGGGAAAGGAGTGGCGGCGGGGGAGGCGATTTACGTTCAGATTTGTGCGGCGTGTCATGCGCCGGATCGGATGGGGAATAAGGCGCAGAATGTTCCGGCGTTGACGGATGTGGCTCAGCGGTTGAAGCGGGAGGATGTTCTTGCTTTGTTGAAGACGGGGAAGGGGGTGATGCCATCGTTTGCGTTTTTGAACGATGCGCAGCGCGGGGCGGTGACGGACTTTTTGTACGGGGTTGCGCCGGCGGATGGGGGACGTGGTGAGTTGGGGGGTGCGGAGGTTTTGGGTGGGATTCCGTTCACGTCGACGGGCTATCATCGGTGGTTGGATGCGGAGGGTTATCCTGCGGTGAAGCCTCCGTGGGGGACGCTGAACGCGATTGATTTGAATACGGGTGAGTACTTGTGGAAGGTCCCGCTGGGAGAGGTGAAAGCGCTGACGGACCGCGGCGTGCCAAAGACCGGAACCGAAAACTACGGGGGACCGGTGGTGACTGCGGGCGGCCTTGTATTTATTGCTGCAACGAAGGACGAACGGATTCGTGCGTTCGATCGTGGCACTGGTCGTGAGGTTTGGTCAGCTGAACTCCCGGCGGGCGGGTATGCGACTCCGGCGACGTATTCGGTGGGGGGGAAGCAATACGTGGTGATTGCGTGCGGCGGCGGGAAGATGGGGACACGCAGTGGCGACGCTTACGTGGCGTTTGCACTTCCCTGAGCGGGCGGAGTGGAGGGCGTCTTGTTCAGGGCGCCGAGTCGCGACGCGAGGCCTTTCCATTCTGCGAGGAGTTGTTGGTAGGACGCTCTTGCCGCGGAGTGCCGCGCGATGGTGACAATGCGGAGGCCGCGGTGCAGCTCGGTTGCGAGTGCGTGCACGATTTCTCGGAGGCGGCGCCGCACTCGGTTGCGGTCGTGCGCGCGGCCCACTTTTCGGGAGGTCACGAAACCGGCGGCGGGTGCGGAAGATGCAGGCTCGGATTCGGTCTCTACGCGCTGAACGTTCATAATGAGCCATTTGCCGGCAGCGGAACGTCCCTTTGCGCGGATTTCGCGAAAGAGGCGGGAAGCGCGGAGGCGTACGAACCGACGTTTTGGCATGGGGAGAGGATGGGTTGGCGACATGCGGATGTGAAGCCACGGGTGTTGCGGGATGGCGGGTGGAAGGGGATGGGCTATGGTTAGGGCATGTCTCTCACACCTGAAGCACTGGCGGCGTTGCGCCAGGATTATTCGCAGCGCGGATTGCGTCGGTCGGAGTTGGATCCGGATCCGTTGGTGCAGTTTCGTCATTGGCTAGCGGACGCGCATCGTGAGGGGGTGATTGAGCCGAATGCGATGGTATTGTCGACGGTGGACGCGGGCGGGCAACCGTGGTCGCGAACGGTGTTACTGAAGGTGTGCGATGACCGTGGGTTTGTGTTTTTTACGAACTACGAGGGTGCGAAGGCGGGTCAGTTGGCTGGGAGTGGTCGTGGGGCGTTGACGTTTTGGTGGGGTGCGTTGGAGCGTCAGGTGAATATCACGGGGGAGGTGGCGAAGACGACGCGGGCGGAGAGTGAGGCGTATTTTGCGTCGCGTCCGAGGGCGTCGCAGTTGGGGGCGTGGGCGTCACAGCAGAGTTCTGTGATTGGGGGGCGCGATGAGTTGGAGGCATCGTTTGCGGCGGCGGGCGAGCGGTTTGGGGACGGGGAGATTCCGTGTCCGGGGCATTGGGGTGGGTATCGGCTGGAGCCTCGGGTGATTGAGTTTTGGCAGGGGCGGCGGAGCCGGTTGCATGATCGGTTGCGGTATCGCTGGGAGGGCGGGGGTTGGGTTGTGGAGCGACTGGCTCCGTGATGGCGAGTGGCGAGGTTGAGATTTCGAGAGGAGGCGCGAAGGATGTCGATTCGATGGAAAGATGGCCTTTCGGAGTGTCGCTGGATTGGAGCGGCACGGTTGAAATCATTGGAGCGGATGGGATTGCTGACGGTGGGTGATTTGCTTTCGCATTTTCCGAGGCGTTGGGAGGATCGCACGCGTTTTGACCGTTTTCCGGGAGGCGACGAGGACAAGGCGGTGTGTATTCGCGGGGTGGTGACGAATGTGGTGCGCAAGTTTTTGCGGGTTCGTCAGCGGATGTTTGATGTGGAGTTGAGCGAGGGGGGGGCGACGGCGTTTTCGTCGGGGAAGGTGACGTTGCGGTGGTTTAATGCGTATTGGGTGGAGAAGGCGATTGCGGTGGGGATGGAGTTGGTGGTGCACGGGCGGCCGAAGCGGCGTGCTCGGGTGGTGATCATGGATCATCCGGAGTACGAGATTGTGGAGGAGGACGCGGAGCGATCGATTCATCTGGATCGGATTGTGCCGGTTCATCGTGCGACGGAGGGTTTGTCTGCGAGGATGTTACGCTGGTTGGTGTGGCGCGTGTTGGATGAGGTGGAGGATTTGGAGATGCCGGATCTGGCGCCGTCTGGATTGGTGTCGGGGACGCGGGCGCGCGCGCTTCGTCAGATTCATTTTCCGGACTCGTGGGATGAGCATGGGCGGGCTCGGGAGCATTTGGTACTCACGGAGTTTTTTGGCATGCAGCTGTGTATTGCGCGGAAGCGTGCGGAGCAGAGGGGTGAGCCAGGGGAGGTGCATGCGACGGATGGGAATCTCGTGCAACGGTTTCATGCGGTGTTGCCGTTTCCGCTGACTGGCGCGCAGAAGCGGAGTGTGGACGAGATACTGTTTGATTTGCGTTCGCCGTTGCCGATGAACCGGTTACTGCATGGGGATGTGGGTTCTGGGAAGACGGTGGTAGCGGCATCGGCGATGCTGGCTGCGGTGGAGGCGGGGTTTCAGGCGGCATTGATGGCGCCTACGCAGATTCTTGCGGAGCAGCACTATGCGAATCTGAAGCGGTGGTGTGAGCCGTTGGGGGTGCGGGTGGGGTTGAGGACGGGCAATCGTCGGGAGGAGAGTGGTCCGTTGCCGTTGTTTGACCACGATCGGTGGTTGCGTGGGCATGTGGAGGGAACGGGTGATCGGCCGGAGTTGGCTACGACGGTTCCCCAGATTTTGGTGGGCACGCATGCGTTGCTTTTTGAGGAGGATGCGTTTGAGCGGTTGGGGGTGGTGGTGATTGATGAGCAGCACAAGTTTGGGGTGTTGCAGCGGGCACGGTTGCGGGGGAAGGGGCGCGTGCCGGATGTGTTGGTGATGACGGCGACGCCGATTCCACGGACGATGACGATGTCGGTTTATGGAGACTTGGACGTTTCCACGTTGGACGAGTTGCCTTCGGGTCGTGGTCGGGTGGTGACGGCGGTGCGTGATGCGGGGAAGTTGGCGGACGCGGTGGATTTTTTCCGAGGGTTTTTGGAGGCGGGCCGTCAGTTGTACATTGTTTATCCGTTGGTGGATGAGTCGGAGAAGATGCCGGTGAAGTCGGCGGTGAAGGAGCACGAGCGTTGGGTGGAGGTGTGGAAGCCGTTTGAGTGTGGGTTGTTGCATGGACGGATGAGTCCGGAGGAGAAGGAGGCGGTGATGGCGCGGTTTCGAGGGGGGGAGCTTCGGGTGTTGGTGGCGACGACGGTGATTGAGGTGGGGATTGATGTGGCGAATGCGAACCTCATGTTGATTGAGAATTCGGAGCGATTTGGGTTGGCACAGTTGCATCAGTTGCGCGGGCGGATTGGGCGAGGGGCCCACAAGGGGTACTGTGTTTTATTGACGTCGACGGATAATCCGGAGGCGCGGGATAAGTTGCGGGTGCTGGAGCGCACGACGAATGGGTTTGAGATTGCGGAGGCGGATTGGGAGTTGCGCGGGCCGGGTGACGTGTTTGGGACGGCGCAAAGCGGGATTGCGCCGGTGCGGATTGGCAATCTCGTGCGGGACGCGGATTTGATGCAGCGGGCGCGGGGGACGGCGTTTGTGTTGATGGAGCGGGATCCGGGGTTGGAGGCGCCGGAGAATTGCCGGTATCGGGTGCACTTGGAAATGGCGGGACGGAAGGCGGATTTGGCGGATGTGAGTTGAGGGTGGTGCGGTGCGGGGGTTGCTGGAAGGGTATGAGCAATTTTTTGGGACGTACGGTTTTGAGAGTGGCGGTGGCGTGCGGGTTGGCGGTTTCGGGTGTGGCCTTTGCGGAGGAGTGGGCGCATTTTTTGGGGCCTCGGAGAGATGGGACGACTTCGGAGGTGGTGGATGTGACGAAGTGGGGGGATGCGGGGCCGGTGTTGGTTTGGGAGCGTGAGAAGGGGACGGGTTGGGCGGCGCCGGTGGTATCGGAAGGGGTGGTGGTGATGTTTTATCGCAAGGATGGGGAGGAGGTTTTGGAGGGTGTGGAGTTGGTGTCGGGGCGCGGGTTGTGGCGGCATACGTATGCGGCGCCGTATCGGGACCGTTACGGGGCGGGGGACGCGCCTCGAACGAATCCGACGGTGCAAGGTGGGCGAGTGTATGTGTTTGGTATTACGGGGCTACTGCACTGTCTCGAGTTGAAGACGGGCAAGGTGGCGTGGCGGAGAGATGTGCAGGCTGAGTACGCGATGGAGCGGAACTTTTTCGGGCCGGGGTCGAGTCCGCTGGTGGAGGATGGGATGGTGGTGGTGGAGGTGGGTGGAGCGGAGCGGGCGTGTTTGGTGGCGTTTGATGCTGGGGACGGGAAGGAGCGGTGGGTGGCGCGTCATCGGTGGGGAGCGAGTTACAGTTCACCGGTGCTGGCGGAGTTTGACGGGAGGAAGGTGGTGTTAGCGTTTGTGGGAGGGGAGAGTCGGCCGCCGACGGGCGGGTTGATTGCGGTGGATGCGGGGAGTGGGGCGGTGTTGGGGGAGGTGGCGCATCGGGCGCGGATTGCGGAGTCGGTGAATGCGGCGACGCCGGTGGTGCGTGGGAGCCGGATTTTGACGTCGGAGGGGTAGGGGTCGGGGAGTGTGATGTCGGAGTGGAGTGGGGGTGGGTTGCGTGAAGTTTGGCGTGCGGGGCGTGCGGGATCGCAGTTTGGGACACCGTTGTGGTTGGGGGATTTGGTGATGGTGGTGAGTGGATCGAGCGAGCGTTTGGCGGAGGTGGTTGGGATGGATGCGGGGAGTGGGGAGGAGTTGTGGCGGACGGATTTAGGGGGTGATTTTGGGAGGGGTTCGTGGGTGGCGTGGGGGGTTCGGGCGGGGGAGGTGAAGGGGGTGTGGCCGGTGGTGGGGTTGAGTGAGTCGGGTGATTTGTTTGCGGGAGAGGCCTCGCGCAAGGGGTTGGAGGTGAGGAAGCGGGTGCGTTTGTTTTCGGCGCCGGAGACGTGGACTGCGCCGGTGGTGGCGGAGGGGTATTTATTGGTGGCGCGGAACGTGGGGGGGAGCGGGGTGAATCCGCGGATTATGTGTTATCGTGCGCGATGACATTTCGATGACAACGGGCACTGTTCGAATCGTTCTTTCAATATGGCGACAGTGAGCCTTTTCCAGCCGGCCCCGGAGCCTCCGGAGCGAGAACCGTATGTTCCCTCGATTGGGGGAGGTGCGTTGAGGGGATTGGGTGAGGGAGGATTAGGTGAGGGAGGATTGGAGCCGTGGCGTCGGTGTTATCGGGAGGTGGGGTCGAAGTTGGTGTTTTTTGCTCGGCAGATTTTGCAGTCGGGGTCGCATGGGGCGGCTGAGGACGCGGAGGATGTGGTGCAGACGGCGTTCGTTCGGTTTTGGAAGGCGCATCCGGAGGCGCAGCCGGAGCATTATGGGCTGTTGTTTGCGGCGGTGCGCACGGCGGCCTTGGATGTGTTGAGGAGTTGCGCGCGGCGTTCGCGGCGGGAGGATGCGTATTCCATCGAGGTGCAGGATGTTCGGGATGCGGCGGCGGTTTCTGCGGGGCGTGATTCGTGGTTTGAAGTGCCATCGGATCGGCAGGCGGAGGCGGACCGAGTTCAGGTTGCGTTGCAGAAGCTGCCACCAGAGCAGCGGGAGGTGATTGTGTTGAAGATTTGGGGCGAGTTTACGTTTGCGGAGATTGCGAACTCGTTGAGCGAATCACCGAACACCGTGGCGTCGCGGTATCGGCTTGGGATAGCGTCTTTGAAGCGGCACTTGAGTTCGTTCAACGATTTGCGATGAGTGCTGACGACCCCAAGTTTGAGGCGTTTGAGGGGATGGAGGCGTTAGAGCGCGAGTTGGCGGCGCTTCGCCCGGCGAAACCGTCGTTGGGTGTGGAGGAGGTGATTGGGCTTCGGCTGAATGAGGAGTTGGAGGTGGCGTTTGTTGAGGCGCTGCGGGGCATGGGGTTGCCGAGTCCGGCGTCGCGTTTGGAGGTTGGGTTGGAGCGGGATTTGGCGTGGGAGTTTCGATTGGAGGATCAGTTGCGGGGATTGCCGCTTCGGAGGCCGACGGTGGCGTTGGGGAGGGCTGTGGAAGTGCAGGTGAACTTGCGGGCTCTTCGTGCGGATGAGGTGGTGGTGCCGTTTCCTGAGGTTTCGCGGGTGGAGGAGTTGGGTCGCAAGACAGGGGGACGTCGATTTGGGTGGGTGATTCGTTGGGGTATCGCGGCGGCGTTGGTGGTGGGTGGGTTTGGGGCGGGCTGGAAGATGGCGCGTGAGGCGGCGAAGGAGTTGCGTGGGGGGGTGATTGCTGGGCGGTTTGAGTCGGAGGCAGCGCGTGCGACGGCGCGGTTGGCGGTGGGGGTGGGTTGGGAGCCGGCGGGGGGTCCATTGCCGGAGGGTGTTGGGGAGGTGGGGGATCGCGATATTGATTTGGGATTGGGGTCTTTGGGGCGGTTGCCGAGTGAGCCTCAGCGGGGAGTGGCAGCTGGGGGAGTTGGGGGTGAAGGGGTGGGGCGAGGTTTGCATATGCCGACGGGGAACCGGGTGGATGGGAGGCCGTCGGGTTTGGCGTTGGCGCAGGGAGGTGTCGGGTCGGATTCGCGTGGAGGCTACCGGTTGGGTGAAGTTGGGGGTGATGTGGTGCGTGGGGATGGTCGAAAGGCGGGGGCGGCCGAGGAGGTGACGGGTCCGTTGGTTGTGAATGGGCGGTTGGCCTTGAGACTTGCTTCGGCGCAGGTGCCGACTGCGCAGGGGATTGCTTCGTCTGCGCTGGCTGAGGGAGCAGGGCAAACGGCACGGGTGGCGGTACCGCAGGGTTCTCCAGCGGTAGCGGGTTTGCCTCGCGAAGTGGTGGCTGGGGGGACGGGGAGTTTGGCGATTGCGACGGGGACGTTGAAGTTGAGCGGGAGTGAGGTTACTGGGACGTTGGCGACCGCGACCGTGAGTGCGTCGTCCGCAGTGGGTGTGAGGCATGGTGGCGGTGAGGACGGGTTGGGGGTTCGGACGGGCTCGCGTATTCTTGATGCGGTGGGGGGCGGTGATTTGGCGCGAGTGATTCCGGTTGAGATTTTGAATGCGATGGAGAGTGGTGGGGGGTTGAGTGAGGTGCGAAAGCTGATGGATGCGCGGTCTTTACCGGTTCGGGCGAGTTTTTCGTTCACGGACATGCCGGTGGGATCTGCGGAGGCTGAATCGATTTCGGTCCACGATTTGGATCGGCTAGGGCAGGACGCCTCGGAAAGTGATCGAGGAGTTCGGATGGGGTTGGCTGGTGGGGTGGGGGACCGAGAAGAGGTGCTTCGGCAGATGGTGTATGTTGCGAAGGACGACGAGTTAAGGCTGGAGGTTGGGAAGGATGCAGCGGGCGGGTTGGTTGCTCGGTTTGAGCGGTTGGACGGGCATTTTTTGGCAGCGGACACGGTGCGGAGTGCTGCGGATTTGGAGCTGATTGCGAATCGGGCGAGAGGGGTGCTGGGGTATTTGCCGAGTTTGAACTCGGAGCCGGTGTGGTCTGGACCGATTCTGCGCATGGGGCCGTTGAATCGTTGATTGGCGGATTGGGCTGATGGGCGGGAGCGATTGCCGCGAGGGATGGGTGCGCTAGAAAACGGGGATGGCAAATTCCGTTGAAGTTCCGGTGATGACGTTGGGGGGGTGCGTGTTTCTTCCTGGCCAATATTTGCCGTTGCGCATTTTTGAGGCGCGGTATCGGAGGATGTTATTGGCGACGTTGGAGGGAAGTGGGGAGTTTGCGGTGTCGATGCGGGACGATTCGCGGGTGGATGAAACGGATGACGAGCCGTCGTGTCCGTTCACCTGTATTGGACGGATTGCGGGTCATGTTTCGAATGATGACGGGACGTTTGACGTGGTGTTGGAAGGGGTTCGGCGGGCGCGGGTTTTGGGACGGGTGCGGAGCGAGCCGTATCCGGTTTTGGGGGTGGAGTTGGTACCGACGGGTGAGGATGAGGTGGAGTCGCGGGAGGTGCGGTCGATGATTTCAGCGTGTTCGCGACTTCTCGCGGGGGGTGGGGCGGAGGGGGCTGCGGTTCTCCGGCGGTTTGAGTCTTTGTCGGGGTCGCCGGGTTGTTTGGCGGATGCGGTGGCGGGCATCTTTTTCGACGACAGCAAGGTGCGTCGTCGCGTGCTGGAGATGGTGTCGGGGAGTGAGCGGTTTCAGTACGTGCTGAAGTTGCTGGGGCGCATGGGATGGCGGAGCGAGATCGAGAGATCGGATTCGGGGGGCTTGGGGTTGAACTGACCTGCTGGGTTGAAACTTGGACGAGGCGTCGGGCGAAATCGTTTTTCTAAACGTGCGGATGCGTTCATCGTTACGGGTTATGTCCCGAAGCGAGCTGATTCATGCGTTGAATGCACCGAACCGTCCGACGGTTTCGGTGGAGTTCTTTCCTCCGAAAGACGAGGCAGCGGCGGCGGTGATGCTTCGAACGGCGGCGCAGCTACAACCGATGGGGATTGATTTTGCTTCAATCACTTACGGTGCGGGGGGGACGTCGCGGGATACGACGCTTTCTTATGGGACAGAGTTGGTGCGGATGGGCTTTCCTTTGATTGGGCATTTGACGTGCGTCGGGCATTCGCGAGGGGAGTTGGAGGGGATTATTGGTCAGTACGATGCTGCGGGATTTTCGGGGGTTTTGGCGTTGCGCGGGGATCCGCCGCGTGGACAGTCGGTTTTCACGCCGCATCCTGAGGGGTTTACGCATGCGGAGGGATTGGTGCGACTCATTGGAGAGACGGCTCCGGGGCGGTTTGCTGTGGGGGTTGCTGGGTTTCCGGAGTTGCATCCGGAGGCGGTGGATGAGGCTTCGGATACTGCGTTTCTTGCTCAGAAGGTGGCTGCGGGAGCGGATTTTGTGACGACGCAGTTGTTTTTGGATAACGCGGATTATTTCCGATTTGTGGAGCGTGCTCGCGCGGCGGGAGTGACGTGTCCGATTGTGCCGGGGATTATGCCGGTGCTTTCGTTGCGTCAGGCGCGGAATTTCTGTGGCTTTTGCAAGGCGCAGATTCCTGGGGAGTTAGTGCGGGAGTTGGAGGAGGCCGGTTCGGATGAGGAGATGCAACGGCGCGTGGGCGTTTCGTGGGCGGTGCGTCAGGTACGCGGGTTGTTGGAGCGGGGAGCGCCGGGGTATCACCTGTACATTTTGAACCGTGCGGAGTCGGCCCTTGAGGTGTTGGAAAGCGTTCGCGGGTAGTTTTGCGAACGCGCCTCCCCGGCGCAGTCGTTGGCTCGGGGAGGGGTGACCGGCCTGCGGGGCAGGCCGGGTTTGGGTGTGTGTCTCGTTAGTGGGCGAGGAGCGCTTTCGCGGCGGCCTCGATGGGTGTTTTGAGGGACTCTGGGAGCTGTGCGAGGAGGGGCAGGAGTGGGCCGGTGGCAGCGATGCCTGCGAGTTCGACAGCGGTGTGGAGCACGGGGATGGGGCCGTGCGCGTTTCGCAGATTTTCGAGACCTTCGTAGCTGGCGCGGATGGCTTCAGCCGTTTCGAAGTCGCCCGACTGCATCGCGCGGAGCATTTTCTGGGAAGGTGCTGGGGCCACGCAGACGCATCCGCTGGTGTAGGCTTTTACGCCGAACT
>JBEEPE010000294.1:0-15773 GCA_041191265.1 Verrucomicrobiota bacterium | reverse complement strand
GATGATGGTCGAATATGTGTAACCTCTCCTGAATGTAGGATTCGCTCCGATCCGTCAGCACTCTGAAGGATGAGATGCCCCTCAGGGTTCAGTCCGATTGCTCGCCCTGAGACTCTATCACCATTGAGGCTCAGTTCTATGGTGTGATTAAGAACACAGGACAGATTTCGAGACTGCTCCAGAATGCGCGCAAACTCTTCATCAGAGAGGGCGTAGTCAATCTGAGACAGCGAGTTAAGCAAGCTTGCGGCTACTGCGTTTCTGCAGGGTTCGGATGCCAGTTGGAGCTTGATTGAAGTCGCCGATGAGCGGATTTCGGGTGGAAAATCGGAGATGACATGCAGGACATTGATTCCGATGCCGACGACCGCGTAGGCGCCGGCGGGGGAGGTCCCCGTCTCTGCGATGATGCCTCCCAGTTTGGCTCCCCCAATCCAGAGGTCGTTTGGCCATTTAACTTGGACTGGCAGACTTAGCGTGGATCGGAGAGCGTTAGCGATGAGGGTTGCCGTGGCGGTTGTGAGGCGGGGCCAAACGTGCTGCGGATGAGTGGGTCTGAGGAGTATCGACATCCAAATTCCGAGCCCTTGAGTGGAGGACCATGCTCTGCCATTTCTGCCACGTCCTGCGGTTTGTTGCTCGGCGATGAATACTGCAGGACAGGGGACGCCGTTGAGCCCAGCTTGATGCGCGAGATCATTGGTGCTGCGGGTCGATTGGTAGACCGTGATTGACTGCGGGGTTCGTTGCTCGGGGATTGCCGACAGAATGAGGTCGCCGATTAGTCTGGCTGGGGTGCGGGAGAGGGTGATGCCGAGTGCGGGATGCACGGCGAAGGAAAACCCAGATTTTTCTAGGTGGTGCAGTCGATGGCGGACGGCTTCCTCGGACGTCTGGCACAGCTCTGCAACTTCACGGATAGTCGCGGATTGTGTCTTGAGAATCCTCAGAATGAGGGCGTCCATCCCAACTTAGATTAAAACCTCCATCGAGATATCAACGGCGGGTGCGGAATGGGTGAGCGCGCCGACGGAGATAAAGTCCACCCCAGTCTCGGCGATTGCAGCGACGGTTGAAAGGTTGACGCCACCGCTTGCTTCGAGCTTTACGCGTCCTGCCGTTATTCGGACAGCATTTCGAAGGGATTCTAAGTCCATGTTATCTAGGAGGATAACATCGATTTTAGGTAGCGTTAGAAAAAGCTCAACCTGCTCCAATGTGTCGGCCTCGAGCTCAATTTTGATGTCTGGATGGTCGCGCTTGAAGCGGAGAATACGCTCGTGGAGATGGCTTATGCTGTTGGCTGCAATGTGGTTATCTTTAACCATTACCATATCATATAAGCCGATACGGTGGTTCGTTCCGCCCCCTGCGAGTACGGCCTCTTTTTCGAGGAGGCGGAGTCCGGGAGTCGTTTTTCGCGTGTCCAGAATGCGGGTATTTGTGTGCGCAACGGCTTTGACGAAACGATTGGTTAGCGTTGCGATGCCGGATAATCGCTGGAGAAAGTTGAGTGCGGTGCGTTCGGCAGAGAGGAGCATATCTGCGGGCGCCGTCACCTCGAGAATGGAGGTATTTGACTCCACCTGAGAGCCATCGGGAGAACAGATTGAGATGACGGGGTTTTGGCACACGCGTCGGAAGACTTCCGCAGCGGTTTTTGTCCCAGCAATGACCATCGGCTGCTTTGCAAAGAGGCGAGCGGTTGTGAGGGCTGAGTCAGAGAAATACTGAGCGGTGAGATCTCCCTGGCCGATATCTTCGAGGAGCGCCAGCGCGACGGGATCGTGAGCGGGTGATGATCTAGGATGCATGGAGAATAAAAAAGACCAGGCTCAACGAGAGTCGAGGCCTGGCCTTTGAAAAGTTTTCAGAGGTTCATCCAAAGGATTACTTCTTGAATCCTTTAACGCTTTTTGCCGGTGCGGCAGGCTTGGTGTCCTTGGCGCATGCGCCGAGGCCGAAAGCGACTGCGACGAGCGCTACGAGTGCGGTGTACTTCATGGTATGTTTTCCCCTCCTTTCTAAGCCAGTAGGCGTCGTGAGGATTGCGGAACGGAGTCGGTCGCACAAACTTTTTCATGGAACGGCACAACCGCTTGCGATTTGAGTGCTGGGTCATAACAACCTGTAGTGGTGATTGACAGGTTAACCCTCGAAGACCCGATTTCAGGGGGGCGACGTTTTTGATGTTCGCGAATCACGCGGGGCGGGGATGTAAGAAAGGATTCTTCTGGCTTGTTTAGCGGTCGCGAATCGGGCAGGGAGGAGGCTCACATTATGAGCAATCAATCCCAGAACCCCCTTCCCAAGCTGCACAATGCGATGTGGCCTGGTCTTGTTGGAAAAGAACCCGGAACCGACCATCCTCCAATCAGCTTGGAGCGGATGCTGGAAATGACAGCGGCGGCTTCGGTGGACGGACAGAAGTTCGATGGAGTGGATTTGTTTCTGTTCCATCCGCACACCGATCCAGATGCGAGTGCGGACGAAATTAGAAGGATGGCGGATTTGATTGCGTCAAAGGGGCTTGCGGTTGGATCTTTGGTGGCTCCGGTTTGGCCTGGAACGGTCGGTGATTCGGCGATGGGATCGCCTGATCAGCGCGCGAAGTTTGTTTTGGCGGTTAAGAAGGCCTGTCGGATTGCGCGGATTTTGAATGACCACGGGGTTCGTCGTTATGGTGTGATTCGGATCGATTCGGCGACGGGGCCGAGTCATTGGGTGGGGAATGCTGCTGCTGGCACGAAGTTGATTGCGGAGACGTTCCGCGAAGCGGGAGTGGTAGCGGCTGCCAACGGCGAGCGCTTGGCGGCGGAGGGGGAGATTTGTTGGGCGGGAATGCACTCTTGGAAGAACATGGTTGAGTTGTTGGAGACGGTTGGGATGCCGGGAACGGTTGGATTCCAAGCTGACTTAGCGCACACCTATCTTTACCTGATGGGCTACAATGCGCCTGAGCATGCACTTTTGCATGACGGATACTCGAAGGAAGATTTCAAGGCAGCATACACGAAGATGACGGACGCCTTGCGGCCTTGGACGATTGATTTCCATGTGGCCCAGAACGATGGAACGGTTCACGGCACGGGTTCGCACGACAAGACTGGGCGGCATTGTGCGGCGGATGATCCGAATGGGAAGTTGGACATTGCGGAGTGCTCAGCCTACTGGCTCAAGGATGCATCGGCTCGCGGCATGCAGCACGTGTGTTGGGATGGGTGTATGTTCTCGAACGCCGTTTTGGAAGACCAGCGGACATGGAACACCATTCTTGGGGCGATGCTGAAGGTTCGTGCATCTGCCGGGTGGTAAGTGATTTAATGCTTTGAGAGTGAATTGATTATGTCGAAGAAAACACTGAATATCGGGATAGTTGGGTACGGATTCATGGGGCGCACTCATGCGAACGGATTCCGGAAGGCCTCGAACTTTTTTAATCTGCCGATGCAGCCGGTTTTGAAGGCTGCTTGCGGGAGGGATGAGAAAAAGTTGAAGGAATACTGCGACAAGTGGGGATGGGAATCACATGAGACGGATTGGCGTAAGCTGATTGAGCGCAAGGACATTGACGTGATTGACATCTGCACTCCGAATGATTCCCATGCGGAGATTGCCATCGCAGCGGCGCGTGCGGGAAAGATGGTGATGTGCGAAAAGCCTTTGGCGATGAACGGGCCGCAGGGCGAGGAGATGGTTCGTGAGATTGAGAAGGCCGGCGTGCCGAACATGGTTTGGTACAACTACCGTCGGGTGCCGGCGGTGACGTACGCGAAGCAGTTGATCGATGAGGGCCGTTTGGGACGCATTTTCCACTATCGCGCGAAGTTCCTTCAGGATTGGACGATCAGTGCGGATTTGCCGCAGGGCGGGGCTGGGTTATGGCGTTTGGACGCTGCGGCTGCAGGCTCGGGTGTGACCGGCGACTTGCTCGCTCACTGTATTGACACGGCGTTGTGGTTGAACGGGAACATTGAAAGCGTGAGCGCGATGACGGAGACGTTCATCAAGGAACGCGTCCACACTGGGACTGGTCAGAAACAAGAGGTGAAGATCGATGACGCCTGCGCGTTTCTGGCTCGGTTTAATAACGGTTCGCTTGCGACGTTTGAGTCAACGCGGTACGCGCGTGGCCACAAGGCGTTGTACACCTTGGAGATTAACGGTGAGAAGGCGTCGATTTTCTGGGATCTGCATGATTTGCACCGGTTGCAGTACTTTGATCATCGTGATGAAGGTCCTTTGCGCGGATGGCGTTCGATCCATGTGACGGATGGCGATCATCCGTACATGGGGAACTGGTGGGTGCCGGGCTTGCAAATTGGCTACGAGCACACGTTTGTGCACCAAGTGGCCGACTTTATCACGGCGGCGGCGGAGGGGCGGTCCGCATCACCGACGTTCCGCGATGCGTTGGAGACGCAGTATGTTTGTGACGCCGTTTTGGCGTCAGCGGCGAGCGGCGCTTGGACCCAGGTCAAGCACGCTTAATCGTGTGAACAATTCGGCCGGCTCCGAGGGAAAACTCGGAGCCGGTTTTTTTGTGTGCGCTGACGAAGTCAACGCGAGGTGACGGTTTTTCCTACGCTTGGAATCCGCGCTGCTCTAGAGCACGGGTATGACGCATTCTGTATCCCGACTGGTGTTGGCGCGCGCAATCGCAGGGCTGACGTTTATTGCAGGTTCTGAAGGGTTTAGCGGAGAAGCTTGGACTCAGTTTCTTGGGCCTGGTCGGAATAATGTTGTAACGGATGCGCCGGGATTGCCGACGGGTTGGGACGCTGGCCGAGTCAAGTGGAAGACTGCGATTCCCGGCGAAGGGTGGTCTTCACCGTTGGTGGCGGATGGGATGATTTGGATGACGACGGCGACGGATGAGGGGCGTTCACTGAGGGCAGTGGCGGTTGACTATGCGACGGGCGCGATTTTGAAGGATATCGAGGTTTTCCGTTTGGAAGCGGCCCTGACGAAGCACAAGCGGAACTCGCATGCGTCCCCAACGGGGATTTTGAGTGGAGGCCGATTTTATGTGCACTTTGGTACGAACGGAACGGCGGCTCTGGACGCGAAGACAGGGTCGGTGATTTGGAAGCAAACGGATTTGAAGGTGGATCATCAGAACGGACCTGGCGGTTCGCTGACGGAGTACGGCGACTTGTTGTTGGTGCCTGTGGATGGCATGGACGTCCAGTATGAGGTGGCGTTGGAAAAGGCGACGGGAAAGATTGCGTGGAAGTCGGAACGGTCGGCTCAGCCGTTTTTGAAGACACTGGCACCGGATCGACGCAAGGCGTACGGGACACCGGTTTTGATGAAGACGAGCGAAGGCGTGGTGAGTCTAACGACTGCATCGACGCGTTTATACGCGTTGGATCCGGCAACGGGGGTTGAGAAGTGGCACCTGAACTACGGCACGGGATTCTCGAATGTTCCGTTGCCGGTGAGCGACGGGAAGACGTTAGTGATTTGCACGGGCTTCATGAAGCCGGAGGTTTGGGGAGTGAGGTTGGAGGGGGCAAAGGGTGACGTGACGGAATCGCATGTGATTTGGAAACAAAAGGGACAGGCGCCGGATCAGACAACTCCGGTCATTTCAAATGGGATGGTGTTCATGGTTTCCTCGGGCGGGATTGCTTCGTGTTTGGATTTGGAAACGGGCGATTTGAAGTGGCGCGAGCGGATTGGGAGCGACTTCGCGGCTTCGCCTCTCGTGGCGAATGGATTGGTATATTTTTGGGATGCTCAGGGTAATGCCACGGTGGTGAAGGCGTCGCCGAACTACGAGGTGGTATCCAAGAGCACGTTGGGTGATGGCTTCATGGCGTCGCCCGCGGTGGTTGGAAACTCACTGATATTGCGGACCAAGACAGAGCTGTACCGCGTGGAGTAATCGGGTTCATGCGCTTTTGCGCTGCGGACTGGATTGCTTGAACGTCGGCCGTGGTGCGGATTATCGTCCGCGCCATGTCTTCTGATTCCGTAACCCTCTTTTCGCGCAAGAACCCATTCCCAGCTCCACACCAAATAAATCGTGTGTTGTCCGGTTTGGGTTCAGGGAAGGAGACTCGCCACCACGAAATCTGTTTGGCGGGATCAGGATTAGCGTACGAGGTGGGAGATTCGCTCGGCGTCTTCCCTAGTAACAATCCGGCGTTGGTGGACGAGATTCTGTGTGTAGCGGGGTTGTCAGGATTGGCGGAGGTGACGAGTGCGGATGGGCAGACGAAATCGCTCCGGGATTTTTTGATTCGGGATGTGGTGATTACGACTCCGGGAAAAGAGTTTTTGGCGGCAATCGTAGCAAAGGCTGGGGATTCGGCATCTGAGTTGGCAGTGCTTACACAGGATGCGTCAAAGAAGAAGGAACTGGATGCTTACTTGTGGGGCCGGGAGGTGATTGATTTTCTTTTGAAGTTCAAGAGTTTGCACTGGGAGGCGGCGGAGTTCGCGAAGGTATTGAGAAAGCTTCAGCCGCGGCTGTATTCCATCGCGTCGAGTCGGAAAGCGGTTGGAGAGGCGGTGCATTTGACGATTGCGACGGTGAGATACGAATCATTCGGGCGTCGTCGTGCGGGTGTTGCATCCTCGTATCTTGCGGATCGGTCGGTCGGGGGCGCGGTTCCGGTGTTTGTTCATACCGCGAAGCATTTCAGGCTTCCGGAGGATGGTTCGACGGATGTGGTGATGGTTGGACCGGGGACGGGGGTTGCGCCTTTTCGCGCATTTCTGCAGGAGCGTGCGGCTACGGGGGCCTCGGGTCGGAACTGGTTGTTTTTTGGCGAGCAACGTCGGGCGTCAGATTTTCTTTACGAGGAGGAGTTAGCGGAGTGGCAGCGTGGCGGTGTTTTGCAGGGGTTGGATTTGGCCTTTTCTCGAGACCAAGCCGAGAAGGTCTACGTGCAGCATCGCATGCGGGAGCGCTCGAGAGAGTTGTATGCGTGGTTGGAGGGGGGGGCGTATTTTTACGTGTGCGGTGATGCGGAGCGGATGGCGAAGGATGTTGAAGCGGAGTTAGTGGCTGTGGTTCGTCGGGAGTCTGGCCGGTCGGAGGAGGCGGCGCTGGAATACGTTAAAGCGTTGAAGGACGCGAAGCGGTATCGCAAGGACGTGTACTGATTCTGGTTGCGCGATTAGTTCGAGGGGTAGTTTGCCGTTTTCAGGGAGGTCTGCTAGGGCGTTGGTTGATGATTGCCGGAATTGATTTAGGGACGACGAACTCGCTGATTGGAGTGATGGATGCGGGGTTTCCCGTGCTGCTAGCGGATGGTGAGGGGGAGAGAATCACGCCGTCGGTGGTGGGGTACATCGGGGCGGACACGGTAACGGTGGGTAGGCGTGCCGCTGCTGTGAGGGCGAATGGAGGGGTGGTGATTTCATCGGTGAAGCGCCTGATGGGCAGGCGATTGGTTGAGGTTGAGGATTGGGAGGGCGGGACACTTCGCGCGGATTCATCTGGCAGGGTTGAGATCTGTGCGGGGGAACGCTGGGTCTCACCGGTGAATGTTTCAGCGGAGGTTTTGCGAAAGTTGAAAGGGGATGCGGAGCAAGCCGTGGGGGCGACTATCAATCGGGCGGTGATTACTGTGCCTGCGTATTTCAACGATGCGCAGCGACAGGCGACGCGCGCGGCTGGCGAGCTGGCGGGTTTTGTGGTGGAGCGGATTTTGAACGAGCCCACAGCGGCGGCTTTGGCGTACGGTCTGGAACGTCTAGGAGAGCGTTCACGGGTTGCGGTTTATGATTTGGGAGGAGGGACGTTTGACATTTCGATTTTGGAAATGAGCGAGGGTGTCTTCCGGGTGTTATCGACAACCGGTCACACTCGGTTAGGAGGCGACGATTTGGATGCGGCTCTCGAGCGGCATCTTTGCGAGCGGAGCGGGTTGGTGGTGGGTGAGGGAGCATTAGCGGATGGGCTGTCGCGGGCGCGGTTACGGGCGGAGGTGGTGCGGGTGAAGCACGCGCTGTCGGAAAGGGAGCAGGAGACGTTTCGTGTCCCGTTTTTGGAGCGAGACGGCAAATCGGTGGAGTTGGCTGTCGACCGGTCGGAGTTTGACGGAGTTTCGGCGCCTTGGATTGAGCAGACCCGTGGCCTGTGTTTACGTGCGATAGCGGACGCAGGTTTGGCGGCGGGAGACCTTTCGGCGGTGGTTTTGGTGGGTGGGAGCACGCGGATTCCAGCGGTGCGCCGGTTGGCAGCGGAGATTTTTGGACGTGAACCGGACATTTCGCAGCACCCGGATGAGGCGGTAGCGGTGGGGGCGACGTTACAGGCAGGGATTTTGGAGGGGACGGTTCGTGAGGCTTTGCTGTTGGATGTGACGCCGCTTTCGCTTGGGATTGAGACGTATGGCGGTTTGATGAATGTGATTATTCCGCGGAACAGTTCCATTCCGTGCAAGGCGGGCGAGTTATTTACGAATGCGGTGGCGGGCCAGCGCTCGATGTCGGTTCGCGTTCTTCAGGGGGAGCGGGAGCTGGCGGATGACAACTGGGAGTTGGGGCGGTTTGAGATTCCGTTTGAGGCCGCTGAGAAGGGAAAGGCGCGGGTTGGCGTCCAGTTCACGATTGATGTGAATGGAGTTTTGTCAGTTTTGGCACGTGACGTTGGGACGGGGCGTGAGACGGAGATTCGGATGGCTAGCGCGGTGGACGTAAGTGACGAGGCGGTTGAGAAGATGTTGGAAGACAGCTTGGAGCATGCGTTTGAGGATATGGCTGCGAGGGTTTGGACGGAGGCAAAGATGAAAGCTGAGGAGATGATTCCGGCGGTTGAAGCGGCGATGGCATTGGTGGGGGGAGATTTGGATGAGCATGAGCAGTCTGAGATTGGCGTTGCGCAAGTGGCGGTGCGTGTCGCTTTGGAGGCTGGGCGCGGGGAGGCGCTGAAGGCGGCAGTTCAAAAGTTGGATGAGGCCACTCAACGATTAGCGACGTTGATGGTGTTGCGGGTTTCTGGGCATTAGCGCATCGGCAACATCATCTCATTGAGCTAATTACTTGAGTGCACAGGGATGTTTTTTGCTCAGTGCCGACTCGCCGGCGGTCGGCAGTTCGACAGATGTTTTCGGTTCGGGCTTGCCCAGAGCGCCCTGATTCGGGCTGAGTGAAGGGTACCACTCCATGGATACGTCGATTCGCTCCTTAGGCACTTGCTCGTTTACTTCCCCCCTGAAGCACGGCAACACGCCCACTGCGGTTTTCCGCACGGACGGTGAGCGGGTTCTCTATGATCATTCGTTGGCGTCTGCGGGCCCTGGGGCAGGCGTGAGTTTCGAAGTTGCGGGTCCTCGCGAACGCATCTTTTTTGATCCGGCGAAAACGACGGCGGGTATCGTGACGTGTGGCGGACTTTGTCCGGGTTTAAACGATATTATTCGTGGGATTGTGACGCAGTGCCACACTCGGTACGGGGTGACGCGCACGTACGGGTTTCGATACGGATACCAGGGTCTTGTTTCACGTCACGGGTTCACGCCAATGGTGTTACGTCCGGAAAGTGTGGCTCAAATCCACAACTTTGGCGGGACGATTTTGGGGAGTTCGCGAGGTCCTCAGGACATTGGGGAAATGGTGGATTTGTTGGAGGAGATGAAGGTGGATTTGTTTTTTGTGGTGGGTGGCGATGGGACGTTGCGAGGGGCTTCGTTGATTGCGGAGGAGTGTTCCAAGCGGGGGTTAAACAAGGCCGTAGTTGGGATTCCGAAGACGATTGATAATGACATCATGTTCTTAGACAAGAGCTTCGGGTTTGAAACTGCATTTGCTAATGCGGTTCAGGCGGTTCGGTCTGCTTACGTGGAAGCCACGGGTTCTCAAAACGGAATAGGGCTCTTGAAGTTGATGGGGCGCGACTCTGGATTCATTGCCTGTTATGCGGCTCTCGCGGGAAGCAATGTGGATTTTGTTTTGATTCCTGAGGTTGACTTCAATCTTGAGGGGGCGGGCGGTTTGCTTGAGGCGTTGCATTACCGAATTGCCAAGCGAAAGTCGGCGGTGATTGTCGTGGCCGAGGGTGCCGGACAGAATCTTCTGGCCGAGGGTGGAGGCACGGACGCATCAGGCAACAAGTTGCACGCGGATATTGGTTTGTATTTGCGCGACCGGATTAACGGATTTTTTAAGGAGCGGCGGGTGCCTGTGAGTGTTAAGTACATTGACCCGAGTTACTTGATCCGATCTGTGCCCGCAAACCCTCAGGACAACGTGTACTGTTCGATGTTGGCGCAGCATGCGGTCCACGCGGCGATGGCGGGTAAGACTGGGATGATTGTGGGGCGTTGGCACGGTTCGTATGTGCATCTGCCATTGGATTTAGTGACGCACGGTCGGCGCAAAGTTGATCCGGATGGGGATCTCTGGCACTCGGTTTTGGAATCCACGGGGCAGCCGGCGAGGCTGATGTGACAGAGGTTTCGTTTGCGACAAAGTTTTCGTCGCGGCATCCTGCGTTCATGAACGTTTTGATTTTGGCTGCAGGCTACGCGACACGCCTCTATCCGTTGACGTTGACGAAGGCCAAGCCTCTGCTTGAAGTGGCTGGCAAGCCGATGATGGAGTGGGTGATTGATAACCTGGCGCCAATTCGGGAAATCGAGGCGGTTTATGTCGTGACCAATCACAAGTTTGCGGGAGATTTCGAGCGATGGGCGGAGGGTTATCGCTCTGGAAAGGCGCAGATGCGGGTTGAGGTGATTGACGATGGGTCTACGGGCGATGCGGACAAACTCGGTGCGATTGGGGATTTGGATTTGGTGATTCGGCGGGCGAGGTTGGATGAGTCAGACCTGATTGTGGTGGCGGGCGACAATCTCTTTTCTGAAAGCCTTACTGAGTTTGGAGTGGCGTGTACGGCGGCGGGGGGACCGGTTTTGGGTGTGTACGACGTGGGAAGCCTTGAGCAGGCGCAGAAGTACGGTGTGGTGGATATCGGTGAAGACGGGACTCTCAGGGGCTTTGAGGAGAAGCCGGCTGAACCAAAGAGCAGCAAGATTGGGATAGCCCTGTACTTTTACCCTAAAACAGTTGTCAGGATGGTGGCTCAGTACCTTGCTGAGGGGAATAACCCCGATCAGCCGGGAAGGTTCGTGCAGTGGTTATACCCGAGGGTGGCGGTTCGCACGTGGGAGGTACCGGGCGTTTGGTTTGATGTGGGGAGCAAGGAGACTCTAGAGGAGGCGAATCGACTGTTTAGCGCGTTTCGCAAGGCTTAGTTTCGTCCGCGTCGCCCTGTTTTTCTCGAGGCCGAGCGACGATTCTTTACTCAAGAAGAGCCGCAACCTCCCGAGCGGCGCGCGCTCCTGCGCCCGGCGTACCGAGGTGACGGATTACTTCCTCGAAAGCCTGTTGCTGAGCCTTCCGGTGGTCTGGCTGCGTGAGAAGGCGTTCGAGCGCATCTGCGATAGGGCGAGGACGAGCGCTCGTCTGGAGAAACTCGGGGAGAATTTCACGTCCGGCGAGGACGTTTGGCATACCGAGGTGAGGGACTTCCACGAGCATTTTTCCAATCCACCACGTTGGCCATGCGACTTTGTAGAGAAGAACGGAGGGTAGGCCGAAGTAAGCAGCTTCGAGTGTGGCTGTGCCCGAGCAGACCATGCCTGCTGCTGCCTCCTGCATGAGCGGATAGAATCGGCCGCAACGGACTTGGCAGAAACCAGGGTCATATTTTTTTAAGCGCAGAAACTCGTTCATGAGCGCCGCGAGGGCGGGGGAGGCGGCCGCTGCTTCGAAGCGAAGGCCTGGGATGCGGCTGGCTAGCTCCTTAGCGGCTTCGAGCATCACGGGAAAGAGATGGCGAATTTCTCGGGAACGGCTTCCCGGAAAAAGTCCGATGAGAGACGGGTCTCTGGGGGTTGGTTGTTTGCGAGTGGCGAGAGAGTCAAGCATCGGGTGCCCGACGAAGGCTGTGTGTAGGCCTGAGGATTCGTAGAGTTGTTTTTCGAACGGGAAGATACACAGCATCAAGTCGAGGAAGCGCGCCATTTCCCCGATCCGACTTCGATGCCAAGCCCAGACCTGAGGGCTGATGTAGTAGATGGTTTTAAGAGACGGGTGGCGTTTTTTTGCCTCACGGGCAAGGCGGAGGTTAAAGCCTGGGTAGTCGATGAGGAGGAGGGCATCTGGCTTTTGGACAGCGATTTCTGCCAGCATCCGGTCGAACTGGCCGCGGAAGTAGGGGTACTTTTTAAGGACATCCCAAATGCCCACAACCGCCTCGCTGGTCCATTCAAGGAAAGGACCATTGGCGAGGGATGCCATGAGTGGGCCGCCGGCGCCGAGGATTTGTACGTCAGGCCGCAGCGAACGAAGCGCTGAAAGGAGTTCAACTCCTCTCGCGTCTCCAGATGATTCACCCGCGACGACGTAGAGTTTCATGGGTTAGGGCTGGGCGGTTGCATTCTGCTCCTCGATTCGACGGGTGATTTCGAGGGCTATTTCAAGAGCGCGAGTGGCCTCGTATCCGCTAACTTTCGGGCGGGTGCCCGCACGAGCGCAGGCGTGGAAATCAGCGATTTCACGAAGGAGAGGCTCGCCCTTCTCGATTCGAACTGGTTCACGGAGAATTTTTTTTCCAGCGAACTCTGAAACGATGGCGGAATCGTTGGACGCGAAAAGTTTTGCGAGCAGGGATGACTCCTGTGCGGAATCGTCCGCGAGTCGGTAGGTAAACCCCTCTTGTTTCTGGTAATCCAGCGAGAGGTAAGCGTTTGGTTGAAAGACGCGGATTTTTCTCAACCGCTCTGGACTCACCCGAGACACCGTAATGTTGGCGACGCATCCATTCGTAAATCGCAGTCGGGCGTTCGCGATATCCTCGCCTTTGCTGAGGATAGGGATCCCGACGGCGTCGATGGACTGCACCTCGGAGCGGACCAGATGGAGGATAATTTCCAAGTCATGAATCATGAGGTCGAGAACGACACCAATCTCCGTGCTGCGATTTGGGTAAGGTGAGAGTCTGTGAGACTCGATGAAGCGCGGGTTGTTTAGGCGTTCCTCGAGCGCTGAAAGGGCAGGGTTGAACCGTTCAACGTGGCCGACTTGCAAGGCGAGTCCACGGGATTGCGCTGCTTCCACGAGCAGTTGTGCTTCGGATGCATTTTCGGTGATGGGTTTTTCGATGAGCACATGGCGTCCCTGTTCGAGAAGGGCCATGCCGATTGGAAAATGGGTAGGGGTGGGGGTTGCGATGGTGGCAGCGTCAACCAGCGAGATGAACTCCTCGAGCGAGGCGGCTGCTTTGACTTTGTATTGGCGTGCCACAGCCTCAGCGGCGTCTCGGTTGCCGTCGTAGATGGCGGTGAACTCCTGTCCGGCGATTTCAGCAAGAATACGGGCATGATTTCTTCCAATGTGACCGATTCCGATAACTCCGATACGACAGGTTGGGTTCATAATCCGCAGAGGGTTATCCGTTTTTCGGAGGCGAGGGAGAGGGTTTTTTCTTTTTCAAGCAGGAGCGTTTGGCCGGCCTCGATTCCAATGGCGTGAACTCCAGCGACGTGTGCGGTTTCGAGGGTGGCGGGACCAATGACCGGAACATCGAAACGAAGGTCCTGTTGAGGCTTGGATACTTTAACAACGGTTGCCTCGCCTCGACCAAGCTCGCCGCCCCGCAGAATGGCAGCATTGGTGCCCTCAAAACCTTCAACGGCGAGTACGGTGCCTTTTTTGACAATAACGGTTTGTCCGATGTCCAGTCGGCTCACCTCTTTGGCGATACGGAGTCCGTAGGCAAAATCGTCGACAAGTCGGCGATTTGGGGCGGGACCAGCAAAGTGCCCCTTTGGCGCTAGAAACTGGTCCATAAATGTGGTGGCAGGGAGCAAAGGGACGCCGACTAGAGCGCATTCGGCGGCGATTGCACCGAAAATACTCTCGGCGTTTCGTTCCTTGAGTTTGGCGAGGATGAAGAGGGCTTTGATGTCGGGACGGAGGTCGAAAAGATTTTTGGGAGCGATTTGTCCGGCCATGATAGCGGCGCTGGCGCCGGACTTTTGGAGGTACTTGAGCAGGGCTCCGAGTTGGCCGACCCTGAGGGTAGTGAAATCGTCCACGAGAGACGCAAGTTCGGGTTTGGTCTCGTTTAGGAATGCGGCAGCTACAATGCGTTTGACCCCGGCTTTCCGAGCCTCCTGCGCGAGGATCATCGGGTATGAACCGTTTCCCGCGATGATGGCGAGGCATTCCGGGGTGTGCATTGGTGTGGGGCCGTGGGTGTTGGTGATTAGGCGCGTTTGTCCTTCTCGATGAGAGCGTAGGCGTTGTGGTTGTGGATGGATTCGAAGTTTTCAGCTTCGACTCGGTACCATGTGATGTGCTCTTTTCGGTTTGCTCGTTCAGCGACATTTCTCACCAGATCTTCGACAAAGACGGGGTTGTCGTAAGCTTGTTCGGTGACGGCCTTCTCGTCCGGGCGTTTAAGGACGCTGTAAAGCTCGCATGACGCGCTTTTTTCGACGAGCTCGATAAGATCCTCAATCCAGATGTGCGCATCGGTGCGGACCGCAAACGTCACGTGACCGCGCTGATTGTGGGCTCCTCGGTCACTGATTGCCTTTGAGCAAGGGCACAAGGTTGCGACCGGGACAACGAGGGTTGTGAGCAGATCAAAATGGCCCTTGGTCAGCGTTGCGCTGAAGGTGACGTCGTAGTCTAAGATGCCGAGTTTACCGGAAACCGGAGCTAACTTTTCTCGAAAAAACGGGAACGTAAAGGTCGCGTGGGCGGACTCTGCTTGGAGCCGCGTTGTGAGACTTCTTAGCAGGGAGTGAATCTGGTCTCCGTGGAGTTCAGTGCCTTCTGCATGAATGGCCTCAATGAACCGGCTCATGTGTGTGCCTTTGAAAGCCGCAGGGAGGTCGACGGTGAGCGCGACGTTCGCGACGGTGTGTTGCTCCTTACGGGCTTTGTCGCGGAGGCGCATTGGAAAACGGAGGCTTTTGATTCCAACGCGATCGATAGGTATCTGTCGGTGATCCGGTTCGTTTTGGGTATCTTTGAGGGGAGATTGGGGCTGCAAGGACATTTTGGTCGTTTTCTATCCCAATTTACTGAGATGGGAAGGTGGTTTTGCTTCGGCTGAAAGTCTTGCCGGACGACTCGACTCGGCAGCGATGGAATAGCGGCTAAGTGCGTTCTGAGCGCATCGCCAAGGGGTTGGCCCCGAGGCGACTCGGGTTATGCGAGGGTTTGAGAGGTTCCAAGCCTTGAGGCGCTATAGACTTCGCCTCCTTGCTCGAGAAACTCGGCGCTCTTTTTCTGCATCCCCGCCTCAAGGGCGGCCTCGTCATTCAATCCATTCTCTTCAGCGAATTTCCGGACGTCTTCTGTGATTTTCATTGAGCAGAAGTGAGGGCCACACATTGAGCAAAAGTGCGCATTTTTTGCACCCTCTTGAGGCAGGGTCTCGTCGTGGAATTCGCGAGCTGTGACCGGATCAAGGCCAAGGTTAAACTGGTCGGCCCAGCGAAACTCGAATCGCGCTTTGCTTAGGGCGTTATCTCGGTACTGCGCACCGGGGTGTCCTTTTGCCAAGTCCGCCGCATGTGCCGCGATTTTGTACGCAATCACGCCATCTTTTACGTCTTTTCGATTTGGCAAACCGAGATGCTCCTTCGGAGTCACGTAACAGAGCATGGCGCACCCGTACCAGCCAATCATCGCTGCCCCGATACCGCTCGTGATGTGGTCATATCCGGGCGCAATGTCCGTGGTGAGAGGTCCAAGCGTGTAGAAGGGGGCTTCATGACACCACTCGAGCTGTTTTT